>NZ_CP012333.1:3600000-3937500 GCF_001263205.1 Labilithrix luteola
TGTCGTGGAGCGCTTCGACCACTGCGCAGGCGGCGCGGATTTGCGGAATGCCCTTCGCGGCGTAGCCGCCTTGGTCGGCGACGTCGACCGCCTGGAAGAGCTCGCCGTTCTGGCACTTGATCTGGATGATCGCGCTGACCTCGCGGACCAGCGCAGCATCATGGGCAGACAGCGCGTCTCCGGTCTTCGCCGGGCCTTCCGGCGCTTCACCTGCCCCGAAGAACTGTTTGACCTTGTTCCAGAAGCTCATGATCCAGTCCTGGAAGGAAGCCCGAGAGCTCGACTTCGTGCGTAGGACCGCGTCCGATCACGAAGGGCTCCGGGGTGCCGTGTTTGGAGCAAACATCTGTTGCCCTGGTGAAACGACACGGCACCCTGCGAGCCCAAAAGAACATCGGGCGTGGGGAAGCATGGAGAAGCAACGGCCGCCACGGCGGAACGCCGCAGCATGATGGTCTCGTGCGCTCGGACTTCCTTGCAGGACTGGATCGAGAGAGACAGAACCATGGTTCAAGAAAGAAGAGAAGAGGTGAGGCGCATCACGTCGCTCGCGACGAGCCAGGCGGCTTCGACGACGCGTGAGACGGTGACGTCGAGGCGCGCAGCTTCGCGCTGAATCTCTCCTTCGACGTCGGCGGGCAGGGCGAGGAGCTGCGCGACCTTCGCGCCTCCACGGTAGGGCGCGTAGGGCGCGTAGGGCGAGCTCGCCCCTTTCGACGCGAGCGCGTCGAGATTGGGGGCTTTGCGAACGTGCTCGCGGGCGATGCGCCAGGCCTGGGCCGCCATCGCGTGGAGCGTTTCGCCCCGGCGATCGGCCTCGGTCTGCATCGAAGCGACGACATTCTCCGCGAGGTGAACGAGCATTCCCTTCGATGGCGCGGTCGTGACGTGAGCCACCGGAGAGGGAGCCGCGACCGCGGACTTCGTCGCATGCATGCGCAGCGCGAGGAGGTGACGGCAGGGGCCGGCGCGGAGGCGGTTCCTGAAGAAGAACGAGCAGCTGCATTTCGCGCCGCGGAAGGCGCCGTCGAGATCGACGATGCCTTCGCATCCGGTTCCTCCGACGTGCGCCGCAAAGAGCCGCCGGCCGCCGCCGAGCGCCTCGTCGCGTTCGAGCTTCACGGCGCCGTCGCTCACCATCTTGCGCGCGGCTTCGAGCTCGGGATTTTCCGGGCCGAGCAGCGTCTCGGAGAGGGCGACGGGCATGAGCGGTCGCCAGCGATAGAGCTCGGAGGCGTGGTCGTAGACGAGCTGACCGCGCTTGGCGAGCTCGTGGAGTCCCGCGAGCACTTGCCGCCGCGGGAGGCTCACCTGCCGTTCGAGCTCGGTGACCTTGGCCAGGCGGGTGACCTCGAGATAGCGCGCGAGCGCGTCGGCGGTGCCCGCCGGGGCCTGGAAATCCCCGAAGAACGTGTCGAGGTTCGAGCCGCGCGTCCAGTCGTTTGCGGTCCAGCCGCTGAGGCCGAGCACGAAGCGCATCTCGCCCATGTGAGCGATCCAGATGCTCGGCAACCCCGATCCGAAGAGGAGGACCTCGAAGCGGTCGGTGATGGGCAAGAGGCGCGCGAGCGACATGAGTCGGCGCCGGCCCCACAGCTTCACTTCGCCGACCATCGCACCGTCGTAGGGCGCGCCGTGCGAGCGGATCTCGACACCCCACGGGTCGAGGATCATCGTCGGGACTTTGCCCGGCGCGAGCTGGAATCGCACGCTGCGCGGACCGCCCTTTTCGCGGTGCCGCTTCATGTAGGCGAGGAGCGAATAGACGGCGTCGACGGAGAGCTCGACGCGCGTTGCAGGCAGCGCCATGGCCGCCTGGAGCTGGCCGAAGCCGCGCAGCCACGAGGGCGGCAGGTCGATCTTCTCTTCGCGATAGCCCGCGCCGCCCTGGTTCTGGACCTCGAAGCCCGTGGGGTCGACGAGCAAGCGCGTCGACCGGTAGGTGCGAAGCGTCTGGAAGTGCTCGTAGAGCGCGAGCGAGTAGTCGACGTTCGTGGTGCCGAGGCCGCTTGCGCTCTCGCCGCCGAATGCGTTGCGGTCGACCGTCAGACAGCCGTACGCCGATTCGTCTTTGGCGAAGCATTCGAAGAAGACGACGTCGGGCGCGACCGTCACGACCGGATCGCAGGGAACGAGCGCGCGGAACAGGGCCGGATCGTTGCGCGAGAGCTCGTTGGCCCACCGCACGCGCGCGTCCCAGTAGAGGCGATGCATCTTCTGGAAGTCGCCCTTGAGGTTTTTCGGCGGAGGCTCGTTCGAGATCTTCCGCGCCTCTTCGACGCGCGCGCGATCGAGGACGGCCGTGCGTATCTGCGCCTCCTCGCGAGCCTGCTGGTCCTTCCAGGCGAGCCAGGCGGAGCGGTCCTTCTTCTTCGCTTTGAGATCGCCGACGACCACGTCGTGCAGAGCGCTCATCGCTTCGCGGAAACGGAGCGGATGGAGCAGCTCACCGTCGAAGAACACCGGCGGTCGCGCGAGATTCGGCGCGAAGGCGAGCGCTTGCCCGCCGCCCGCCTGGCGCATGCCGCTCTCGCCTTTGTAGCGAACGTCGAGGCTGGTCATCGTGCCACCTGTGCTCCGATGGAGAGCTCGGGCAAATGCCGTTCGATCGCGCTTCGGAGCTCGTCGTGGGCCACGGCGGCTCGCGTGAGGGCGGCCAAGGCGCCGACGCGTTCGGGCACGCGAACCGAGCGGAGAGCGAACGAAAGGACGGGGAGCCAGCGATCGGCTTCGGCCGGCTTTTCGGCCGCGCGATCGGCGATGCGACGGAGCATCGACTGCTTCGTGTTGGCGCCGGTGTGGACGGCGAGGATCACGGTGCTCGCGAGGTGCGCGAGCTCGTCGGGGCCGGCTTCTTGTTGCCAGGTGGCTGCGTTTTTCACCACGAGCGCGCGTACGTCGTCGTACGGCGATTCGAGCAGCGAGAACCAGAGCGGCACGCCGGACGCGTCTTTCGGCTTCTTCTCGAGATACTCGGCCGCGACCGTACGCACGTCGGCGAAGCGTGAATCGAACAGATCGCGCAGCTGCTCGGGGCGGAAGTGTGCGGACGCGTCGAGGAGCGCGAGCAACCAGGCGGCTCCCTCCGTGCGCACGCTCGCGACGGTGGCCTGAGCCACACGTCCGATCGTGGCGATCTCCGAGGCGTTCCCCGTTGCCTTCTGTCGTGCCCAGCGCAACCCGAGCTCGGCGACGGACGCCATGCGCGAAAGCGCGAGCTCGATGCATTGTTCGAGCGAAACGCGCTTCGGCGAAACGTGCTTCTCGAACGCATCGACGAGCATCGGGACGACGTCGAAATTCTCGATGCGCAAGAGGCCGAGCCACTCGTCGACGCTCACCGTGTCGAGGCCGCGCGCGCTCGCGAGGAGCTTGGCCGCGAAGGCGACGACCTCGTCGTGCGGGCTCGCGAGCAAAGGCCTCAGCATGGCGATGGGCAGACCCTGGAGCTCCCCTGCGTATTCCTTCTCGAGCCAGCGGGCGGTCCAGACGCGGACCGTGCGGCTTCGAGCTTGTCCAAGTTGCTCGAAGAGCTCGTCGCGAACGCCGCGCCACGCCGCCGGCCAATAGGGGGCGGGAGAGAGCTCCGACACGGCGCGGCCCTCGGCCACGCGAATTCCGCGGGGGTCACGCACGATGACGTCGGACCATGCGAAGAGCACGTGAACCAGGCTCCACGCGTCGAGCAGGCGCGCCGACGAATCGAGGTGCTCGTCGCGATAGAGCGGCATGGCGAGGCGCATGGCCTTGCCGTAGCGAGCCGGGTCGGACCTGCCGATCGTGCGGAAATAACGGAACACGCGTCGCGCGAGGTAATGGCGGGTGGCGCGTGTGAAGCGGTCCGTCTTGGCCTTCGGCGAGGTCTTGGACGAGATCTTGGCGAGCAGCGCGGGGTTCGACGCGAGCTCCGACCGCGTGACGTAGGAGCCCCGCGACCAGATCTTCCCTTCGACGATGATGCGTCGCGAGAGGCGGTCGAAGGCCACCAAGAAGTGAGCCATCAGCTCGTCGTCCCCGCGCTGCTCGGCGAGTTTGAAGAGCCGTTTCACGAGCTGGCGATGGAAATGGCGATCGCAACCGTCGTCCACGTAACGAAGGAGCGCGCGTCGCATCTCGGGTCGCACGTCTTCGAACGCGGCTTCGAACCAAGGCTTGGCGAGCGCGCCGAGTTTCTTCTGCGAGGTGCAGCCGAGCACCTCGTCGACCACGCGGGGATCCCCGGCGGCGAAGAGCTCGTCAAGCAGCAAGGTCGAACCCGAGCCTTCGGGAACGGCGGGGCCGAGGTGTTGTGAAGGACCGACCTCCTTCAGACCCTTCGCCGTCGCTTGGCGGGCGATGATCTGCTGGTAGATCGTCTGCGCCTGCTGGCGGGAGCCGTACGACGACTCGCTCGTCCGAGGTCGTCCACCGCGCTTCTGCGAAAACCAGACGACCGTCTGACCGCGGAGCTCGACCTCGAAGACGTCCTTACGCTCGGGGACCGCCGCGATCAGGATGCGCGCACCCGTGAAGGGGTTCACGCGCTCTTGCGGCGGAGTTCCCGGCCAGGTCCGTTCGAAGCGCGGCACGGCGCAGCATGAGAAACGGAGCCGATCACCGCGTCAAGGGGGCCGTGCTATCCAGAGCCCCTGAGCTCCCCCGGTCGAGAGTGCCTTCGCTTGCGAGGTGTCACCGCGTCTTACGACGGTGCCAAGGGAGATCGTGCCCAGCTGCGCGACGTGGATCTGGCCGTGCATGCAGGGGAGCTGGTGTGCGTTCTCGGGCCGAACGGCGCCGGAAAGACGACGCTCGTGCGCGTGGCCTCGGGATTGCTCGAACCGTCTGCGGGATCGGTTGAGCTCCTCGGCGTGTCGCTCACCGATCCGAAGCGAACGCGCGGTGACGTGGCGCGTAACCTCGCCGTCGTCGAGCAAATGCAGGAGCACGCGCTCGGCTTCAGCGTGCGTGACGTGGTGGCGATGGGGCGCGCCCCCCACCAGGGCGCTTGGATGCGAACGTCCGAGGACGACGCTCGCGTGATCGAAGACGCCATCGTGCGTTGCGATCTCGTCGCCCTCGCGGATCGGCCTGCGCATGCGCTTTCCGGAGGCGAACAGAAGCGCGTGGCCATCGCGCGAGCACTCGCACAGGAGCCGAAGGTGCTCCTCCTCGACGAGCCCGGAGCCTTCCTCGACGTGCGCCACCAGATGGAGCTCTACGAGCTGCTGGCCGCGGAGGTGAAGGAGCGCGGTCTGGCGTGCCTGGTGGTGATGCACGATCTCAACGTGGCGGCGCAATTCGCCGACCGCATCGTGCTCATGAAGGCTGGGCGCGTCGTTGCCGCCGGCAGCGTCGAAGCGGTGATGACGTGGCGCACGCTCAAGGAGACGTTCGACGCCGACCTCTATTGCGGCGTGAACGATCTCACCGGCACGCGCTTCTTCTTGCCGATGCGCGCGAGCACGAAGCCCAGCGGTGAACGAGACGGGTGAACGAGACCGATCAACGAGACCGGCGAGATCAGAGAGCCCGGCGGATCAGGCGCTCCAGATCCGCATCGCTCGTGACGCCCTGACGAACCGCCATGATCTTGCCCTCCTTCGAGATCAAGATGAGCGTCGGAAGGTTGTGGACGTCGAACTTCTGCGCGATCGCGTCCTTCACGTCGTAGACGATGGGAAAGGTCACGCCTCGTCGCGCCACGAAGCGCGCCGCGAGACCTTCGGCGTCGCTCGTGTTGACGCCCAGCACCACGAGTCCCTGGTCCTTGAAGCGCGAGGCGACGCCGTTGATGATCGGCATCTCGGCCTGACACGGACCGCACCACGTGGCCCAGAAGTCGAGCAGCACGGGGTGGCCACGAAACTCGCTCAGGTTGAACGTCGTCTTCGCCGGATCGGGGGCGTTCGCCACCAACGTGCCGGAGAAGTCGGGTGCGTCTTCGGCTCGGCCGCAACCGTAGCCACTCGTCAGGCGTGGCACGACACCGAACCCAACCGCGATGGCAAGGACGACGAGCACCAGGCGTGCCACGCCCGATCGCTCGTCGCCACCGGCCAGAGCCTGAGACTGAGCCTGAGACTGCGCTTCGGCGCTCGCCGTCAGTTCAGGATTGCGCGTCGACTCGGCCATGACCTCGAGGAGTGGATAGCACGCGCCTGCGTTGCGCGCCTCGATGACGCGGAGTAACGTCGTCCCCCTCAGATGAGCTCTGCCGCAGAGCACGCAGGCGAAGTAACCCACGCGCCGAAGATCACGGGACTCGCCGACCTGTCCAAGCTTTCGCTTGCGGCGCTCGGTGTGGTCTATGGCGATATCGGCACCTCCCCACTGTACGCGCTGAAGGAGTGTTTCTCCGGAGAGCACGGCGTAGAGGTCAATCCACAGAACGTACTCGGCATCGTGTCGCTCGTGTTCTGGTCGCTCACGCTCGTGATCGTCGTGAAGTACATGACGTTCGTGATGCGCGCCGACAACCACGGCGAAGGCGGCATCCTCGCGCTTCTGGCGCTGCTCAAGCCGAAGGCCGGCGAGAAGACGCTGGCGCTGCGCATCTACGTGATGCTCGGGCTGTTCGGCGCGGCGCTCCTCTACGGCGACGGCGTCATCACGCCGGCCATCTCCGTGCTCTCGGCGGTGGAAGGTCTCGGTGCAGGCCAGCCTAACGAGGCCGCCGCCACGAAGGTCACGGAGGCTACCGTCGAAGGCTTCCACGCGCACCTCACGTTCAGCGAGGCGCTGTCCTCGAAGCCCGTCATCGTCGCCATCACGGTGGTGATTCTCGTCGTGCTCTTCCTCGCGCAACGGCGCGGCACGGCGAAGGTCGGCGCGGTCTTCGGTCCGACGATGCTCCTTTGGCTCGTCACCATCGCGGGTCTCGGCTCCTCGTGGATCGTGAAGCACCCGAGCATCCTCTTCGCGATCAACCCGCACTACGCGGCGCGCTTCTTCATGGCGCACGGCGTCCACGGCTTCTTGATTCTCGGCGCGGTCGTCCTCTGCATCACCGGAGGCGAGGCGCTCTACGCGGACATGGGCCACTTCGGCAAAAAGCCGATCCGCGCGGCCTGGTTCTTCGCCGTCTATCCGGCGCTGCTCCTCTGCTACTTCGGGCAGGGCGCGCTCCTCCTCGAGAAGGGCAACGTCGACAATCCCTTCTACGCGATGGTCTCGGGCATGTGGCGCTATCCGCTCGTTGCCATCGCGACCTTGGCCACCATCGTGGCCTCGCAGGCGCTCATCTCGGGCGCGTTCTCGCTCACGCAGCAGGCCGTGCAGCTCGGCTTTTGGCCGCGCGTGACCATCCGTCACACGTCGGGCGAGGCCGAAGGTCAGATCTTCATCCCGGAGATCAACACGGCGCTCATGGTCGCGTGCATCGCGCTCGTCATCACGCTGCAGGAGTCGTCGAAGCTCGCCGCGGCGTACGGTATCGCTGTCACCGGTACGATGAGCATCACGAGCCTCCTCTTCTACGGCGTCGTCCGCCGCTGGGGCTGGAGCGCGCTCGCGTCGACGGCGCTCGTCGGCTTCTTCCTCATCATCGACCTCTCGTTCTTCAGCGCGAACGTGAACAAGATCCACGAAGGTGGCTGGTTCCCGCTCGCCGTCGGCGTCGGCGTCTTCACGCTGATGACCACGTGGCACGCCGGGCGTGTTCGCCTCGGTGAGTCGATTCGCGCGGCCACGCTGCCGATGACGGTCTTCCTCGAAGATCTGGCGATGACCAAGCCGCATCGCGTGAAGGGCTCGGCGATCTTCATGACGTCGAACCCCGACGGCGCCCCGCCCGCGATGCTCCACCACTTCAAGCACAACAAGGTGCTCCACGAGCAGGTGGTGCTCCTCTCGATCCAAACGCGCCACGTTCCCGAGCTCGCGCCGAGCGCACGCATCGAGAAGATCGTCGACCTCGGGCAGGGCCTCTACCAGGTCGTGGCCGTGTACGGCTTCATGCAGACGCCGAACGTCATCGAGGTGCTGGATCTCTGCCGCAAGGCAGGGCTTCAGACCCACGCGGCGGACACGAGCTTCTTCCTCGGCCGCGAAACGCTCCTCATCACCGACCGCCGCGGCATGGCCACCTGGCGCAAGCAGCTCTTCTCCTTCATGAGCCGCAACGCGCGCCCCGCCAACGCCTTCTTCTCGATCCCCTCGAACCGCGTCGTCGAGCTCGGCACCCAGATCGAGCTCTGAATCCGTCGGCTCTAACCTGAGTCGAGAGAGAGGGCACAGGAAGGGCGGAAGGACGGAAGGGGGTTGGGGGCGTGAGCCGTCGCAAGGCCGCTCACAGTACCCCCTCCTACGTCGACTCCGGGAGTCCTGGACGAAGGCAACGATGCACCTCGAGCAGCGCGCAGCGCTCTCCTCTGTACCCTCCTCGAATCTTCCGCCCTTCCGCCCTTCCTGTGAGATTCCCTCCCATCGTCCGGCACAGCACGAACTGGCTTCGAACGACGCGTGTGGTCGGAGGGGTTCTGTTCCGGGTCCCCTTATCCGAACGGCATGGGCTCTGAGCCGGGGCTTCAGGTGCTCCGGTAGGCGCGCTGACGCTGCGAGAGCGACAGCGCGACGACGTGTGCGAGCAAGTCCATCTTGCTCGCCGAGCTCGGATCGATCGTTCCGCGAATCGCGAGCAGCCGCTCGTCGAAGATGGCGTGGGGCGCCGCCTCGCGAAGCCGCTTCACGAGCTGCTGGAAATTCTTGGGCGTCGACGCGCTTCGTGAGGGGCCGAGCCCTTCGTAGTGGGCCTTGCTCGCGCGCACGATCCAGGGCGGGCCGTCGTTGCGGAACAGGTAGAGGACGAACTCCCGCTCTTCGGTGGTGTGCTTCGTCTCTTTGGTGCTGGTCCGCGAGGGCATGAGGCCGCCGGTGAGGGCCGCGCGTCCGATGCTCAGCTTGCGCTCGGTGCGCTTCTCGACGGTGACCGAGCTCGTGACGTGCGTGGCGCGCACGATGGCGAAGAGATCGGCGTAGGGAAGGCGCGTTTCGGCGCCGCTTCCGGCGACGTTCACGAACGCATCGGCCTCGAATCGAAAGCTGCGAAGAGCCGCCATCGCGTCGCTGGCCACGACATGGCTCGCATCGAAGGCGACGGTCTCGTGGCTGCGCGCGCGAAGCTTGCCGAGGAGGTCGATCGCGCGCTCGCGAACGTCGGTCCGAAGGACGATAGCGGGAAGCGCTCCGCGGAGAACCAACCCGGCTTCGTACGGCGTGATTCCCAGATCGGAGGCGAACGAACTTGCCTCTTCGTCCGCGGAACGCCCCAAGGTCACGAGCGCGACGACGTACACGTCCCGAACATAGCGCAACCCGAGCGTCGGGTTCCGGAGTGGCCCAGGCCGCCGGCGAGAACGCGAGCGTTGGGTGCGATCAGTTCCTGTACTTCGACCCGACCAACGCGTCACGCAAGTGCGCGCCGGACGCGACGCTGAAGCTCGGGGTTCGCAAAGGGCTCTTCGACGTGTGGAAGACGTGGGAAGCCGGCGCTCCGGACCTCTGCGTGGAGATCCTCTGCAAGGAGGCGGAAGAGAAGCTGACGCTCGACGAGAAGCTCGCTCGGTTCCACGAAATGGGAGTGCCCGAGGTCGTGGCGTTCAACGCCGATGCGCCGCCTGGTAGGCGGATTCGTGCGTGGGATTTCGTCTCGGGTGACCTCGTCGAGCGTGTCGTCGAGCACGACGCGACGCCATCCCTTTCTCTGAATCTGTGGTTCGTCGTGGGCCCGGGCGAAAGCGATGACGTTCCGTTCACCCTGCGTCTCGCGGAGGATTCCGACGGACAGCGGCTCGTGCCAACGCCTCTCGAACGCGAGCGGGCAGAGAAATTGCGCGCGTTCGACGAACGAGATGCCGAACGCCGCGAGAAGGAACGTGCCCTAGCCGAGCTGGCCGCCCTGCGTGCGCAGCTGGGCGAGCGGCGCTCGTAGCGCTGAAGGCCCTTTGCACGAAAAAGCTGGTGACGAGTGATCACGGGACCTTCCTGCGGCGATTGCCCCGTTGCGGCCCGCAGGACCCAAGCTATGGCGCCTCGTGCCTCGGCAGAAGGAGCGCATTCGATGACCCGATGGCGAAGTGGATGGA
Organism: Labilithrix luteola; assembly: GCF_001263205.1. GTDB lineage: Bacteria > Myxococcota_A > Polyangia > Polyangiales > Polyangiaceae > Labilithrix > Labilithrix luteola. The sequence goes on from NZ_CP012333.1 coordinate 3,610,062, forward strand.
ACCTGCTGCCCCTGTTGCTCCCGCTCGGGCCGGGCGTGTTGGCGTGCTCGCCGGAAACGCAGAGATCGACGCCAGAGGTGTCCTCTACGTCCCGCTACTCGATGCGGAACGAACGGTTCGTGGAGCTCGCGGGCCTAGGGACATCCGTCAAGGCCGTTAAGACACCGACGGGGGGTAGGCGGAATTTGACGACGGCCATCGGGAGGCACTCAACGACGTTCTCGCGGCCGACATGATCGCTCGGCGCTCCCGCCGAGGAATATTCGACGATGCTCTACGGGCCCGACTTGCTCGCGCCGATGCGTCCCAAACGATTCCCGTGGTTGCCTGGTTCCGCCGGCGTCCCTCCCCCGCGCGGACCGAGACCGAGGGGGCCGCTGCGCAAGCAGAACTCGAAGCCGCCGGTGTCATCGACAGCCGCAGGAGCACCTTCCTTCCGTTGATTTACGCCAGCGCAACGCCACGCGCGTTGCGCTGGCTGGAACATTCTGCGCGTTTGGTAGGCGTCCTCTTGAACGAGCCGACGCCTGCAATCGTCGACGAGGCCGCCTCGTACTTGCCTCGTTCGCTTCGGAGAACAGCATGAGCTGCCACAGGAAGCGGCGCGTTCTGGCTGGCCCTACTGCCGTCGCGGCGCTCGTTGCGCTGACCTCTTGCGGCTCCAAGTCCACGGGCGACATGACGTACACCGTCGAGGTGGGTGGGACGAAGGAAGCGTTGTCGCGCTTCACGCTGGCAGCCACGGGCCTTGATTCAGACGGTAAGCTCTATTTCAAGGACAACAGGTATGTGCGCACGTTTCACGCGAGCGGGGAATACGCGCGCATGAACCGCGAGTGGCGCGAGATCCGCGTCGAGCAGTCGGGCAGTCACCTCGCCTTGAGGCCGTTCGTGTGCAGCGAGATCGCCGGAGGAGCATCAAGGGTCTCCGAAGGTGGCTGGGCCATTACAGAGACCCACGAGTTCTTACTGAACCCTCAGGGTCAACTGAAGTTCAATACCAACGTAGATCGGCAGCTGTCCTACCGATGCGAGATGACCCACGGTGGCGACGGCGACGGGGCGTCCGTTAAGGAGTTCGCACCGGAAACGTGTGGGTCCGGTAATCGCATCAGCTCGGTCAAGTTGAAGCGCGATGGCCAGGAATGGGCTTCGAGCGCCTGCTCTTCTGTCGCGGTCTCCACTCCGCCTGTTACCGAAGCGGGATTTGGATTCGAGCTACCCGACTTATCCGTCGACGTCATTTTTCAAGACTGCTTCGACGCCGAAAAGGCGACGTATCCTCGTGTTGTCGACGTCGGCGTACGGGAGACAAGCTGTCGGTTCTCTTCTAACGCCAGCATCTTCGCGCCTTCTTCCGGCGACATGTTCGTGGCGACGCCGGCGAGTGGAACCGTGTCGTTCGACGGCATCGACCTCTCCGACCCAGGACGCCTGCGGGGACATGCCGATGTCATCTTCGCCGCCACAACTCCTTCGAGCGAACGCATCGAGTTCGAGGTCGTGGGGGCGTTCGATCTCCCGCTTGTGCAACTCGCGCGTCCGGCAGGAGGGAAGCAGTGATGTGGTCTCGGCTCGTATTCTTGTCTCTGGCAATCGTATCTTCTCTGGGATGTACATCGTCGAGTACCGTCGGTGACGGTGAACGGACGGGTTACACCGTATGGATTTGGATTCAAGGGAAGTCTTCCGCGTTCGTAGGAAGACAGCTCGTCGTCCATGGCCGACCCCTGGCTCCTCCTCGCTTGCACGATAACCCCGATGAGCTCATATCCGTGATGACGGCGTTCTGTACCGCCGACTACGGAAAGTTCACCGACCTGCCCATCGATGTCGTCGTCAAGGAGGGAGATAAGGTCCTCTCCTCGACAAGCATTCAGCGCGTGGGTTGCAAGCTTAGCGAAAGTCGAGGGTCCCTCGAGAACAACATCGTGACTCTGCGCGATGATGGAACGATCGCGGCGAAGTTCGGAGAGGATCCGGACACGGCTACAGGCTGCTCCGACGACGACTCGCTCTGCCCTGTGGACGATCTCTAATCTCGAGCCAGGCCAGGCGGCGCCGTTGCGTCGCACAGACTCCTTGCTGCGAAATGGTCTTCATCTGCATCAGCGGCCACCGCTGGCGACGGACGTGCAGCGACCGTTGCTATCTCCGTGATCGGAGGTGAGAGCAAACTGATCACGATCTGTCGTATTTCGATGAAAACCGCCAGAGCCTTCTTCCCGGCGTCGCGATTGCGTGCGGCGGCAAGACATCCACGAGCGAGCCAACGAAGGATCCTTCGACAGACTCTGACGTACCGGTCGTTTCTACCGACCCCGTGTTGGGCGAGCTACTCGATGTACCGGGGGGGGGACCGGTGGCAATACGATTCAAAACGACTGCGCTATAGCGCCGAGTCGTGCCAAGCCGCCGACCGAGGGCTGATGGGTTCGATGACGGTCCAAGTCTCGGCGTTTCGTTTGATGCGTTTGGAGAAGGAACGTGCTCTGGCCGAGCTGGCCGCCCTGCGTGCGCAGCTGGGCGAGCGGCGCTCGTAGCGCTGAAGGCCCTTTGCACGAAAAAGCTGGTGACGAGTGATCACGGGACCTTCCTGCGGCGATTGCCCCGTTGCGGCCCGCAGGACGCAAACTTGGCGCCTCGTGCCTCGGCAGAAGGAGCGCATTCGATGACCCGAGGGCGAAGTCGATGGAACCTGGTCGCTGTTTCCGATTTGGGAAGCGTGCCTCGCGCCCTTTCGGTGCTCGCCATCGTCTCGATCGCGCTGCTCGCCTGCGGTGGGACCGTCGACTCGCAGTCGAGTAGAGCGCAAATGCTCGAAGCGTGTGCCGCCCATGACGATGGTGTCACCTTCGATTGCCCGTCCGTCTCCCCCGACTGCCTCGGCATCGATCTCGACCGACGACCGAAGGAACCGCGAAACGTCGTCTGCCGCTTTCGATGCGACGAGAATCGGGAGTGCGCAGCGGGCTATGACTGCCGGCTGTACTACACGGAGGTTCCCGAGGACATGGAGTACGTATGTTTTCGGAACGCCGAAACCGTTTTGCGGTGAGTTAGAAAGGCGCGACCGATCCTGCCGGCCGCGCCCGCCAACGGTGCAACGAGAACGTCAACTGGGACACCTGGCGCAATCCGCTCTTCTCGTTCATGAGCCGCAACGCGTGCCCGGCCAACGCCTTCTTCTCGATTCCATCGAACGGTGTCGTCGAGCTCGGTATGCAGATCGAGCTCTGAGTGGCCCGGGAGGGGCGTGAGCTCATGCGCTCCGGTGGCGATCTCGAGGCCAAAGGCTATGTTCGTCGAGTCATGGCCGATCCCGTTCGCCGACGCGCGACTTACGAGGATGTGCTTGCGGCTCCTGAGAATCTCGTCGCGCAGGTCATCGATGGGGAGCTCCACCTTCACCCCCGCCCGCGGCGGCGCCACCTTCGCGCAGCTTCGACCGTCGGCGGCTTCCTCTCCGGTGCGTTCGACAGCGGCGTGAGCGGTCCGGGGGGCTGGGGCGTGCTTCACGAGCCCGAGCTTCACCTCGGATCGGAGCCGGACATCGTCGTCCCCGATCTCGCTGCATGGCGCGAAGACCGCTATCCGGGGGACGTCGACGACGACTCACCGTTCTTCACGGTCGCGCCCGATTGGATCTGCGAGCTGCTCTCCGAGAGCACGGCTCGCCTCGACCGCATGAAGAAGGTCCCCATCTACGCACGGGAAAAGGTGCGCCACGTGTGGATCGTCGACCCGCGCGATCGGACCATCGAGGTCTTCCGCCTCGAGGGGGCGGGGGACGCACTCGTTGGGACCTTCGGAGGGGAGGACGAGGCGTTCGCGCTCGAGCCATTCGACGCCGTGCCGATACCCCCTCACTGCTTCTGGGGCCGAAGAACGTCGAAGACCTGAGCGCGCCGTGAATAGGCCTGAGCGCGCTCTGGTCACCTCTCTCAGCGCTCCGTCGACGCGCCCCTCGCTCAGGCGACCTTCCCGCTGCACTCAGGCGTCTTCCCCCTTGCGATGACAGCCACCTGCGTGCGCTCGGGCGCGGAACCTTCGCGCTCGCAGGTGTTGCGTCCTGTCGTGTCGACCGCGCCCCCCGCGCGGACCGTGTCAGCTCGCCGTCGTGTTCGCCCCGCCGTTCGCGCTCGTGGCGCCGTTCGCCTTGCTCTTGTCTTTCGGCGTCCGATGCGCGCGGCGCTGCGCGTCGTAGGCGCCACGGAAGCGCGCGGCGATCTCGGGCGCCGTCCGGAACACGTAGGCCCCTGCGGCGCGGATTTCACGGACTGCTTCGAGCAAATACGTCGCGGCGCGATCGCGAAGTTCGACCGCCGAATGCTCGTCGACGTCTCCCACGCGCCGCCCGACCACTTGCTCCTCGAGCGAGGCCGCGAGCTTCTGCGCGTCCTTCACCTTACGATCGACCTTCACGCCGATCTTGGCGAGCGCCTTCTCGTACTTCTTCGCGAACGCCGACAAATCGCGCAAGTCCTGGACGAGATCGTCGAGCCCTTCGCCCTCCTGGATGCGGTTGAGTGAAGCCTGCGCGTCCTCGTCGTCGCGAAGCGCGAAGCGCCCGTCGGCCACCATCTCGCTGCGCAGCGCGATGCCTCGTTGCTCGACCTCGATCTCGCTTGCTGTCCGCTTGCGACCGCGCGCCAGCGCGAGCTCGGACTGCGCTTCGGCGAGTGCGGTGGCGCGTGTCTCGATCGACGCGATGAGCTTCGCGTCCACGCCCACGCGACGGAGCTCCTTTTCGTACTTGTTCGCGACGCGCGCGAGCGCGTGGCCCTCCGACACCAGGTGCTCGACCGGGATCGGAGGCGTCTTCACCGTCTCGAGCATGCGGAGCGCCGCGTCGAGCTTGCGAAGCGCCGCGCCGCCGGCCGCTTTCGCCTTGGTCTTCGTCCTCGCAACGGCCTTCGCCGCGCCAGGTTTTCCGGTCTTCGATGCCTTGACGGACTTCCCCGCGAGCTTCGCCTTCGCCTTCGTCTTTGCCATCGCTACCCCCCTCTGGTTCGCGCTTCGCGTTTCGCGTTTCGCGTTGGAGACGAACTATCGCACGGTCGGGCGCACGGCAGCAGAGGCAATCCGCTGCGTGTCCTCATCAGGAGGAGCGGGCGCTCGCCTCGGACATCCCCCATTCCTCCGCGACGTTGGGCCGCGACGATGGTCGAAGGGCGGAGCGCACTGCGGGGACGGTTTGCCGTGCCATATACGACTTAGCCCGCCGCGGATCCTCGCTCACGCGACGCGCAGGACCTTGATGAGCGCGGCATGCTCCTCTGCGCCGAAGCCGGCGACCTTCGCCCGCGCGAAGAGGCCTGCAGCGAAGCGCGGGAGCTCGGCATTGATCCCGGTCTCTTCGGCGTGCTGGACGAGCTTTGCGATATCGCCGCCCGCCGTCGCAAGCGTGCTCTCTGGTTCGTCGAACCTTCCCGAGGCGATCTGCGGTCGTGCTGCGCCGAGGGCAGGGTCGTCATGACGGTGCGTCGTGTGGAGGACGCGCGTCGCCCCGTCGAGTTGCGGCATCCCATCGACGCATGAATCGAACAGCAGCCATTCTCCTTCGGCTGGCGCTCGCCGCCTCTTTTCTCTCCGCCGTCGCGGACCGCTTCGGCCTTTGGGGGCCTCCCGGCGCAAAGGGAGTGGCGTGGGGGAACTTCCAAAACTTCGTCGACTACACGGCGACGCTCACATTCCGCGCGGCGAGCGTTCCTCTGGCATGGCTCGCAACTCTCTGCGAGGTCGTCCTCGCCGTCGCCCTGCTGGTCGGCTGGAAGCTCCGCGAGGCGGCCCTGGCCAGCGGAGCGCTGCTAACGACGTTCGCCCTTTCGATGGCGTTTGCGCTGAGCCCGAAAGCCCCGCTCGACTATTCGGTCTTCACGGCCGCGGCCGCGAGCTTCGCGCTGGCAGCGTCGGTTCGCAGGTAGTCCTGTTGGTAGGGGAAGGTTGCTCGAGGTCAGGTGACGCTCTCGACGCCTTGCCGCTTGGCCTTCTCGCGCGCCTCTCGAGCAGCGGCAGCGATCGCCAGGATCTTCATGCCAGGCAAGTGCACGACGAACCGCGCGCCGCCGAGGCGGTTGCTCTTCGTGGCTTCGATCTCGCCGCCGTGTTCGACGACGACCTTCTTCACGATGGCGAGGCCGAGGCCGGTGCCGTCGGCTTTCGTCGTGAAATACGGGTCGAAGATGCGTCCGCGCATCGACTCGGCGATGCCGGGGCCGTCGTCGTCGACCTCGATGCGTGCGCCGTCGGCTTCGACCTGCGCGCTGACGAGGACATGACCGAGCACGCCCTCCGGCATCTCGGCCTTGTCGGGGTACGACGGGCGCGCGCGCGCATCGCGAATCGCCTGCACGGAGTTTCGCACCAGGTTGACGATCACGCGGCGGAGCATCTGTCGATCGATCGCCACGCGAATCGACTCGGACGGGACCTCCCAGCGGATCTCGACGTTCGGCGCGAAGGCGATGGCCTCGGCGTCGGGGGAGCCTTCGCCGAGCGACGGATCCTCGAGGTGGCCGAGCTGATTTTCGCAGTCGCGCAGGAAGTCGCCGAGGTTCGCCTCTTTGAGCTCGGCGTTGGGGAGGCGCGCGAAGTTCGAGAAGTTGCTGACGAGGCGCCTCAGCGTGCCCACCTCCTCCTCGACGATCTCGAGGGTGGTGTCGAGGAGCACGCGGTACCTGGGATCGTCGCCGGGGTACTTCTGGTGGCACTCCTGCACGGCGAGCTGGATCGGCGTGAGCGGGTTCTTGATCTCGTGGGCCAGGCGCTGGGCCATGTCTTGCCACGCATCGATGCGCTGCAAGAACTCGATGCGCGCGCGCGACTGCGCCATCTCCGCGAGCATGCGGTTGAAGGTGCGGGCCAGATCGGTGAGCTCGTCGGAGCCGGTGACCGGAACGCGAACGGAGAGATCGCCCTGGGCCACGACGTTGATGGCGGCGCCGAGCCGGTTGATTCGACGCGTGACGCCGCGCGCGAGCATGATGCCGAGCGAGACGGTGAGCAGCATCGTCACGCCGAGCAGCGCGGCGAACGCGTTGAGGTAGCCCTGGTAGAGCTGCGAGCGGGAAGCTTCGAGCTGGTGGTAGCGCGCGACCACGGAGCCCGCGCTTTCGAGCTCGTCGAGGCGCTTGCGAGGGACGGCGAAGCTCGCGACGAGCACCGGGCCGTCGTCCTCGTCGCTCAGCGTGCGCGTGACATCGAGGCTTCGTTCGGTACCTGCGTCCGCGGGATGCCCGCGATCGCGCCGCGCCAGCGTCTTGCTCGCCAGGTCCGCCGCGTACGAGGGGTCGTCCTTGGCGAGCGGCATGCCCTTCGAGATCGTGAGCGAGACGAGCTCGGGGAAGCGCGGAAACACCGCGTCGAGCTCGCTCTCTAGCGTCTCCAGGTTTCGATGCTTGGCCGCCTCGCGAAGCACCGGGTCCGAAGCGATGGCCACGGTCTGGTGCTTGAGGTCGTCTTTGATGGCTTTGACGAGGTCCTTGTAGACGTCGACGCCGCGGTCGAGCTGCTCGCCGATCTCCGGGTTGAACCAGATCGCGGAAGCCTGGCGGAACATCGAGGTGGCCAGATACTGGGCCGCCGCGAGGGGAACCATCGTGGAAAGAAAGATGACGAGCGCGAGTCGTCGCTCGGTCTTTCCGGGGAGGAGGCGGCCGAGCGTGCGTCCGAGGATGCTCTGGACGAACGAGGCCGCCGCGTTACCCATCACGGTCCCCAGTAAAGCAGCTCGAACGTGCGAATGTCGCCATCGGACGATAGAACGACCTCGAGCTTGTCGCCCTCACCGGCCCTCAAAATGGGCTCGGGGAAGGCGTCGCACGGCCAGAAAGCGCTCTTTTCGAAGCCATTTTTGGTGAGCCAGAACGCATGCAGGCCGTGGGCGGTGGGGCCGTGCACCACGAGCATACGGCCGCCGCCGACGAGCAGGAAATTCAGGCTCTTGAAGCCGAGCTCGTCGAAGCGCTCGGGGCTCGGGAAGTCGCGTCCGACGTCTTTGAGCTCGGGGAGGTTCGCGCGCAGATATTTGTAAAATGCATCGTAACGGACCTTGGCGAGCTTGGGCAGCTTGCGGTCCGTCGGAGCGATGATCGGCAGATCCTTCGGCGCGAGGCGAGGAACTTCGACGTGCGCGCGGTAGCGATCGGCGAGGGTTGCGCCTTTGGCGTCCTCGCCGAGGACGTCGTCGGCGAGCGACTTCAGCCACCAGTGGAAGACCGGCAGATCGGCGTCGCCCGCGTGGGAATGCAGGCGAACGAGGCTCTCCCAGAGAGGGCGGCGAATCGCCCACGACGCGCCGTGGGCTTTGACCGCGCACGTTCCCACGTAGGCCGCGCCGTGCACGACCACGTTGAAGAGCAAGCTGTCGCCCGTAGCCTTCGTGCCGATGTCCATCAGGCGGTCGCGCACCTCGCGCGTGATCGCTGCGCTGAGGCGGTGGACGCTCGCGTCGGTGAAATCGAGCGCCAGGACGTCCGAGGTCGTCCCGAGGACGCTCGGAGCCATCTTCACGAAGATCTCCGCGGCCTCCTCGAGGTGAGCCGTGACGTGAGGATTGTTCGCCGGGTTGGCGTCGACGCTGCGGGCAGCACCGAGGTCGGCCTTGGCGTCGTCGGGATAGAGCGGGAGGAAGTAGTCGCGAAAGAGCGATTCGGCGGTGACGGTCATTGCGTGGTTCAGGTGGCGTTCGAAGCGGCAGACGCGGCGAAGAAGACGACGAGCACTGCGACGAAGAGAGCAATCAGCACGACGCCGACGATGGTGCAAACGATCTGCACGAGAAGCGCGTTTCCGAGCTTCTCCAGCGCTTGCATCATGTACGGGATGTCGTTGCCCTGGGTCTGGACGACGTTCTTGAGCGACGTTCCGACGCCCATGAACACGATGCCGACCACGATGGCGATGACCCCGCTCGGGAACTGGGCCGCAAAGCTCGGGTTGGCGAGCGCCCCGCAGCTCGACATCACCTGCAGAACGCCCACGACGAGGGAAATCGTGCCCCAGAGCTTCGCGCGCCGGGCGGTCTTGTCGATGATCGAGTTCTCGAGCGTGTTGAACTCGTAGTGTCCGAAGCCTTCGGCCATCGGTGGCGGAGAAGCCGCGCCTGGCGCGCCGGGAGGGCCATAAGGGTTCGGGCTGCCGTGATTTGCAGGCGTTCCGGGCGCTCCGGGAGTCGGCGTGGCGTACGGATCCGCTTGCGGCCCGTAGCCGGGAGGTCCTCCGTATCCGCCCGAGCCCCCGGGAGGGGGTTGCCATCCGCCCTGCATGCCCAAGTTCCTTGCACCCCTTGGGCCATTCGAGGGGAAGTGCCTCTGCCGACGGGGCCCGGAGTAGACCACGCAAGCCTTGCTTCGACAATCGACGCGTCCCTCGGTTAGTTTGAGCTCGTGCTCACGCCGGACGTCCGTTTCGAAGGTTGGACCACCGAGTCGTGGACGCGCTTCCTGCACCTCTGGAAGCCGCGGGCCTCGCCCGACCGCGAGCCCACGCGCCCGCGTGGTGGCGTGATCGCCATCCACGAAGGCGGACGCCTCCAAAAGCTCCTCCACACGAAGACCGGCCGTCTCGATCCTCGAGGCCCCTGGCCGGTTCCGCTCGCGGAGCTCGCCGAAGCGCACCACGCGAGTTGGGCGCTTTCGGCCCATGCCGGCGCGCTCGAGGAGGTCATGGAGCGCTTCGGCGCGCGCCTGCGCCAGAGCGATGACCTCACGGCGCAGATGCTCCTCGTCGTGACGATCGTGCGTGAGATGCTGCAGGAAGGCTCGATCGAGCGCTGGCCCATGCGCCTGCACGGCGTGCCCCAGCCGAGCGAGGTCGTCGTCCATCGTGCGCTCGACGCCGTCTGCCCCGACGGGCATGCCATGGTCCTCGGACTCTTCCGTCACGGGGATCTGTGGACGGCCGGCGTTGCGCGCCGTCGAGGCAATGGCTTCGACGTTCTCGCGGGACCGTCCGAGCTCCGTCCGCGCATGGGCGTGCTCTCGGGAGATTGGCGCCGCGACTATCGCCACCTCGGGCGCGCGGTGGAAGAGCACTACGGGCCGCTCGCCATGGGCTGCTTCGCCGAGGTCGATCGCTTCCGCGAGCTCCAGGTCGATCCGCGTCCCGGCGCGTGGGGTCGCGCGGCGGTCGTACGTGATCTCGTCCTCTCGCCGATGCCCATGGGTGTTCGTCTCGCGCTCGGCGCCGACGGCGCTCGGTTCGCGTTCGAGACGTTCCGGATGGTGGTGGGGCGCAGCGATCGTCTGCGAAAGCTCGAGCCCTACATGGCGTCGGCGCGAAAACATCTCGGATCGGCTGCCGGGCATCGCGACGTGAGCCAAACGCTCGGTTTCGATCCACTCGCTGCCCTTCGCGCGCTGCTTCGTCGCTAGACTCCAAGGCTATGCTTCGTTCGTTGGGATGGCGGCCGTTCGCGCTGCTCTTCGTCGTTCTCGGGGCCTGCTCGCGCGAGGCGCAGCCTCCGACTGTCCCGACGTCGCCGATGGCGCCCGGGCCGTCCGCGCCGCTGGGCACCGTTCGACTGCCGCAGGAGCAAGAGCCGCCGCCGTCCGGCGTCGATGCGAGCGTCCACGTGGCGCTCGGCATTCCACGCGACGCCGATGATTCGGACGACTGGCTGCTCGATCGCGAGCTGTTCGTGGCTTCGTACAACCCGAAGCTCAACGCGCCCAACTGGGTCGCCTGGAATCTCGACGATCGCTATCTCGGGCACGCGCCGCGATCGCCCGGCTTCCACTCCGATACCGGCCTTCCCAAGACGTTCTATGTCGTGCGCGACGAGGACTACGTGGGGTCCGGCTACGATCGCGGTCACCTCTGTCCCTCGGCCGACCGCACGCGCGACGATGCCATGAACAAGGCGACGTTCGTGTTCACCAACGCGCATCCGCAGTTCCACGAGCTCAATGCAGGCCCGTGGGAGAAGCTCGAGACCCACGAGCGCGAGCTCGCGCGCCAGGGCAAAGAGCTCTACATCGTGGCCGGCGGCATCTTCGATTCCGAGCCGACGCGCATCGGTCGCGCGAAAGACGTCGGCCGTCGCGTGGCCGTTCCTCGTGCCAGCTACAAGATCATCGTCGTGCTCGATCGCGGTCAAGACGCACGCGCCGTGCGCGCCGACACGAAGGTCATCGCGGCGATCATGCCGAACACGCGCGAGCCGAAGCTCCACGAGTGGACGGACTACGCCGTCTCGATTCGCGAGGTCGAGCGGGCGACGGGCTACGATTTCCTCGCCCGCGTTCCGCGCGACGTTCAAGACCTGATCGAAACGCGCACGCCCTGAGGCTCCTCAGAAGATCTCGAGGCGGCGCCCTTTGCGTAGGGCGTTGAGTGGGTAGAACCTGCCCCGCCAGAACACGCCGCCTTGCCATTGGGTGAGGACGACGGAGCGAACGGCAAAGAGGAGAAAGAGCAGCGCGCCGACAGCTGGAACGCCAGCGCTCGCGAGCGGCGTCCGAAGTCGCCGAGCGATGGTCACCTGCACGAAGACGAGAACGACGAGCAGCGCGGCGCCGCCGATCTGCAAACTCCGCATCGGCGAGGCGAGGGCGACGAGCGGGCCGATTTCGACGTAGAACGCGAGCAGGAAGGTCACGAGGGCGCGCGACGGCAGGAGCTGGCCCATCGCCGCATAGCCGTTCTTCTCGAGGCCTCGCATGAGTTGCCCGAGGGTCTCGTAGAAGTAGAGGCCGAGGCCGTCGACGCACTCGAAGACCGCACACCGCGCGCGCGACTGCTTCATCATCTGGCCGAAGGCCACGTCGTCGGCGAGCTCGAGTTTGATCCACTCGAAACCGGCCGTGCGTTCGTAGGCGGACCGGCGAACGAGGTTGAACACGCCTCCGCCGACCGATACGCGCGAATGGGGATCGGTCACCTTCCACAAGCGCGAGCCCACGATCAGCGCGCGGACGAAGAACGCCATGGCGATGTCGCGCCCGAGCGTGCCGGACCAGAGCTTCGGCATCATGGCTACGAAGTCGATGCGCTGCTCCTCGGCGACGGAAACGACGCGTCGCAAGACGTCGGGGGCAACGTGGATGTCGGCATCGATGAAGAGAAGCCAATCTCCGGTCGCCGCCGCCGCGCCGCGCGAGAGCGCATGGACTTTGCCGAGCCATCCTTCGGGCAGCACGTCCACATGCACGGCGACGACACGCGGATCTTCGGCGGCCAGGCGATCCACGACGTCGCTCGTTCCGTCGGTCGAGCGGTCGTCGACGAGGACGATCTCGAGGTTCGGGTAGTCGCTCTCGAGTTTCGAACGCGTGGCCTTTTCGATCGAGGCAATCTCGTCACGCGCGGGGACGACGACCGAGACCTTCGGCCACGACGTCGGCGCGTTCGGCGCGTTGGGAAGGTGGGGCAGCGCCGCGAGCCCACGCGCGGTGGCATAGACGTTCCATGCCGCGTACGACGCCGGCACGACGAGCCAGGCGAGCGACGCGTCCATCGGAGGGAATTTCACAGGAAGGGCGGAAGGGCGGAAGACTCGGGGAGGGGGCAGAGCAGAGCAGGGGCGCACCGCGGACTCATCGAAAGCATCGTTGCCTTCGTCCAGGACTCCCGGAGTCGACGTTACCAGGGCCGTGCTGCGAGCTGCCTTGTGATGGCACACCCCTCACCCCCCTAACCCCTTCCGTTCTTCCGCCCTTCCTGTGCCCTCTCTCGAGGCGGCGCCCGCTCCATCGCGCGAGCGGAGCCGTGGTTCGAAGATTGGGGTCGAGGCACATCGCGTGCAGTCCTGCCGTTCGGATGGAGGTGGCGCGATGGCTCAGCAGCAATCCGATCGAGGCCGGCTCATCGACATCGAGGCACGAGCGAGCATCTTCGGGTTTCCGCTCGTGCTGATGGACGTGACGCGCGCGGTCTCCACCTCCGTGCCCGAACGCGACGAGGAAAAGCAGAAGGCGCCCATCAACCAGCTCGTGCACTTGCGCGAGTTCCCCGACGCCTCGTTCACCGACGTCGTGAGCCCCAACGCGGACACGCTCTACAGCTTTGCCTTCCTCGATCTCAAGGCAGAGCCGATGGTGCTCTCGCTGCCGGAGATGGGGACGCGCTACTACTTGATGGAGCTCATGGACGCGTGGACGAACGTCTTCGCGTCGCCGGGCACGCGCACGACCGGCAACGGCAAGGGCGCCTTCCTGATCGCGGGCCCGACGTGGAAGGGGACGCTGCCGAACGGTGTCGTCGAGATCCGATCGCCCACGAATCTCGTTTGGATCATCGGGCGCACGCAGACGAACGGCAAGAAGGACTACGCCGCTGTCCACGCCCTCCAAGACGGCTACGATCTCCGTCCGCTCTCCGCGTACGGAAAGGCCGATTTTCATGCGCCGCGCGTCGCGGTGGCGCCCGACATCGACAACCAAACCCCGCCCATCGAGCAAGTGGCGAAGATGGAGCCGACCGAGTTCTTCCAGCGTCTCAACGCGCTGATGAAAGACAATCCGCCATCCCCCGCGGACGCCGATGCCGTGAAGCGGTTCGGCGAGGTCGGCGTCGGTCCCGGCAAGGTTTTCGATCGAAACACCGTGTCACCCGAGGTGCTCGCCACGGTCGATCTGGGAATGACCGAAGCGATCCGGCGCATCGTGATCGAGGCGAAGCGTCCTCACGGTCGTGCGCAGAACGGTTGGGAGCTCCACGAGGGTCTCGGCGCTTACGGGACCGACTATCTTTGGCGCGCGATCGTGGCGCGCGTCGGGCTCGGCGCGAATCTCCCCGAAGATGCCATCTATCCTCACGCCAAGGTCGACGCGGAGGGCCAGCCGCTCGATGGCAAGCATCGCTACGTGATGCGCTTCGCGAAGGGGGCCCTTCCGCCGGTCCACGCATTCTGGTCGATCTCGATGTACGACGCGCGGCAGTTCTTCGTCGACAACCCCATCGATCGCTACGCCATCGGCGATCGCGACGACCTCGTGTTCGAGCCCGACGGCTCGCTCGTTCTCTTGCTCCAGCACGAGTCGCCGGGCAAGGAACACGAACCCAACTGGCTTCCGGCGCCGAAGGGATCCTTCAATCTGATCATGCGCCTCTACTGGCCGAAGGCCGAGGCGCTCGACGGTCGCTGGACGACTCCACCGATCGAACGCGTTCGCTGACGAGCATCGCGCTGCACGCGCCTGTGCACGGCATTGCACAGAGCACGTCTCGCGCACCCCGAAGTGCGCGCAACGCCGAACGGCACGGCTCGTGCTGAGCGCGTCGTCATGCGCATCGAACGAGTCCTTGCCGTCGTTGCTGCGGTGACTCTCTGCAGCCCCGTCGCACGAGCGGACGAGGCGGGCGCGGAAGCGGGAGCCGTCGAGAGCTCGAAAGGCGATCTGTTCCCCGGTGAACGTCGGATGAGTGTCTCCGGTGCGACCGGCCTTCCGTTCCTGGCCATCGCCGAAGTCGGCGTCGGCGTGACCGACGGATTTGCGATCGGCGCCATCGGCGGGATCACGCCGAGCGTCGTCACGGCCGGTATTCGCCCACGGGTTCGCCTCCGTACGAGCGAACGCACCGCGCTCGTTCTTTCGGCACCGATGCTCTATTACCCGAAGGCGAGCGCGCCCGGCCCAGGCAACATCGGTACGACGTCATGGGTGCTCACGCGCACCGAGCTCTTCTTCGACGCTGCTCTGAGCGATCGCCTTCGCGTCGCCGGAGGAATGGGCTTCATCGCCGCGGCGTCGACCGAAGCGCTCGGGCAGTTCGTGCGAGGTCGAGACTTCGCCATGCCTGCGTACAACGGTGAGCCCGGCGCGACGCGCGGATTCGCGGGCGGACTCTGGAACACGGTGGCGGCGCGCTCGTCGTACGCGTTCGGCGATCGTACGCACGTCTTCGCCGAAGGCTCGATCGTCATGCAGGGGATAGCGCTCGCCGAGGGCGTGGGCGGCCCGCCCGTCGTCGTCACCACGGGGCTCCAGCACGCGTTTTGAGGAGCATCTCCATGCGCTCGAAGATGCGACGTTGCTGGAGCGGCGCGACGCTTGGGCTCGCGCTGCTTGCGCCGGCGTGTGTCTGGGAAACCGATCTCCCTTCCTCGGTTCGCGAAATTCCGGTCGACGCGAATCGGGAGCTCGTGGTGACCGACGACGCGCTTCTCGGCGCGCTGTCGAGCAACGCCGAGGCGGCTCCGCTCTCGTTCCGCCGCGCGATGGATGCGCTCGCCCTCGACGACGAGGCTTCGGCCGAGTGGCTCGAGAGCTGGTCGGCTCGTCTCGATGCTGACGGCCATTCCGACCGGGCAAACGCGCTCCGCACGCTCGTGACGTGCCGCTGGTTGAAGAGCGCGCCGGACAACGGATGCGACGACCTTTGCACGGCGTGCGCTGCCCGCGCGCTGCCGCTCGAGCAGGCTCCGTTCCGGCTCGTGGCGGTCGTCAATCGCACCGATCTCTCGGTGATGCCCGATCGCGCGGCCGAGGGCGGCGAGGGGCGTCTCGTCTACGCGCTGACCGACGGCCCGGCGGACGAGCCGACCTCTCAGCCGCTCCCGGTGAGCGTGATCTTCGAGTACGCGCAGGAGGGCACGGCTCTCGAGTGGTCTCGCCGATGGCATTCTCTCGGAAGCGTCTCGTCCTCCGATCTGCCGCGCGCGCTCGTGGACCTGACCGACCGTTTCGTCGCGTCCGGCTCGCTCGCACAGGTTCGCACGGCCGATGCGTGGAACGGGCCGATGGTGATCCATCAGTTTGCGCGCGAGGCAGGCGCGCTTCGAGCGACCCGTGTGCGGAATACACCAATCTGGTCGCGCGTGACGCCGTCCGACCTGAGAGCGTTCGTCGACGAGCACGAAGCCGCCGTCGCCGACGGTACGATGCTCATGCCTCGCGGGTGGTGGGCACCGTCATCGTCACCGAACGACGAGGTGCCGGCCTTCCTCGCCGAGATCCCGAGCCACGAGCTGCTCGTTCGCCAGACCTGCGGGGGCTGTCACGCGCGCTCCGAGACCGGATTCCACGTGGATCCGCGCGGTCATGGAACGAGCAAGCTCTCCACGTTCCTCGCCGATCCGAGCAAGGAGACCGACGAGCTGCGCCGCCGTACGACGTGGATGCAGCTTACGCTCTCGTCGGAATGACGCGGGTGACCCACGTTCGACGGAGCACTTCGCGGGGTATTCAACGCTTCTCGTGCATCGTGCAAGTACGCGCTTCTGCACGCGAACTCGCACGCATCGAGATCGTCTTTACACGCCTGAGTTCGGACTTAGGTTTGGGCCGCGATGAACAAAGTCTTCGGCGTTGCGTTGGTGGGTGCTCTCGTCGTCGGCGGTGTCGTTGTCATCAAGGGCGCGTCGGGGGCGTCATCTGCGATCACACCCGAAGGGAAGATGTGCGTGCGCCTCGGTGAGCTGTGTGGAGCAGAACCCAGCAAGGAGAAGCTCGAGAGCTGCGTCGAGGACATGAAGAAGATGCGCAAGATGTCCGGCGATCCGGCCTTCGAGCGGTCACAGTCGTGCGTTGCCGAATCGAACACGTGCGCCGCCGCGAGTGGCTGCATGATGGGCGGTGTCGGTGTGGGTACGCTCGGCGAAGTGCTGAAGGGGTTTGGCACCGCGCTCTCGAAGTAGTGGTCGGCTCGTAGATCTCGAGCGCAACCGTATCGAGATGCGGCGGTTGGCGTCGGTTTGTCGTTGCGCGGCCTCCCATGCATGCAGTTGCATGGTCGATCGATGGACAACAGCAGCGACGGCGTGACGTTGATGACCGGCTTCGTGTTCGACGTACTCCAGGAGTACCAACACATGAAGCGCGTCTGCGGCCCGGCGTTCGAGATGGCGCGCGGTCTCGACCCCGCCAGGATCGACGACTGGTGCGAGATGAAGCTGTACAACGACGTCTGCACCTGGATCGAAGAGAACGTCGGTGCTTCGAGCATCCGTCAGGCGGGCATCGGCATCGGCAGCCGCATCTACGACAACATCATCAAGAGCGGGAAGATCGAGAACCCGAACCCGCTCGCCATCATGGAAGCGCTCAAGTGGGCGGCGAGCGTGATGATCCGTGACCCGAAGGGGCGCGGCTGGGAGATCGCCTCGCACGACGACGGCGACATCCTCATGCGTCGTACTCAGACGTTCAATTGCAAGATGCAGGAAGGCCTCTTGCTCTCGCTCGTCGAGCGCACGGGTGTCGAAGGGGCAGACGTCGACCACGCGAAGTGCACCTCGCGCGGCGACGAGTTCTGCGAGTACCGCCTTACTTGGCTCTGAGAGACGGACATGGAAAACGAAGAGCTGGCTTCGGTCGACGCGATGCTTTCGGTGCTCGAGGACGTTGCGCGTGGCAACCTCCGAAAGCGCGTGCCGATCCCTGGTGATGCGCAGCCGCGACTCAGCACGCTTGCGCACGGCGTGAACCGCGTGATCGAGGCATGGCGTGCGTCCGAGATCGAGTCTCGCAAGATGCGCAAGACGCTCGAGGCGAAGGTCGCGCAGATCGAAACCCAGACCGTGGCGCTTCGCGAGCTGTCGACGCCCGTGCTCGAGGTCACGCGCGACGTGCTCCTGCTGCCCGTCATCGGCGCGCTGCACACGCGGCGCACCGCCGACATGATGAACACGCTGCTCGAGAAGATCATGAGCACGCAGGCGACGCAGGTGATCGTCGACGTCTCCGGTGTCGAAGTGGTGGACACGACGACGGCCGACACGCTCCTTCGCATCGTCCGCGCCGCCAAGCTGCTCGGTGCTCGCTGCGTGCTCACCGGCGTGAGCCCGATGGTGGCTCAGACGCTCGTCGACCTCGGGACCGATCTCAGCGAGCTGCGCACGCTCCGCCGCCTCGCGGACGGCCTCGTCGATTGCATGATCGAGGCCCAGAAGAACAACGACGCCAACCTCGACATCGATCTCGGCGACGACGACGACACGCAGCCGGGGACTCTCGCGACCGTCTGACCGACAATCGCGTTTGCCATGACGGCGTGCTTTCGCTTCACCGCGAGGCACGCCGTCAGCGTTTCAGCGGTCGAAAATCGGTGCTCGACACACGCGGTGTCGCCGCCGGTTCACGACCGGCGACGAACCGCGTTCACGCTCGAACGCTCACACGTCGAGGTCTTCGGCGCTCGTTTCGCGCGCGCGTTCCATGATGAAGCGGAAGCGCGCCTGGGTGTCCTTGCCCATCAGCTCGTTGAGGACGCGGTCCGTCTCGAGCTCGCTGTCGATGCCGACACGGAGTGCACGGCGACGGTTCTTGTCGAGCGTCGTTGCCTTGAGCTCCTCGGCGGGCATTTCGCCGAGACCCTTGAAGCGGCTGATCTCGACCTTCGCATTCTTGGGAAGGGAGGCGATGATCTTGTCGCGCTCGGCCTCGTCGAGGGCCCAGTGCGTGTCCTTCGCGACGTCGATGCGGAAGAGCGGCGGCATCGCGAGATAGACGTGGCCGCCGCGGAGCAGGCCGGGCAGCTGCCGGTAGAAGAACGTGAGCAGCAGGGTCGTGATGTGATGGCCGTCGCTATCGGCATCCATCAGGAGGAAGATCTTGCCGTAACGGAGCTTGCTCGCGTCGAACGACGGGCCCATGCCGCAACCGAGCGCCTGGACGATATCCTGGAGCTCCTTGTTGTTGAGCACCTTCGACGACGAGGCCTGCTCGGCGTTGAGGACCTTTCCGCGGAGCGGGAGGATCGCCTGCGTGCGGCGATCGCGACCCTGCTTCGCGGAGCCACCTGCGCTGTCGCCCTCGACGAGGAACAGCTCGCTCTCGCCGGGATCGGTCGAAGAGCAGTCGGCGAGCTTGCCGGGGAGGTTGAGGCGGTGCGAGATGGCGCCCTTGCGGGTCACCTGCTGCGTGGCCTCTCGGCGAGCTTCGCGGGCGCGCGCGGCGAGCACCGCACGCATGACGATCTGCTCGGCCGTGGTGCCGTTCTCGAGCAGCCACTGCTCGAGGGCAGGGCGGAGGAGGCCGTCGACCTGGCCCGAGACCTCGGGGTTGTTGAGGCGGTCCTTCGTCTGACCCTGGAACTGCGGCGCGGTCACGTAGACGCTGATGAGCGCCACCATGCCTTCGCGGATGTCTTCCGCGGAGAGCGTGACGCCGCGCGGCTGCAGGTTCTTGGTCTCGATGAAGTTACGAACGGCCTTCACGACCGACGAACTGAGACCGCTGACGTGCGTACCGCCGCTGCCGGTGGGGATGCCGTTGACGTACGAGCGAACGTGCTCGTCGGGGGCCTCGGTCCACTGCAGCGCCACTTCCATGCGGAAGGGCTCGCCACCGGGGTTCGTGACTTCGCGCGAGAAGAAGAACGCTTGCGCGTTGGTCACCGCCTTGCCGCGTCGGTTGACGAGGATCGGGAGGTAGTCCGCGATGCCGTTCGGGTGGACGAAGGTGAACTCTTCCTTCTTCGCCTTGTCGACGAACTTGATGACGAGTCCGCCGTGCAAGTACGCCTTGGTCTCGAGGCGCTCGCGGATGGTGTCGCTGTCGAAGCGAGCCTTCGCGCCGAAGATCTCCGGATCGGGGCGGAAGTGGATGAGCGTGCCGTGCTTGCGGACCTTCGCGCCCTTCTTCAGCGGCGTCTTGCGAACGCCACGCGAGAAGGACTGCTTGTGCTCGAAGCCGTTGCTCCAGACGGTGACGTCGAGCGACTCGGCGAGCGCGTTGACCACGCTCGAACCGACGCCGTGGAGACCACCCGAAACCTTGTAGCTGCCGCTCGAGAACTTACCGCCGGCGTGCAGCGTGCCGAGAATGATCTCGAGCGCGGGCTTCTTGAACTTGGGGTGCATGTCGACGGGGATGCCTCGCCCGTCGTCCTGCACGCTCACGCCCTTGAGGTCGGCGTCGAGGACGACCTCGATCGACTTGGCGTGGCCGTTGATGGCCTCGTCGATCGAGTTGTCGACGATCTCCCAGAGGAGATGGTGGTAGCCGTTCGTGTCGGTCCCGCCGATGTACATCGCCGGGCGCTTGCGCACCGGTTCGAGGCCCTCGAGGACCTCGATGTCCTTCGCACTGTAGCTCGCGGCCATGTCAGTTCACCTCCAGCGGCGGAACGGTCGGTGCGGGAGGCACGACGCGGGCGAAGCCATCGCGGCGAACGATGGCAGTGCCGGCTTGTGCGCGCTTTCCGAGCACGGACTTGTACGTGATGCTCGTCTCCTTGCCCTTCGGGGACTCGGCCACGATCGAATCGTTCGGCGCGAGCGCGACGATGGCGCCGAGCACGCGAACGTCGTCGTCGATCTTGATGAGCATCGAACCCTTGCCCACGCCGCTGAGCAGCGCGAGATCCTTCACCGGCACGCCGAGCGCGTGACCGTCGCTCGTGACCACGAGGACGCCGTCGCGGTCGCCCGAGGTCACCGACACCATCACGATCTCGTCGTTTGCGTTGAGCTTGCCGTACTTGCGGCCTGCGCGCGTCGACGGCTCGCGGTGTGCGGAGAGCGAGAAGCGGAAGCTGAGGCCCTGCTTGGTCACCGCCACCGCGAACGGAGCTTGCGGCTCGCCGCCTTCGACCGGCGGCGGAACTTCGAGGACGCGCGGGTCGAACGACATCATGGCAATGATGCGTTCGCCGTCTTCCATCTTGAAGAATTTCTGAACCGGATCGCCGTAGCCGGTGGTGGCCGGCACGTCGTTCATGCGCATGACGTAGCAAGCGCCGAGGCTCGAGAAGAAGGCGACGACGGACTTGGTCGAACCCGCCGTCGCGGCGAGAACGCTGTCGCCCTCGCGCACGCGCGTGGTCGCCAGATCCTTCACCTCGCGGAGGCGCTTGATCCAGCCCTGCGTGCTGAGGATGACGTTCGCGTCTTCGGCGACGATGAAGTCCTCGGCCGAGTACTCCTGCTCGTCGGTCGCTCCGGCGATCTTCGCGCGGCGCTTGTCGCCGTAGAGCTGCTTGATCTCCACGAGCTCGCCCTTGATGAGGGCCCAGCGCTTCGCCTCGCTCTTGAGGATGACTTCGAGCGCCTTGGCTTCCTTCTGCTTCTGTTCGAGCTCCTCGCGGATGACGAGGATTTCGAGCTTCGCGAGGCGGTACAGCTTGAGTTCGAGGATCGCGTCGACCTGCTCTTCGGAGAGGCCGAAGCGCGCGATGAGCTTCTTCGCGGCGTCGGCCTTGCCGTCGCTCTTGCGGATGATGCGAATGGTCTCGTCGAGCGCGTCGAAGACGATGGCGAAGCCTTCGAGGATGTGGATGCGCCGCCTCAGCAGCGCGAGGTCGTAGCGGAGACGTCGCTCGACCGTGAGCATGCGGAAGTCGAGGAAGTGGCGGATCATCTGGCCGAGCGAGAGGCGCTCGGGGACGGCCGGCATGTTCTCCTCGGGCGGAAGCGCCTCGCCGTCGTCGGCGCCGTGCACCGTGATCGGCGGCGCGCCGGGCACGAGACAGGTGAGGTTGATGCCCACCGTCGTCTGCAGCGACGTGTTCTTGTAGAGGTACGCCATCACGAGATTCGGGTCGGTGCCCTTCTTCATCTCGAGGACGACGCGAACCTCGCCGGTGGACTCGTCACGCACGTCGGTGAGCGCGGCGAGCTTGCGGCCCACGATGATCTCCGCGATGCGCTCGACGAGCGAGCCGCGGACGACACCGTACGGAAGTGACGTGAGGATGATGGCCTGCGTGCCGCCCTTGCGCTCTTCGAGCTTCCACTCGCCGCGCAGCTTGAGCGTGCCGGAGCCGGTTTCGTAGACGTTCGTGAGCTCGGAGCGGCTCGCGACGATCTGCCCGCCGGTCGGGAAATCGGGGCCCTTGATGTACTTGAGGAGCGTCTTGGTCGGCAGCACGCCCTTGCCGGCGTCTATCTGCGCGATGCACGCGTCGATGACCTCGCTCGGGTTGTGCGGCGGGATGCTGGTCGCCATACCGACGGCGATACCCTGCGCTCCGTTGATGAGGAGGTGCGGGAGCCGCGCGGGGAGCACGACCGGTTCGCTGCGCGAGCCGTCGTAGTTGGGGCGCCAGGCGACCGTGCGCTTGTCGAGCTCGGAGAGGAGCTCGATCGCCGCGGGGCGGAGCTTCGCTTCCGTATAACGATAGGCAGCGGCGCCGTCGCCGTCGGGCGAACCGAAGTTACCCTGACCATCGACGAGGGGCAGGCGCATCACCCAGCTCTGGGCGAGGCGGACCATCGCGTCGTAAATCGCGCTGTCGCCGTGCGGGTGGTAGTTACCCATCACGTCGCCGACGATCTTCGCGCTCTTCCTGTAGCGGGCGTCCGGCGTGAGGCCGAGATCGCGTCGCATCGTGAGGAGGATGCGGCGTTGGACGGGCTTGAGGCCGTCGCGCACGTCGGGCAGGGCGCGCGACGTGATGACGCTCAGCGCGTAATTGAGGTACCGGGTGCGGGCCTCGGCGGAGAGTGTGGTGGCGTCTTCCGGCGGCGGTGCGTGACCGTTCTCGCCGTCGCCGTTTCCACCCTTGCGCGGGGGACCACCGACACGTGTACCTCGCGTGGTGCCGCCGGCCTTCTTTGCCGCCGTTTTTGCCGAAGTTTTGGTTGTCGACGCTCGGCTCACTTCTGCTCCATCTTCAGCCGGGTTAACTGACGGTCGAATCGGGTGTCAAGCGCGAGCTCCCTACAGGGGCCCACAGAACGGCTCCGAGATCGCCCCGAAAGAGGCGCGAATCGCGGTCGTTCGGGACTTGGTCGGGCGCTTGTCCCCTTCATCCCGGTTACTTCGCAAAAGGTCCAATTTTCGGCACAAATCGTCGCTCGAGGCTCACGATCCGCCGCTTTTTCCAGCCTGACGGCGCGAGCTCGGCGCAACGAACGGCCGTGATCCGGCCTCGTCAGGGCCGCTACTGCCGCGCTCGTCGCTCGCCGCGATCGCGCGCGAGGCGAGCCTGACGTAGCCTGCGCGCCTCCCCCCCCCACGAAAGGCTCACGACCGATGCTCAAGATCTACGGAAACCCCGGAAGCACCTGCACCCGTAAGGTCCTCATGACGCTCGCCGAGACGAACACGCCGAGCGAGATGACGGTCATCGACCTCGCGAAGGGGGAGCACAAGGGCGAGGCCCACATGGCGCGTCAGCCTTTCGGCCGCGTGCCGGTGCTCGAGGACGACGGTTTCCAGGTGTTCGAGTCGCGCGCGATCTGCCGCTACCTGAACGAGCGCAACGACGGCAAGCTCGTTCCGAGCGATGCGAAGGCGCGCGCGAAGATGGAGCAGTGGATCAGCATCGAGACCTCCGAGTTCTCGCCGCCCGCAATGAAGTTCGTCTACGAGTACCTGCTCAAGCGTCCGCAGGGTCAGGACGCTCTCGACGCGGCCGGCAAGGCGCTCACCGCGGCTTGCGCCATCATGGATGCGCAGCTCGCCAAGACTCCGTACTTCGTCGGTGACGAGTTCACGCTCGCGGACATCTGCTTCATGCCGTACTTCGAGTACGGGATGATGACGCCCGCCAAGGACATCATCGAGAAGTTCCCCCACGTCATGGCGTGGTGGAAGCGCGTCAGCGAGCGTCCGACCTGGCAGAAGGCCACCGGCAAGAACTGAGCTTCACGCGGCTCTCGAAGCCGTCGAAAGGCGCCACCTGCTCGTCTCGGATGGGCTTCGGTGGCGCCTCTTTCTTTGGACCGGCTTGGACCGGCACAGATCGACGACGTTCCGACGAGCACACCTGGCACTTGGCACAGCTCGAGCGCAACTGTGCTGGTCGAACCGCACGACCACTGACTCTGTGCTGCTCGCCGCCAAGCACCAGGATGACGGCATGGCACTCACTCACACGAAGGGGGAGTTGGGGCTTGGTTCGTCGTGCCTTGGCTCGCACGACGTCATCGCACGGAGCATCGACCGCCCGATCGAGCTCCGCTGCGTGAAGGGCCGCGTTTGGCTGACCGAAGAAGGCTGTCTCGACGACATCCTTCTCGACGCCGGAGACATCTTCACGACGGAGCGTCGCGGTCGACTCGTCGTCCAAGCACTCGAGTCGGAAGCGTGCCTGAACGTACGCCTACTCGATCGCACGCCGCGCTTCGGTGACGCGCTTCGGCGATGGCTCGATCGCCTCGTCCACTCGTAGTCTGCTGTTGCTCTAACGAACGTCGCAGACGCCTTCACCGATGCAGGCCTTCGAAGGGCATTCGTTCGAGGTCGAACATCCTTGCGTGCATCGTGCAGGCTGTTGCTCGAAGCTCAGGCAGAGGTTCCCGTCGCAGTCGGCGTCGCTCCAGCACGAGTCGCCGAACTTCCCTGCGCCACGTTCGAAGGTGTTCGGATCGCGACAAGCAACGCCCCGAGGAAGCGTGCAGACGTAGTCTGCCGAGCAGACGCCATCCGGTGTCTGGCCGGGGCACGCTGGGCTACACGCGCCGCCCGCGCAGCGCGTTCCGCATTGTTCGGCGCATTGACTCGTGCCGTCGCCGTTCGGACGGCAGACCCGTGAACGACACTCGGAGTCGCTCGCGCAGCAGTAGCCGGCGGGCAGTGCTCCGGCGCGGCCGGGGCCGCTTCGGGGTGAGTCGCCGGGATCCGAGGCGCTCGCGTCGCCCTTGCCGGGCTTCGCACCGGCCTCGGCGGCGTCGGCGTTACGGTCGCCGGGGGCCGTTGGGCTCGAATCGGTGGCTTTGTCGTTCGCGCCTGCGTCTGCGCTGCGGAGCGACCGATCGAAGTCCGCGCCGATGACGGTCTCGCACCCGCCGAGCACGACGAGGGCGAAAGGCACGAGCAAAAGCGTGCGCATGCCCGTGCGATGGCTTGAGGCGAGATGTGTGTCTCCCACGGTCTCGCGGAACGAATACGACCCGCGACCGTCGGACCTTCCCTCGCACTACTTCTGGAGGCGCACCGTGCCGGTCGGGTCGACGTAGAAGTTCTTCAATTCCGCCCAGCTTCTCGGATCACGAAGCCATCATTCGTCGACGAAGCGGACCGTCGAGCCGCCCGAGGTCGTGACGTCCCGCGTGGCGGGGTTGCCGATGATGGTGACGTCGCTCGCGCCCGATGCGCGCACGCGGACGCTCTTCGAAGCGTGGACGACGATCGCCGAGCCGCCGCTGGCGTCGATCTCCACCGATTCGGCCTCGATATCGGTCGTGAAGTGGCTAGCGCCGGAGACATCGAGGTGGATCTCGGCGCCGATGCCGTGGAGGGCGACGTCGCTGCTACCGCTGCTCGTGACGTCCACGCGCGAGGCCTTCGTGACGACGCCGTCGAGGTGGCTTCCTCCCGTCGAGGTGAACGTGACCGTGTCGCCGTTCGCTTCGGCGTGAGCGCTGCAGCCTCCGACGAGTTCGACGCGCTCGATGAGCTCCGAGCGAACGCGGATCATCGTTCCTTCCGAGAACGACAGACCCATGCCCGGGCGTTCGCGAACGAGGAGCGTCTCGCTGCCGACGACGGGATCGACGTAGCGCTGGAGGTTGTCGTCGATCGTCACATCGACCGTTCGCGGGCCGACCCCGATGTCGGAGGGGAACCCGCTTTCGATACGAACACGCGTGAAGTCGGAAGCGGCGCGAACCTCGGTCGTCACGCGACCGGACCCATGCATGCCGTAGGAGCAGGCGGAGCCAACGAGCCCAACCGTAACCAACGCCCCGGTGACACCGGCGGTCACGAACGCGGGACGAAACGCGGAGCGGGCGCGGCGGGCGAGAGTGGGGAAGGAGAGGCGCATCACATGTCCGTAACCGCTCCTCTCGAAACCGTTCAATCGAGCGCCGACGTTTTCCGATCGAACGAGGACGCACCTGCAACCCCGCGGAAACCCACGTTGTGAGGTCTTCGCGCAGGCGTTACTAAAGATCCCATGCAAGGCGCTGCTCTGGATTCATCGCTTCTCTCGGCGTGGGTTGGACCGCATGGCGGTGCGCCGCCGTTCACGCGCGTCGTGGTGGCCGAGTTCGTGCCCGCACTCACCGCGGCCATGAACGAAAAGCGTCAGCATGTCGCGAGCATTGCCGACAATCCGGAGCCGCCCACGTTCGCCAACACGATCGCCGCGCTCGAGCGATCGGGACGCGCGCTCGATCGGCTCCTCGCGATCTACGGCGTCTGGTCGTCGACGATGAACAGCGCGGAGTTCCAAGCCGTCGAACGTGAGACCGCGCCGAGACTCGCTGCCTTTTCGGACGAGCTCGTGCAGAACGAGAAGCTCTTCCGCCGCATCGAAGCGGTGTACGCCGCGCGTGAGGGCTCCAATCTCACCTCGGAAGAGCAACGTCTGACCTGGCGTTGCTTCACGAGCTTCGTGCGTGCGGGCGCTCGTCTCGACGCGCCAGCCAAGGCGCGGCTCTCCGAGATCAACCAGCGCCTTGCGACGCTCTATACGTCGTTCGGACAGAACGTGCTCGCCGACGAGGAAGGCCACGCGCTCGTGCTCTCGAGCGAGGCGGATCTCGCGGGCCTCCCCGAGTCGTTCCGTTCGGGCGCAGCGATCGCGGCCGAAGCGATGGGTCAGAAGGGCAAGTGGGCGGTCACGAACACGCGCTCGTCCGTCGAACCGTTCCTGACGTATTCGACGCGCGACGACCTGCGCGAGAAGGTCTTCACGTCGTTCGTGTCGCGTGGTGACAACCGCGACGCGCACGACAACGCCGCCATCATCGCCGAGATCCTGAAGCTGCGTGCCGAACGCGCCAAGCTGCTCGGCTACGCGACGCACGCCCACTGGCGACTCGAGAACTCGATGGCCAAGACGCCCGAGCGCGCGATGGAGCTCATGGAGTCCGTATGGCCGGCAGCCGTCGCGCGCGTTCGCGAAGAGGTCGCCGACATGCAGGCCATCGCCACGAGCCTCGGCGCGAAGCGCAAGATCGCCCCGTGGGATTACCGCTTCTACGCGGAGAAGGTCCGCAAGGCGAAGTTCGACCTCGACGAAGACGAGGTGAAGCCGTACCTCCAGCTCGAAAAGCTGCGCGAGGGCATGTTCTGGGTCGCCGGCGAGCTCTTCGGCTTCGCCTTCACGCAAGTGACCGATGTGCCCGTCTATCACCCCGACGTGCGCGTCTGGGCGGTCAGCGACAAGACGACCGGCGCGCACGTGGGCCTCTGGTACTTCGATCCCTACGCGCGACCCGGCAAGCGCTCGGGCGCGTGGATGAACGCCTATCGCCGGCAGGAGCGCTTCGACGGCGCGGTGCCCACCATCGTCAGCAACAACGCGAACTTCGTGAAGGGCAAGGAAGGCGCGCCGATCCTCATCAGCTGGACCGACGCGCAGACCCTCTTCCACGAGTTCGGGCACGCGCTGCATGGCCTCTGCTCGAACGTGAACTACCCCACGCTCTCGGGGACGAGCGTGCCGCGTGACTACGTCGAGTTCCCCTCGCAGCTCCTCGAGCACTGGCTCGCAACGCCCGAAGTGCTGAGTCGCTTCGCCCTCCATCACCAGACGGGCAAGCCGATTCCGTCAGACCTCGTGGCGAAGATCGAGAAGACGGCCACCTTCAACAAGGGCTTCGAGACGGTCGAGTATCTCGCAAGCGCGCTCGTCGATATGAAGCTCCATCTCGCAGGCAGCGAGCCGATCGACCCCGCGGCGTTCGAGAAGACCACGCTCGCGGCGCTCGGCATGCCGGAGGAGATCGTGATGCGTCACCGAACGCCGCAGTTCTCGCACATCTTCGACGGCGACGCGTACTCGGCCGGCTATTACAGCTACCTCTGGGCGGACACGCTCACCGCCGATGCCTTCGAGGCCTTCAAGCAGGCGAACGGGCCCTACGATCGCGACGTGGCTGCGCGCCTTCGCGAGCACGTTTTCGCGGTCGGCGACACGATCGATCCGGCCGAGGGGTATCGCGCGTTCCGCGGAAAAGATCCCGACAGCGGCGCGCTCATGCGTAAGCGAGGCTTCGCCTGATCACGGCTTTCGGACCGCCTTCTTCTTGGGCGGCGCCTGGCACGTCTTACAGAAATACGTGCTGCGCCCGCCGAGGACGAAACGCTCGATGGGCGTCTTGTCGCGCGGGCAAGGCTCGCCCTCGCGGTCGTAGACCTTGAACGGATTCTTTCCGCCTGCGTCGTTGATGTAGCCCGGCTCGTCGCCTTCCTTTTCGGCCTCAGCGAGGGCTCGTTCGAAGGTCCAGTGCAGGCCGCGGAGGAGCGCGGAGGCCTGCAGTTCGGCGAGCTCGTTGCTGCGAAGGAGCGGGTGGAGGTGCGCCTTCCAGAGCGCTTCGCTCGCGTGGATGTTGCCCACGCCCGCGAGCACGCTCTGATCGAGGAGCGTCTCTTTTAGCGTTCGCTTGCGCTTGGCCAGCGAGGTGAAGAGCGCGTTCGCGGTCACGCCGTCGACGAGCGGATCCGGTCCGAGCTCGTGCCACTCGGGAATGTCTTCGCGGGCGACGACGAGGCGACCAAAGCGCCGCGCATCGACGTAGCGTGCGCTCACGATCGTCCCTTTGCGGCGAACATCGAGGCGTGCGCGCTCCCAGCGGACCGGCTCGTCGTCAACGGTTCGCTTGGCCCAGCGCCCCGTCATGCCGAGGTGCGAGAAGAGGAAGGTTCCACCGTCGAGCTCGAAGCGGAGCCACTTCCCACGTCGCTTCACGTCTTCGATGACGCGCCCCTCGAGATCGCGCGCGAAGGTCCGCGGCGTCTCGAGAACGGATCGTCCGTCGGTCGCGTGCGCGCGAACGATCGTGCCGCCTTTGGTCCACGTGACGAGGAGACGGCGCGCGGTTTCGACTTCGGGAAGCTCGGGCATGCCTTGCCCGGGAGTCTAAACGCGCTACGGGAGGAGAGCTCGTTCCAGTCTCGCTGCTGCTTTTGACTCAACAGTGGAACCCCGCCCGGCTTTGCTCTCACGGAGTAGGAGCTCTCCTCCGGATCGCGGGTGATTCGTGGTGTCGAAACTTTGGAACACGTGTCTCTCGCATGGAGACACTCGTTTCTCACCAGCGCCTCGCTCGCGCCATCGCCAGCATGAAGTGCCGGGAAAATAGGCAATCCGGATCTCTCGCTCGGCTGGCCTGACCGTTGCTCTAGCCATCCGCACGACGCTGAAGCGGCGTTGGGCCAAGGAGGGCGGTCATGAAGCTCGTTGCGATTCTCTCGGGTGTTGTCGTCTCGTCGATGCTGGTTGCCTGTGCGGGTTCGGACGAGCCGCAGGAGCCGACGGGGCAGTCGGAAGATCATCTCAGCGTGTCCTGCATCCAGGCCATCACGGCGCCGCCGGGCTCCGCGCAGTACTGGGTGGACTTCCAGAAGTGCATGAACCAGCCGAGCGACACGCCGCCGTCGACCGGATCGAGCGGCGGTGGGGCTGTCAATCAGTCGTGCCAGAACGCCGTCAACTGCATCAACGGTATCTGCACGTGCAACGGCGGCGCGCACAACGGCGAGAACTGCGGTTCGCTCTCGAACTGCCAGACGTACTGCAAGACCTGCAACTGAGCGATCGGCGACGAGTCAGTCGTCGCCGATGTGATTCGAGCGGATGCGTTGAATCATGCGATGGAAGCTCGTGCGACCGACCTGCGCGAGCTCGGCGGCACGGACGACGATGTTCCCGGCGCGCTCGAGGACGGCTGGGACGTACGAACGCTCGAAGCGATCGAGCGCGACCTGACGTGCCTCGTGATACGGGAGATGCGAGAGATCCTCGGCGACGGGCGTGGGGCGCGTGGGAACCGAGCCGTCGAAGAGTGCTGCGGGATTCGCACCGAGCACGGCGTAGCGGTCCATCACGTTGCGTAGCTCGCGAACGTTTCCTGGCCACTTGTACGCGCTGAGCATGGCCGCAAGGTCGGGCGGCAGCGTCGCCTCCTCGAAACCATGGAGGCGGCGCAGGAGATGCGTGGCGAGCGGAAGGATGTCTTCGCTCCGATCGCGGAGCGGCGGCACCGTCACGCGAACCACGGCGAGCCGATAATAGAGGTCGACCCGGAACTCCTGGCGTTTGGAGGCGTCGGCGAGGTTCCGGTTCGTCGCCGCGACGATACGCACGTTGATGCTGCGCACGCCGTGACCGCCGAGCGGCCGGATCTGACGCATCTCGAGGGCGCGAAGGAGCTTCGGTTGGAGATCGATGGGCAGCTCGCCGATCTCGTCGAGGAAGAGCGTGCCGCCGTTCGCTTGTTCGAACGCGCCGACGCGCGCCCGATCAGCGCCGGTGAAGGCGCCGCGTTCGTGTCCGAAGAGCTCGCTCTCGAGGAGGTTTGCCGGGATGGCGCCGCAATCGATGGCGACGAAGGGGCCGCCTGCGCGATCGGAATGAAGGTGAACGCCGTGCGCGAGTAGCTCTTTGCCGGTGCCGCTCTCGCCTTCGATCAAGACGGTGACGTCCGACGGGGCGGCGCGCTCGAGCACCGCGAAGAGGTGGCGCATCGCCGCCGACCCGCCGACGGCGTCGCCGAAGCTCTCGCTCGGGGCGAGCGGAAGATCGAGGGTGGCGGCATCGATGTGGAGCGCGAGCGACGTCGATCCGAGTGTGATGGTGACGGAGCTCGTGAGGAGCACATCGGTCACACGGATTCCATGGATCCACGTTCCGTTCGTACTGCCCTCGTCGCGGACCCGAATCCCTGCTTGGGAGAGCAGCAGGCGCACGTGCTGGCGAGACACCGTGTCATCCGTCAAGCGAAGATCGGCGCCCTCGCCGGTTCCGACGACGAACGCCGGCCGATCGACGACGATTCGCGTTCCCACGTCCGGTCCAGCGACCACTTCGACGGTCACGGCGTGAACGCGCAAAATGCGTGGGTCGCCTACGACGTTGGTTGACTGCTCCGCGACGTCCAGCACGTTTCGAATTTTAGCACGGCACCGGTCGATCGTTGGAATTCGACACTCGCCTTTCCAATGCCGAATCGGGCGAGGACGCTGGGATCTGTTAGAATCGGTGTCATGGCGGGTGGTGATCGGGTCGTCGTTCCGACGACGGCGTTCTTCCCGTGCGCGCTGCGTTCGTGCGCGTGGATGCTCTCGCTCGCCCTCACGACGGGAACGCTGCTCGTTCCGACGATGGCGAACGCCGCGCCGAAGGCCGCCGAGAACAAGCCCGATCAGGCGGCGGCAAAAGCCTTCGAACAAGGGCAAAAGGCCTTCAAAACAGGGGATTATCGGAAGGCCGGTGAGAAGTTCGAGCAAGCCTACGAGCTCGCTCCACATCCCTCTCCGCTCTGGAACGCAGCACGCGCATGGCATCGCGCACACGAGCCGATGCGAGCCGCAAACCTCTACGCCAAATACCTCCGCATTGCTCCCGAGGGCGCGCGCGACCGGAATCACGCCATCTCGGGACTCAAAGAGCTTTCGGCGAAATTGGGGCTTTTGACGATTAACGCCACCGACGTCACGGACATTCGGGTCGACGGCAAACCTATCGAAGGGTCGAGCCTCTACGTTCTTCCGGGCGAGCACATCATCGAAGGGCGGGCGACCGATGCGCCGATTCGCGTCACGCGCGTCATCGGCGCCGGTGAAGCGATGAGTGTCGCGCTCGTGCCACCGCCACCGGTCGTCGAGCGCGTCGTCCAGCGCGTCGAGGAAAAACCGGAAGATCGGAAGCCGGAACAATTCAAATCGGAATCCTTCGTTCCGTCGAAGCGAGGAGTCTCGCCAACGTGGTTTTATGTGGCGGCGGGCGTGACGGTCGTGGTCGGTGGCGTCGCGACGTGGTCCGGCCTCGATACGCTGAATCGAAAAGACGATTTCGTCAGCGCGCCGGACCAAGCGAAGCTCGATGACGGTCGTTCGAGCCAGACGCGCACGAACATCCTCCTCGGCGCCACGGCCGGGCTTGCGGTCGTCACCGTCGTGCTCGCCCTCGTCGTCGACTGGAGAGGCGAGCCCGTCACCGGGCCCGTGCACGTCGGTTTCACCGGCAACGGTGTCGGAGGAACCTTCTGATGGGCACGCGCGTCCTCCCCGTCGGTCCGCGCCCTGGGCAGAGTGGGCAGAGCGGTTCGGCCCCGGTTGGGGCGTCGCCGTCGGTCACCGCGGTCACGGGCGTGTCGTGGGAAGGCTCCGGACCCGTGCCGGCGATGGCGATGCCGGCCGCGAATGCGCGTCTCGGCGGAATCTACGAGCCGCTACTCGAGCTCGCTTCGGGCGGGATGGCGCGCGTCTTCATCGGGCGTCGCGTCGGTGCGGCGGGCTTCGAGCGCATCGTCGTCATCAAGCAGATCCACCGGCACATGCTGGGCCGCGAGGAGATGCACAAGCTCTTCAAGGACGAAGCGCACATCGCCTCGCTCATCCACCACGTCAATGTCGTTCCTGTGATCGACGTCGTCGAGGCCTCGGGCGAGCTCCTGCTGGTGATGGAGTACGTCGAGTCCGTCTCCATGTCGCTCATGCAGAAGATGGTGCGCCTCGCCGGCACCATCACTCCGCCGAGCGTCATCGTGCGCGTGATGATGGACGTCCTCGCGGGGCTCCAGGCGGCGCACGACGCCGTCGATGCCCGCGGTCGACCGATGCTCATCGTCCATCGCGATGTGAGCCCTCAGAACGTCATCATCGGTCGTGACGGTGTCAGTCGCGTCATCGATTTCGGCGTCGCCAAGGCCGCGCATCGCCTCACCGAGACCGAGTCCGGGCACCTCAAGGGTAAGTTCGGGTACATGGCCCCGGAGCAGATTAGCGGCCAGCCCGTCGATCGACGCACCGACGTATTCGCCGCCGGGGTCATGCTCTTCGAGGCGTTCTCCGATGCGCGTCTGTTCGCGACCGACAACGCGCTCGAGACCATGCGCCGGGTTCTGAACGAGCCGATGCCCAATCCGGCAACGGTCCCGCGCATGCCGCCGGCACTCCACGACGTCGTCAAAACGGCGCTCTCACGCGAACCGAATCAGCGCTTCCCGAGCGCGATCGACTTCGCGAACGCACTGGCCGGCTGCTTTGCTCCCGCCACGCACGGCGAGGTTTCCCAATGGATCGAGGCCCAATGCGGAAAGCTCCTCGCGCAGCGACGCGAGGTCCTCGCCGAGGTTCGGAGCTCGCCGAGTGGCGTCGGCCCGAGCACCGACGTGGTGTTCGACGCGTCGCCGCGCAAGGAAGATGGCACCACGCAGCAGCACGTCAGTGTCGAGAGGAGCATCGAGCCCTCGCTCGGACGACGTCCTTCGCGCTGGCTGTGGGCGGTCCTGCTCGGCGCGACGGTCCTCACGTTCGGCGTCATCCTCGGCATTCGTCTCGCGACGCGCCTGGTGAACACATCGTCGAAGCTCGCGGCGGCCTCCAGCACGATGGATTCGCCGCCGCCCGCCAAAGAGCTTGCGCCGCCTCCCACGACGACGCCCGCCGACGTGCCGAGTGACGGCGTGGTCGTCGAGCTCAGGGCCGAGTCGCCGATCCTCAGCGTGCAAACGAGCGGTATGCGCGGTCTCGAGCTTCACGGAAAGACCGCCCGACTGGTGGTCGAGCCGTGGAGCGGTGAGCTCGTCGTCGAGGCGCGCCTCGAGAACAAGCGCGATGCGCGCGCGAGAGTTTCGTTCAACGGGTCTCATTCGGCGATGCTGTCCACGGCGCCCGCGGGCCCGGCGACGGGCGGTTCGAAGTGGAAGAAGCCGGCCGCGGCGCAGCCCGATGAGCTGCAGGAGAGCCCCTACGCGAAGGGCAAGGACTGACGATGCTGGGGAGGCGAGCGTGGCGCGGGATCCTCGCGGTCACCGTTGCGAGCTCGCTCGCGGTGGGCGCCGCGTGCGCATCCGAAGATCCCGCGGCGAGTGTCGAGGACGACGCCGGCACCACCGCGCGCGACGCAAAGGCGGGGGAGGGCGGCACGGCCCTTCCGGATGGAGGCGTCGCCGACGGCTCGCGCCTCGTAGCCGGGGACATCATCATGGTCGGCATCACGTCGGACAACTTCATCGCGTACCGACGTCTCGACCTCGTGGCCGACAGGAGCAGCTTCGAAGTGGTGTCGGCGTTCGGTGGCGCGCCCATCGTGCTGAGCCCGGACATCGGAGGAGCAACTTTCTATGCGACCTCACTCGGTCACGTGGTCGGCTTCTGGACCGGCGCCACCGATCAGATGCTCGGTACGTTCAACTATTGGACGCAAGCGAGCGGCGTGAAGACCACGCCTGGCGCTTCGTCGCGCGTCAGCATCATGGCCGTGAACCTGCTCGACGACACCATCCTCTTCGCCTCTGGCATAGGCGACGGCGGCCTGATGGACGGGAGCGTCGACAGCCTCGACTTTGCGGTGATCTCGCCTTCGCAGCCGAACTCCGACCCCGTCATTCGCGACGTGAATTTCGCGGCGGCGCACAACAACTGTCCCATTCTCTGCAGCTTCAGCGGAGCCTCCTCCATTCTGTGTGCATACTGCACGGGAACGGACCCCGATGCGTACGTGGGACGACTCGTGGAGGTGAAGCGCAACGCGCTCGGCACCGTCACCACGACGATCCTCGCCGACAACGACCCCCAGACCGCCATCGCACCCCTCTTCGGCCTCTTCGCGAACGACGCAGGCGACAAGGTCATGACGGTCGCCGCGGAGCCGCTCGGAGAGGGCCGGATCTTGCACCTTCCGACGGGCACGGTCGACGTCGTCGGAGACACGGTCCACGGGGTGTACACCGCAGGCGACGGCGAGAACTTCCTCTTCGGTAATGGTGATCGCCTCGAACGGACCACCGGCGACGCGACGCTGAAGATCACGGTCGTCGACGGCGGCTTCGATCACGTGCTCGGCGCGTCCATGGATGCGCGATACGTCGGATACGCGTCGACGGTCGGTGCCGTGACGGATCTCAACGTGGCCGATACGAAGGTGCCGTCGGCGAAGAATGTCGTTGCCGACGCGTCCGTCGCGTCGTCGTCGATCGTCGCCCCGACAGGACAAATCGTCTACACGACGCTCGATCCGAACACGGACGACCAGAATTGCTATCTCGTCGAGGCGGACGGCGGGCAGCGTCTCATCGGCGAGCACATCGCAACGTGCCAGGCGCTCGCCGGAACGGGGCTGGTGTTCATCGCCGACAACTATCGGCAGCAGGGCCCGGCGGCAGTCTTCGATCTTTGGACGCTGAACGTCGAGAACGGTGCGACCACGCGGCTGCCCGTAGCGACGAGCGTGACCCAGCTCAA
This sequence comes from Labilithrix luteola, assembly GCF_001263205.1. GTDB lineage: Bacteria > Myxococcota_A > Polyangia > Polyangiales > Polyangiaceae > Labilithrix > Labilithrix luteola. The sequence continues at coordinate 3,645,035 of NZ_CP012333.1, forward strand.
GATCGCCGCGAACGGTATGATGGCGTGGGTCACGCGGGGCTCCGAGGCAGGCCTTTACGCGAGATGGTTCCCGTGAGGCGTGCTCGCTCGTCTTCTCCGCGCGCGGTGTTCACCGTTTTCCTGCTCGGAGCGATGGCGGCGTGCACCGTGTTCAATGGCCTTTCGGTACCGACGGACACCGAGAAGGCCGGCGCCGAAGCCGGTGCGGGAGATGGTTCCATCGAAGGCGGCGCCCGTGACTCGAGCGTTTCCCTTCCCGCACCTGGATTCGTGGCGCACGACGAAGCCATCGCCGCATGCTCGGTGATCGCGGCGTGCCCGCATCTCTCGCAAGGCATCACGCGTTCGCTTCGCGTCGCCGTCGACGAGACGGTCCTCCCTCCCGGGCCGATGCTCGAGCGGTGGAACCCGAGCTTCTCGTTCTGCGTCGAGCAGCTGAGCAAGACGTTCGACCCCGCGCGTCCCGGGCAAGACATCGTCGGTCCTGCGGTCCGGAAGATCGCGCAGGCGGTGTCTTGCGCCGAAGCACGGAAGGCGGTGCTGTTCGAGCTCGTTCCAGGGCTCGATGCACGCTGTGATGGTGGTCCGCCGTCGAAGTGCCTGGACGACGAGACGGCTCTGCAGTGCGACTTCGACGAAGGCTACTCGTTGGTCACGCACTGCAACGCGCCGTACGGTGCTCCGTCGGACAAGTGCAAAGACATCGACGCGGGTGGCGTGGGCGTCGGAGGATGCTTCCTCGAAGACGGGCTCTGCCCCACGTGCGAGGGCTCCTTTGCGACGTTCTGCGGGCTCGACGTGCAGCGCCAGAGGCAGCCCTACCGCTTCCGTACGGACTGCAACGCGCTCGGCCTCGAATGTACGATCGTGCCCGGCAGCACGGAGCTCGGCTGCGCCATGTCCGATCACATCGTCCGGCGCGACAGCTACTTCTATCCGGGGTCGTACTGCGATGGCCCGCGCGTGATGCTCTCCGACGGAACGTTCTCCGGCTTCGTGGACTGCTCGTCGTTCGGTGGGAATTGCGTGGAGTCCTCCGGCGCCGCGACGTGCACGTTGCCCGGCGCGGAGTGCCATCCGTTCTCACCGGGAGCGAACAGGTGCAACGGCAGCAAGCTCCACCTTTGCGTCGGTGGGCATTGGGAAGACGTGACGTGCGCCAACGGTTGCGACACGGCCGACGCCGCGCCTGGACGCGCCTCGTGCCGGCCGCCGTTCAATCCAGACTGACGCTCTCGATGGCCCGCGAGGGCTCAGATCGGAGGTCCGCAGAAGTTGCTCTTCGGGGCCGTCCCCGTCCGGCAGTCATAGCCGGGATCGGCTTGCCGGCAGTCGACCAGCGTGAGGCGGCCGCCAATGCAGAGTCGGATGGACTTGCCGTTGCAGCTGTTGACGCCCTGTCCGTCGGGAGGCGCCGGATCGTAAGGCGTGCACTCGTCGTGGGGACCGGCGCAGTACGCCGTGGTGTCGTGGTAGGCGCATTTCCCGCCCATGGGCGCGCAGTCGACCTTCACGGTTTGGTTGAAGGCGCAAACCGAGAGGCTCGTGTCGTCGGTTTCGCACTGCGATTGCAGATGGATGCTGCAGGGAGGGCCGCCGCACGATTCGACCGCGACCTTGCACTCGTAACCGATCACTGCGCAATCGACCTTCGTGTGCGCGGATTCGCCGCCGGCATCGCGGCAGTAGTCGTTGGTCGAGAGCCTCTGGCTGCCGTCGATGCACGTTGGATTCGAGGGGCACGTGGTGTTCGCGATATCGCACCACGACCGTCCGTCTTTGACTTTGCACTGGCTCCCGGGCTCGTAGACCGAGTCGCTGCAGTGGGTGAGCCATCCGCCCGGCGCGAGCACGCTCTGGAAGCAGGTCACGCGCGTGTTGCCGTCGCAACGGTCGGCTTGTCCCGTCGTGCAGTTGGGGTCGATGCGCGGATCGTTGGCATCGATCTCCTCGAAGGGCGTGCAGCCCCCGAAATTGCACCCGTCGATCTTCGCGATGCAGCCGAGGTGCGTGCCGACCGCGGCGCTACGACGGCGCGGATCGACCGGCCCAGCGAGAACGTGCACGCACTCGGAGAAGTTCGTCGCGTCGATGGGCAAGCCGAACGACGCCGCAATCGAAGCCCCGAGATGGGGACACGTGAGGACCTTGGAGCAGACCTTCAAAGCGTCCGACACGCCGATCAGACCGGGGAGATCGCTCCCTGCCTCGGAGCGCGTCATGCCGGAATCCGGTGGGCTCGGGTCGTCGGCCGCGTCGTTCGGAACGCTGAGGCCCGAAAAGACCGTGCACGAGCCGGCGAGGAGAAGGCATCCCGCGGAGATCGCAACGAGAACGCTCGCCGCGAGGCGCGCCGGTGTGACGCACGTCGTATCGCCTCCCCGAGACCCCACGCCCTCCATCATAACCTCGATCGACAAGACGACGCCCTGGCCCTGGGGGACGCAAAAAATCACGCAACCGCGGTCTCGGCCTGGCCGACAGGGCGGTCAGGAGGCTTCCCATGCGCTGTTTTTCGATTCGGGGGTTTTCGTGTGCGTTCGTCACGCTGGGTTTGCTGGCCGTCGGCCCTTCCGGCTGCAGCCTGTTCGGAGGTGACGATGGAGATCCTGCTCCGGGAAACGGCGTCACCGACCTTCCGACCGGTGAATCGCCCGACGCGGGCGACTCGAATCCCTCGAAGAACGTGACGGTCGTTGGGACTCCGGACGATGGCGAGCTGACCGAACAGTTCGGCGTGTTCGTGTCGGCCCGCGGCTCGGACACCGCAGAAGGGACTCGTAGGGCTCCCCTCGCGACGTTGTCCGCCGCCATCCGCATGGCGAAGTCGAAGGGGCGCCGCGTCTATGCCTGTGCGGAAACGTACAACGAAAATGTCGTGATGGAAGATGGCGTCCCGATGTTGGGCGGCATCGATTGCAGCGCGGGTTGGAAGTTTTCATCCTCCTTGCGCGCGCGCATCGAAGCGCCAGCGAGCCCTGCGGTTCTCGCCAAGGGAATCACGAAGGCAACCGTCATCGGCGGGTTCGAGATCGTCGCGCCCGACGCGAAGCATCCGAGCGAGAGCTCGATCGTAGTCTTCGCCATCAACTCGGTCGGCCTCACGATCGCGCATTCACGCCTGCAAGCAGGCCGTGGGGGCGACGGTACCGATGGCGCGGCGGCTATTGCGCTGACTCCGGCCGGCAACCCGAACGGCGCGGACGCGGAGCCATCCCACACATGCGGAGCGGGGCAGTGCACCACCGCCTCGTCGAGCGCACCGGGCGGAAACGGTACCTGCGCCGGGGCCCCGGGCACGACGGTTTCGCCGGGGGAGCCGGCGGTCGCGGCGGCACCTACGACATCACGGTCCAAGGCGCGAAGACCCCCGTCACCTATTCCAGGAAGGTCGGCATGTTGACGTACTTGGACACCGACACCAACACCGACGGTCTGGCGGGAGCCGGCCCAGGAGGCGCGGGCGGCACCTCCAACGCGCATCCGCAGGATGGGGCGGCGGGCGCCGATGGCAAGAAGGGCAGCAACGGCAGCGAATTGAGCTACGTGCTGACGGAGGACGGTGTCACCGTTGGGAACGGGACCAAAGGCTCGGATGGTGAGCCGGGCAAGGGCGGCGGCGGCGATGTCGGCGTGGAGGCGAGCTTGCCGAACCTCACCGCGGGGCGAGTTCGCGGATTTGGCGGCGGCGGCGGCGGCGCGGGAGGCTGTCCGGGCCTCGCAGGCGGGGCCGGCGGCGGCGGTGGCGCGAGCATCGCGTTGGCGGCGTACCTGAGTCCCGTCCGCATCGATGCGTCGCAGATCGTGACGAGCACTGGCGGCAAAGGCGGGCAGGGCACCACGCCGAGCGCGCCAACGCTCGGTGGCATTGGCGGCATCGTAAGCGGCGGGTTCACCAACCGCGGCGGCCACGGCGGCGCTGGCGGCCATGGTGGCATCAGCGGTCACGGCGCCGGCGGGCCGTCGTTCGGCATCGGGTGGGTCGGCACGGAGCCCGTGGTTACCGACACGACCTATCAGCTCGGTGTCGGCGGCGCGGGCGCTCCGGCGAAGACGCAGGGCGGGGCGACCATCCCGGCCTCGCCGAACGGCGAATCGGCGGAGAAGAAGTTGCTTGTCGTGCCCGCTTGAAGCGGCGCGACGCGACGCTCAGGGCGCGGCGGCCTCGGCATCGGGCGCGGCCGTCGGTTGTGCGTCGGCACCTGCATCGGCGGCAGGCGCGGGGTGCGTGGAGCCGCCGTCCGACGTGCAGGTGTCGTTGCGATCGAACGCGGCGAGAGCCTTGGGGCACGCCGGGTCCGAGCCGCTCGTGTCGGCGCCGAACGGGTAGGGCGGGCACATCGTGGTCACGAAGACCGATGGGCCCGCGTCATCGTTCGGAAGGAGCATGCACGTTGGCGCGCAGTCTCCCGGATCGCCTCCGCTGACGACGTCCACGCTGGTGGTCATGTCCAAGCAGTCACGCGCCCCCTGATATTCGCGTGCCGCAAAGACGTGCGAGGGATCCCCGCAGGCAATGTGCACAATGCACGCAGTGCCGGCGACGAGTACCGGCACTACGCGAAGCGCGAGCTTGGACAACTTCAAGTCTGCGGCTCCACCACCCGAATGTGCAGCTCACGCAGCTGCCCGCCCTCCACCTTGTTCGGCGCGTTCGTCATCTGGTCGGTGCCCTTCTGCGTCTTCGGGAAGGGGATGACGTCACGCAGGCTCTGCGCGCCCGAGAGGAGCATCGCGAGGCGATCCATGCCGACGGCGATACCGCCGTGGGGCGGCGCGCCGAAGCGGAGCGCATCGAGCAAGAAGCCGAACTTCTCGCGCGCCTCTTCGTTCGAGATGCCGAGCGCGTTGAAGACCTTGGCCTGGATGTCCGGATCGTGGAGACGGATGGAGCCGCCGCCGATCTCGAAGCCGTTGAGCACGAGGTCGTAGCGGTAGCAGAGGACCTTGCCCGGATCCTTGTCGAGCAGATCGACGTCGGAGTCGTGGGGACGCGTGAACGCGTGGTGCGCCGCAACCCAGGTGTTCGCCTCTTCGTCGAACTCGAAGAGCGGCGGGTTGATGACCCACAAGAACTCGAACTTGCCGCCGTGCCCGCTCTCCGGGATGAGGCCGAGCTTCTTGGCGAGGTGAACGCGAAGGTTCGCCATTACGGTCTGGACCATCGCCTCCTTGCCGAACTGGAAGAAGACGAGGTCGCCGGCCGTGAGACCGACCGCGGCGTTGATCGCATCGCGGGCCTCGGGCGTGATGTTCTTGGCGAGAGGCGACTGCGCCCACTGGCCGGTCTCGTCGATCTTCGCGCGGGCGAGGCCCTTCGCGCCCATGCCCTTCACGAAGTCTTCGAGCTTGTCGAGCTCGGCGCGCGAGAGCTTCGAGGCGTGCTCGGCGGGAATGCGCAGCGCCTTGACGATCTCCGCGGGGAGGTCCTCGCGGTACTGGCCGCTCTTGAACTTCTCCGCGATGGGCTGGAACATCGGAATGCCGCCGCCGCCGTGCTGCACGACGACCTTCGTGATGTCCGTGTGAGGCATCGTGAAGCGGAGGTCCGGCTTGTCGTTGCCGTAGAGGCCCATCGACTCCGAGAAGGGCATCTGCGGGAAGCGACCGCTCGGGTACTTCTCGTGGAGGTCGATCCCGAGGACATCCTTCCAGACCTTGAAAATAAGGCCTTCCATCGTCTTGAAGATGTCGTCCTGGTTGACGAACGACATCTCGACGTCGATCTGCGTGAACTCGGGCTGGCGGTCGAGGCGGAGCGCCTCGTCACGGAAGCATTTGACGATCTGGAAGTACCGGTCGAAGCCGGCCACCATGTAGAGCTGCTTGTAGAGCTGCGGGCTCTCCGCGAGCGCGTAGAATTTGCCGGCGTGCATGCGGCTCGGCACGAGGAAGTTACGCGCGCCGCCCGGCGTGTACTTGCCCATGAAGGGCGTCTCGAGCTCGAGGAAGCCCTGCGAGTCGAAGTAGTTGCGGACGGTCTGGTTGATCTTGTGGCGAACGCGCAGCGTCTTCTGGAGCGGCGCGCGGCGAAGATCGAGGTAGCGGTACTCGAGGCGCTTCTCTTCGCCCGTGTCGATCGAGTCGGCGATCTCGAAGGGCGGCGTGTCCGACTTGTTGAACACGTTGAGCTCGATGACGTGGACTTCGATGTCGCCCGTCGCGAGCTTGGGGTTCTTGTTGTTGCCGCGGCTCACGACCTTGCCGCGAATGCCGATGACCCATTCGCTGCGCAGGGCCTGCGCGCGCTGGTAGGAGTCCTTCGGGGTGTCGCCGAAGCCGGAGAGGTTCGGATCGAACACGAGCTGCGTGATGCCGTCGCGATCGCGCAGGTCGATGAAGACGCAACCTCCGTGATCGCGGTAATTCGCGACCCAGCCGAAGAGAACGACTTCATTCCCTTCGTCGCTGGCGCGCAGGTCGTTGCAACGGTGTGTCCGCTTGAGTTCGTCGATGAACCGGGCCATGGGAGCCGTCGGATATAGCACGGGTATGCGCCGACGAGTTCGCCTTACCCTTTGTTGACCTGGTGCGGGTTCCCGGCGCAAATGTGGCCGTGCCGAGCCAGGCGCCACCCCCGAAGCGAAGCGTTTCCGAACGCCCCGAACGCTCCCGTCGTCACGAAGGGCGCGCGCAGAGAGCGTCCGTTCAGGGGCTCTCGGGCTTCGATAAGGGGCTGTTCGCGCTCTCGGCGGCCTTGCCTGCCTTGAGCGCGGCTGCAGGCGTCGCCACCGTCGCTTCCGCTTCGCACGACGCGGGGGTCGTTCGCGTCGTCGGTCTGGGGTGGACGGGAATTTTCCGCGTCCTCGATGCGATCGTCGCGGCACCGTTCATGCTCCTCCCGATCGGAACCCACGCGCTGCGGGCGGGGCTGGCGAGTGCCGTGATCGCAGGTTTCGCGGGGACGCTGGCGTTTGCCGTGGCGCGTGCGCTGGTGTTCGCCGTTCTGCCGAACACGCTCTCTCCCAAGCTCGGTTCGTCGGTTGCGCTGGCGACGGCCTTGGCTGCCGTGCTTGCACCGGCCTGGCAGGTCGAGGCGTCGGCGCCGGGCGGAGCGGTGACGGGAGCCTTCTTGATCATGGCCGTGCTGGCGCTGGGCGCGATGCCCGTGCGTCAGCTTGTGCAAGATGCACGCATTCCGGTGATGGCGCTCGTCCTCGGGCTCGCCGCAAGCTACGAGCCGCTCGTGTTCGTGGCGGCGCTGGGGGCACTGGCGCCTTCGTTCGTCGAGCTCGCTCGCCAGCGACGTCCAGACCAGGACCTCGCCGTGCGTGCCGGCATCGCCTTCGCCCTCGGCCTGATTCCGCTCGGTCTCGGCGTCCTCTTTTCGCTTCGCGATCCCGACATGGGGCTCGTCGTGAAGCCGTTCGCCTTCCCGCTCGGAGAGGGAGCGCTTCCCAACGCATCGCTACCGAGCTTCGTCGGCGCGGAGATCGGTACCGTGCTTCTCGTCGCTGCGGTGGCAGGGGGCGTTCTCACCGCGCTGAACCCACGCACGCGTTCGCTGCTCGCGTCGCTGCTCGGCGTGGTCGTGACCGGCCTTCTCGCGTTTTTGCTTCGTGCGCCAGCAGGGCCGTCGCACGTCGTGGCCCCGATTCTCTCGGCGATCGTTGCGGTGCACGTGCTCGCCGGCGTCGCTCTGGCAACGGTCGTTCATCGCATTGCCCGGGCGCGCGTGCCCTTCGCGCAGGCGAGCGCGGCGATGGCGGTCGTTCTCGTGCTCGTTCTTCCAGCGCGTGCGGCGGACGAAGCTTCGGCGCGCCGTGAAGCGCGCGCGTTCCGAGGTGAGGCTGCGTGGAACGAAGCCGTTTGGGGCCCCGCACCTCCGGCGGCCGTCGTACTGGTGTCGGAGCCCGACACGTTGCGGCGTGTCGCGGCTGCGCGAGCGACCGGACAGATGCGGTCGGACCTCCTTGTCGTCCCGTCGTTCGACGTTCGCTCACGCCGTGCCGATCGCGCGCTCTCCGAGGAGCCGAAGCTCGCGCCGCTCTATCGCGATCTGGCGCTCGGAATGATGCCCGAAGAGCTCTCGCTCGCGCAGGTCTCGGCGGCCCGACCGCTTCTCGCGTCGTTCGGCGCGCGCTGGGATCGCAAGCTCGCACGCCACTTCGTTCCGCTCGGTCTGCTCTCGCGATTCGAATCCGAACCGCGTGCCGCTGCCGACCGCCGCCGAGGCCTCGACGACTTCGGACCGAGCAAGGAGCGCCTCGTGCGCGTTTCGGTCACGAAGCGCGACCCGGAGCTCGCCGGCGCGACGGCGGTGCTCCTTCGCGAGCGCGCGCTGGGCGTGGCGGCTTGTGGTGAGCGAGACGTCCTCTCCCACGCCCTCGACGATCTGAGGCCCTTCGCGCCCGACGACGCGACGGCGACCACACTCGTCCGTCGCATCGTCACCAACAAGGGCGCGATCGACGTGAGCGATCTCGGACCCTGAGCGCTTTCGGGCCCCGAGCCGCGGTCAGTCGGCGAGCGCGTCGATGTGCAGCAAGCCGTTGATGGTGGGGTCGAGCGATGCCTGCTGGTTCTTCGTGCAGATGTCGATGCGCGTGCGGCCTTTGCCTCGGAAGGCGCCGCCCGTGTCGACCACACGAAACACGATCGATCGGCCGTACTTCGACTCGAGCTCCCTGATGCGGAGCCGCTGGCCGTACTTGAAGGCCGTAGAGTCCATCGCGACCGCCACGTAGTCGGCATCGCCGGCCAAGAACTGTTGCAGCGTCGTCAGCGGCTTGCCTTTGCGATCGTTGTAACCGCCCTCGAGCGCAGACGGGTCGGGGTAGTACCCCGTTCCGCGCGCTACGAAGGAGCCGGTGAGGGCGTCGTCGGTATTGCCGGTGACGTCCGCTTCGTCATCGTCCGTCGACGCCGTACAGCCCGTCGAAAGAAGCGCGAACATGGCGAGGGCACTGCACAAGGTGAGAGTGGCTCGATGCATGGGGCTCTTTCGCTTCGAGTCTTCGGGTCGGTTGCAGGTCGCTCCCCCTCCGAGCGTTCTTCTGTCACGCGCGCCGGCGCGCGGCAAAGCAGACCAGCTTTTGAGACGCTCATTGAACGCCTCGAACGAGACCGCACGTAAGTGCGCGGATCGAGACATTCCGTCGCACGACGCAGCGTGACATGAGAGCAAAAGACTCACGTCAATCGTTCGCGTGAGCCGCCAGGTTCGGGTTCGCTTGCACTCCGCATTCTTTTGGTAGCTTGAATGAATGGACGTCGCCGCGATCAAGGTCCTGTTCGAGGAACACAAGATTCGCAAGGTGAAGGTCGGGGGCTTCGACGTCGATGGCGTGCTTCGTGGCAAGTACGTGTCGCTCGACAAGTTCTGGAGCGCCGTCGAAAGCGGATTCGGCTTTTGCGACGTCATTTTCGGTTGGGACGTCGCCGACGTTCTCTACGACAACGCCAAGGTCACCGGCTGGTCGACCGGCTACCCCGACGCGCACGCCACGATCGATCTCTCGACGTTCCGCGTTTTGCCGGCCGAACGCGATACCGCTGCGTTCCTCGTCGACTTCGTGAACAAGGACGGAACCGCGCACCCGGCGTGTCCGCGTTCGCTCCTCCGCCGAATGATCTCCGACGCCGCGACGCGCGGTTATCAACCGACGTTCTCGGCCGAGTTCGAGTTCTGGGTCTTCAAGGAGACGCCGCAGTCGCTCCAGGAAAAGGACTTCCGCAAGCTCACGCCGCTGAGCCCCGGCATGTTCGGCTACTCGTGGCTTCGCGAGGAGCAAAACCAAGCCTTCTGCCATGCCATCCTGGACGAGATGCAGGCGTTCGATTGCGCGATCGAAGGCCTGCACACGGAGACGGGGCCGGGCGTCTACGAAGTTGCCCTTCGCTACGACGAGGCTCTTCGCGCGGCCGACAAGGCGGCTCTCTTCAAGACGGAGATGAAGAGCCTCGCGGCGCGTCACGGTCTTGCGGTGACCTTCATGGCGAAGTTCAACCACGACCTGCCGGGGTCGAGCGGTCACATCCATCAATCGCTCTGGAGCTCGGCGCGGCCCGGCGCAGCCCCGCGCAACGTGTTCTTCGACGACAAGGCGGACGCGAAGCTCTCCACCATCGGTCGGCAGTACTTGGCGGGTCAGGTGGCGCTCATGCCCGAGCTGACCGCGCTCTATTCGCCGACCATCAACAGCTACAAGCGCTACGTGCCCGGCGTGTGGGCGCCGCTCACCGCGTCATGGGGCATCGAGAACCGTACGTGCGCGATTCGCGCGATTCCCGGCGGTCCGTCGTCGACGCGGCTCGAGTACCGACAGACGGCGGCCGACATCAATCCGTACATCGCGATGGCCACGTGCCTGGCGGCGGGCCTCTACGGTATCGACGAGAAGCTCGAGCCGCCGGCGCCCGCCTCCGGCGATGCGTCGTCCCGGACCGACCTCGCCCCGCTTCCTCGCACACTAAAAGATGCCACGGCGCTGCTGGCCAAGAGCGAGCGCGCTCACAAGATCCTCGGCGAGGCGTTCGTCGATCACTACGTGCGAACCCGCGACTGGGAAGTGCGGCAGCACGAGCGCTTCGTGACGGACTGGGAACTCCGCCGCTACTTCGAGTCGATCTGAGCGCCTCGATCGCCCCCGCTATCCCGCTATCCAACGACTTTTTTCGTTTGCTACGCTCGGACATCCCATGAGCCACGTCACCTGGAGCTTTCCCACCACGGTCGTCTTCGGTAACGGCAGCCTCTCGACGCTCGTGGATCACGTCCACCGCGTCTCGGGCAAGCGCGCGCTCGTCGTTTGCGACGCGGGCGTCGTGAAGGCGGGCATCGCCGACAAGGTTCGCAAGGTGCTCGAAGGCGCGGGCGTCGCGACGATGGTCTTCGACCGCGTCGACCCGAACCCCGTCGAGAAGAACGTGGAAGAAGGCGTCGAGGCGTTCCGCTCCCACGACGCCGACGTCATCGTCTCGCTCGGCGGCGGCTCTCCGCTCGACGCCGGCAAGCTCATCGCGCTCAAGGTTCACCACGATCGCCCTCTCGTCGACTACGACGATGCCACCGGCGGCGATCGCTTCATCACCACCAACGTTCCGCCGATCATCACCATCCCCACCACGGCGGGCACGGGCAGCGAGGTCGGCCGATCGGGCGTCGTCACGCTCGAAGCCACCAAGCGCAAGACGGTCATCTTCAGCCCGTACTTGATGGCGAAAGCGGCGATCCTCGATCCGGAGCTCACCGTCTCGATGCCCCCGCGTGTGACGGCGGCGACCGGCTTCGACGCGCTCACGCACTGCATCGAGGCATACCTGGCAATGGGTGATCACCCGATGGCCGATGGCATCGCGCTCATGGGGATCGAGCTCGTGGCCAAGCACCTTCCGCGTGCCGTCGAGGCGGGGGCCGACCTCGTCGCTCGCGGCGCGATGATGAAGGCGGCCATGATGGGTGCTGTCGCGTTCCAGAAGGGCCTCGGCGCTTGCCATTCGCTCGCGCACCCGCTCTCGAGCGAGAAGGGTATGCACCACGGCCTCGCGAACGCGCTCTGCTTGCCGGCCGTCGTCGACTTCAACAACGCCGTCGTGCCGGATCGCGTCGAGCGCATCCGCCGTATCGTCGACGTTCAGGCCACCAGCCTCGCCAACGCGCTTCGCACGCTGCGCGACAAGATCGGTTTGCCGAGCGGCCTCGGCACCGAAGGCGTCACGAAAGCAGATCTCACGAAGCTCGCCGACAAGGCGATGGAAGACGCCTGCCATCGCCTCAACCCGCGCCCGGTGACGTTCGACGACATGGTCAAGCTGTACGACCTGTCGCTCTAGTCCTCACGGGGCGGTACGCGCCGCCCCGCACTCAGTCCTGGAGGGCTCGCAGGCGGAGCTCTTTGACGATGACTTTGAACTCCGAGTTCGCTTCGTTGTGGTTGATACCGAAGCGAACGCGGACTTCCTGGCGCGGCTGGATATCCGGCGTCTCCGAGACGATCTCGTCGCCGTTCACGCGAATGCGACCCTTGCGGGTCTTCGCATCGTAATCGACCTCGATGATCGCCTCGTCGCCGTCGATGCGTCCGTGAGGGATGAAGGCGATCTGGCCGTCGTGCTTCCACGATCCGGCGGCAAAGCGATGGAGCTCGTGCTTGCCCTCAGGACTGATCGCGTCGACGAACCCGCCGTCGAACACGCGTAGATGGCCGCCGCCAAGGACGGTGGTGATCCCTGCGAAGAAGCCGGAGTGCTCGAAGCCGATGACCTGAACACGTGCGCGGACGTGGACGGAGCCGAGCGGGAACGGCGGCGTGTGGAGCACGATGGCCGCGTGGCTCGTTTCGACGTGCAGCGCGCGCCCTTCGAGCGTGAGTCCCTTGGGCGACGAGAGGGCCGAGCTCGTCATCCAGAACTCGTCACCCTTTTGAACGTGCCAGCGCCGAGGGTCGATGACCTTTCCGTTGAAGTGGTCCTCGAAGTCGAGGGCTTGAGGGTCCGGGAGGACCGGCTCGCTCACGACCTCTTCGATCTCGACGTCGACCGTCTGACCGGGGTCGCGCGCGACGACGCCGAAGACGAGTCGTACGGGCAGGCCGGCGATCCATTCCGAGCGAACGGAGCCCGAGGGGATCCCGTCGATGGTGGCGAAGGCCTGGTGCAGCGAGTTGCTGAACTGAACGCCCACCTCGTGCCAACCATCGTCGGAGCCCTCCGCGCCGCGGAGCGAGGCGAGGGGGACGTCACGAACGGTCTCGAGGGTGTCGGGGAGGTCCTGGGTTACCCGCGCACCCACGAGCGACGTGAGCGGGTCGCCCTTCCAGCCGAACGCGGACGCCTTCGGGCCTGCGTGGAGCCCGTAGGAGATGGCGCGCGCACCCTTGCCCGAATGCTCGGTCTCGAAGCCGACCATCACGTCGTAGGCGCCCGGCGTGAGCACGCGGAAGCGCATCGTGGAGCGGCTCTCTTCGAGGCTGCGAACGGGGCCCACGAGCTCGAGGCGCGCGGGCTTTCCGGCCTCCATGCTCGTCGTGCCCGTGACGTGCAGCTTGCCTCCCGAGACGGTGTACGCGAGCGCACCCTCTTTTCGGATCTCGTAGCGCTGCGTGAGATCGCTCGCCGAACCGAAGCGCTCGACCACCGCGTCACCCGTGTATCGCTTGGCGACGGCGATCGACGCGATGTGCGCGTAAGCGACGTAGACGGCGATGAAGACGGCGAGCGATCCGAGAACGGCCTGCGCCGCCTTGAGGAGGCGTTTCATGCGCTCCTCGTGCGACGCCAAGCGACGAAGCCGGAGGGCACGTAGGCCGCGAGCCAGATCGCGAGGAGCGGAAGGAGGGAGCACACGGAGGTCAGACCCATGAGGGAGCCGAGGTTGTAGCTAGCGTCACCACGCGGATCCAACGAGTAGATGTCGGCGCGGTTGACGGCGATCTCGCCGCGAGCGAGCGTCGCGAAGATGATTTCGTAGAGCGGGTTGGCCCGCCACGGATCCCCCTCGGGGAGCTCGATGCGGGTCGCCGTACAAGCGAGCATGATGATCACGCTTGGCACGAGCGAGAGGAGCGTCCATCGCAGGCCGGCCTTCGAACGCGCGAACCAGACGATGGGGATGACGAAGAACGGAAGCGCAGGGACGAGGTGGCGCGGTCCTGTGCTGCCTCCGCCGTCCCACGCGTAGTAACCCGCGCAAAAGAAGACGTAGGCGAAGATCTGCGCCGCGCAGAGTGCGAGCTCGGCCCGGCGCTCGCCCGAGGCGATCCACGAGCGGAGGCCGACGAGCGTGCAGATCAAGAAGGGGCAGAAGAAGAAGATCCCGCGGTAGCGGCTGAGGAAGCTGCCGAACAGACCCACGAGCGACGGCAGGTTGATCCCGAGGACGCCGGTGCTCACGTGCGCGAGGAAGATGGGCTCGGCCATGTGCGAGTACGGCAGGGAGAACGGACTACCGAATGCCCACCAGAGGAACGCGGAATGGATGACGAGCGGGGCGAAGGCGCCGGCGGCCGACCAGGCGAGCACGCGCACCACCGGCCGCACACGCCGATCCGCCGAGAGCAGGTAGAGGCCCTGGCAGGCGACCAGCAGGCCCGTCGGGTACTCGGTGGTCATCACGAGACCCCAGAGCGCGCCGAGCAGAGCCAGGCGTGCGGGGCCGTTCTCCTCGGAGGCTTCGCCGTCCAGGGTGGCCTGCCGCGTCTTCACGACGAAGTAGAAGGAGGCCGCGAGCATCGCAGCCGCCGTCTGGTGACCGAAGAGGACCGTCGAAAAAGGAAAAGCGAGCGTGCCGAGCGCGTAGCCGGCGGTCAGCAGGTCGGCGAGTCGTGGCGTGGCTCCGAAGAGCCGGAGGCTGCGGCGTACGAAGATGCTGGCGATGACGCCGGACGCCGCCGAGATCACGAGCACGATCATGTGCAGCCGAATGCGCTGCATCACTCGCGAGTCCCGATCGAACCCGAGCGTGCGGTCGACCACGTTCATCGTCGCGTAAGGAATGGTCGCGAGCATCGAGACGGCCGGAGCCTTGTCGCACCAGAATTTCCCGTCGAACTCGCTCTTGTCGATGGTGAACCGGTGGTACGGCGTGATGTCGGGCTCGTGCCGTTCGACGAGCGACCGCGTCAGGAACATGCGCGTCGCTTGGTTCGGGTCGCCGCCCTCGTAGAAGTACGCGTACGTCACGGCGAGCAGAATGAAGAGCCGTGCCCGGAAGGCCGCGGCCATCCAGCGACGTACAGCGCTCTTGGGAGCGTCGATCACGCGAGGGATCTACACGTGCCTTGTCCTACCGCCAAGCACCCCATGGGCTTGCCCGCTCGGAACCACTCGGCTAGAGCACTTTCGCCCCAAATGCACGATGCGCGAGAATTCCGGACGACGGGGTCGTCTCGTGCCGAGGGCGCGCAGAGCGGCGTGGAGTATACCGGTCGCGCTAGGCGGAAGGGCCATGATGCCCGAGAGCGTCGTCTGCTGGCGCTCGCCCTCGGCGGCTCAGCCGTGGCGCTCGTGGCCGCCCACGCCACGCTGATTGGCTACAAGACGTTTGCCAACGTCGACGAGTCCTACGCCATCTCGCTCGCCCAGCGCCTGACGGAGGGCTTCCGCCTGTACGAGGGCGCCATCAGCCAGCGCGGCCCGCTCATGTACTACGTGTTCGAGCTCGTCGCGCGGGTGACGGGTTGGGACAACGTGGCCGGCTTGCGTCTCTGGGCGCTCGCCTTCTCGTTCGCTCAGGTAGGCGCCGTGGCGTGGGCTGGCTGCCGGCTCTTCTCTCGTCGAACGGGAAGCCTTGCCGCCGTCGCGATGACGTACATGCTCGTCGTCGGCCTGCCGCCGATTGATGGGCTCGCGCTGCATGGCGAGACCATCCAGGCACCACTTTTCGTCGTCGGCGCGACACTGGCGGTGTTCGCCACTCGTTCGCGTAAGCGGCGGGGCCTGCTGCTCGCGACGAGCGGTCTCGCCTTCGGAGCGGCGATCGCCGTCAAGCAGTCGGCGCTCATGCAGCCCGCGCCGGTCGTTCTCTACCTGTTCGCCGACGCTTCGCGGAAGACGGTCCGCAAGATTCCCTGGAAAGATCTCCTCGTCTTCGTGGCGGGAGTGATCGCACCCCTCGCCGTCTTCGTGCTTCACGCGCTGGGCATCGGAACGCTGCGTTCGCTCGTCTACTATTGCTTCACGTACAACCTCTCGGTCCACCTTCGCCCGTCCGACGCCCTGCTCTCGCGCGCGTCGCTCGAGCCCTTGGCCGACTGGCTCAAGAAGCTGACGGCGTTCGTGATGGTCGTCGGTGCGGTCCTCGCCGCGCATGTCGCCTTCGTCGCCCGCCGCTGGCGGCGCGCCGTCTCCTCGCGCTCGATCTGGCCTTTCTTCCGAGGGTTCGGCGTCCTGCAGTACCTCGGCGCGCACGTCCTCGTCGGGACGATCGCGGCCTCGTCAATGTACCGCTTCTTCCCGCACTACTACCTGCCGGTGCTTCCGCTGCTGGCCCTCGTCGTGGCCGCATGGATCGACCGGCACGTGCGTATTCGCAACGCCGCCGCAGTTCGCTTCGCGACCGCTCTCCTCGCTGCGGTGACCGTCGTCGCCGCGGGTTTCTCGGCATATGCGTACGAGAAGATCGACGGTCTCGTCACGCATGGGCCGACGGTCCGGCGCGTCGCGCGGTTCGTGGAGGCGACCACGTCACCCGACGCGAAGCTCTTCGTCTGGGGTTTTTCCCCCTGGATCTATCCGTACGCCCATCGCCGTCCCGCCGGGCGCTACGTCTTCGAGACGTACGTGACGGGGTTCGTTCCGTGGTTCTTCGACGCCTATCCTCACGAAGCCTCGCGCGTCGTGCCGGGCTCGCTCGAGGCACTGCTCGGCGATCTCGATCGTGAGAAACCCGAGATCGTGGTCGACGCCGGCAGCGTTCTCCTAGCGCGTCCGATGCGCGCGTACGGAGCGGCGGCCACCTGGCTTCACGCCAACTACTGTTTCGAAGTGCGCGTGAGCGGGTACGACGTCTACCGTCGCAAGACGCCGGCGGGCTGCGCGTCCGAGGACTTCCCCACCTCTCATCCGCCTGTGGACTACTTCGGACTTCCCATGGCCGTGGCCATGCCGCTTCTCGTCGACGAAGCATCGTCTCGGCCACTCTGCACCGCGGACGACGACGACCCCGTTTGGTTCCCGGGCGGCGGCCCCAAGGCCGGCCTCGACGTGCTGCTTCCGCTGTCGCGCGCGAAGATCGAGGCCGAACATCGCAAAGACGGGGTGGCGTATCCGGGCGAGCTCCGTCCCCCGATCACGTGCGCTCCGCGATGACCTCGTCCCGCCTGCTCGAACCGAAGACCGAGCGCGTCGCGGTGGCGGTGGTCGTCGTCCTTTCGGTCGTGATCGCCCGCGCCATCGGCCACTACGCGCTCGAAGACGTCCCGCACGTCATGGACGAGATCGCCTACACGTTGCAGGCGAAGACGTTCGCCACGGGCCACCTCTCGGCGCCCGTGCACCTGCCTCGTGCGTCCTTCGGGATGTGGTTCGTCGAGGACCGCACGCGCTTCTTCAGCATCTTTCCGCCCGGATGGCCGGCGGTGCTCGCCATGGGGCTCGTCGTCGGGCTCGGCGCGTGGGTGAATCCGCTCCTGCACGGTGCAACCACGTTCGTCGTCGCAAGGGCCTCGTCACGGCTCGCCGATGCACGCACTTCGAACGTGCCGATCGCGCTCGTCAGCGCGCTTCTCTACGGCTCGAGCCCGCAAGCTCTGCTCCTCGCCGGGACGTACATGTCCCATACGCTCGTCGCGTTCTGCGCGTCGCTCGTTCTGCTCGCAGGCCTCGACCTCGCGATCCGCGAGTCCGGGGAAGACGATTCCTTCGTCGCGGGGCTCTGGCGTCGTGCTCGCATGCCGGCGGCGGGTTTTGCGCTAGGCGCGGTCGCGACGAGCCGACCTCTCTGCGCCGTGGCTCTCGGCCTGATGTTCCTGGCGCTCGTCGCGATCGCGGTGCGTCGTGGGGCGCGACCCGTTCGTGAGGTCGTCGAGGTCGTCGTGCCGGCGTTCGTCCTCGTGGCGCTGCTCCTGGCCTACAATCACAGCCTCACGGGCAACGCGCTCCGCTTTCCTCAGAGCGCGTTCTTCGACGAGCACGGGCCGCCGGTGGACGTGCCGCTGTTCCGCTACGGTCCCGGCTGCAACGACCTTGGCTTCGGCCCGACGCACGGATGCGAGGTCGGACTCCCGGACGGCAAGCACTCGATCGGGAACGCGTTCAGCAACACCGGCGACAACCTCACCGCGTGGTTCTATCTGGCCGGCGGCGGTCCGCTCGTCTTCCTCTTCGCCATTCTCGCTCTCGTCTTCGTGGGCAAGCGAGACGAGCGGCTGCCGAGGCTCGTGGTCTTCGCGCTCGTACCGGTGACGCTCGCTCTTTACGGGCTCTACTGGTACGCCGGCACGTGTTACGGCGCGCGCTTCTACCAGGTGGCACTGCCCGCCCTCGTGTTGCTCGCGGCCCTCGGAGCGTGTGACCTTGCGCGGCGCTCGAAGCTCGTCTTCGTGATCGGTGTCGTTTTCTACCTCGGCTATGACGTGATCCTCACGCGAGCGGCCGCCCGAGAGGTCGGGCAGGGGTATTGGGGAACGGATGCCCGGTTCGCGCATCTCGTCGAGCGCTGGAACGGCCCGCCGGGCCTCGTCCTCGTGGCGTTCGAAGACGAGGACCTCCACGGTCGTCATACGCTGACGACCTTCCTTCACGACGTGCCTTGGCTCAACAACATCCGGGCGCTCGGGGCGCTCGGCCAGAACCGTCCCGACCACACCGGCCCCGTCGTCTTTGCGCGCTTCCACCCAGGCTTGATGCAGGAGCTGCGCGCGAACTACCCGGATCGCGAGCGCTGGCTCTTCGTGGTCGGAACGCACGGGCCGGACAAGCTCGTACGCTACGACCAGACGAATTTCCCGGCGCTCGAGGCGGAAACCCCGCCGCCGCGCGAGAATTTCGACGGCTACATCCTCCCCGCGCCGCTCGCGCCCTGACGCGCCCGGCGCTCGGGTGTTGTCGGGCTGGGCGCCCGACAAGCCTGCCGGTCTTCCCGCGGCTTTGCTAAGCTCGCATCGCGATGCTCCCTGAAAAGAAACAGGTCCTCATCGTCGACGACGAGCCGAACCTGCGGAAGATCCTTGCCGCTCAGCTCTCGCGCGACGGCTACGACGTTCTCCTCGCGGAAGACGGTGAGCAGGGTCTGGCGGTTCTTCGGGAGCACCACATCGACCTGGTCGTGACCGACCTCAAGATGCCGAAGGTCGACGGGATGACCCTCCTCCGTGAAGCGCTCCGCGAGGCGCCCGAGCTGCCGATCATCATGATCACGGCGCACGGCACGGTCGACACCGCGGTGGAGGCGCTGAAGCTGGGAGCCTTCGACTACCTCACCAAGCCGTTCGACAAAGACGAAGTCCGTCAGATCGTTTCGAAGGCGCTCAAGACGCGTCAGCTCGCCGAGGAAGAAGCGACGAGCGCACCGAAAGACGTGCCGGGGGCGCGTTTCGGAATCATCGGTCAGTCGCCGGGCCTCACCGATCTCTACGCCGTTCTCGAGCGCGTGGCGGACAGCCCGACCACCGTGCTCATCACCGGCGAGAGCGGCACGGGCAAAGAGCTCGTCGCACGCGCGCTGCACGACCACTCGTCGCGTCGCGGCAAGCCCTTCATCAAGGTCAATTGCGCCGCGATTCCGAAGGAGCTCATCGAGAGCGAGCTCTTCGGCTACGAGCGTGGCGCGTTCACCGGCGCGGTGTCGAGCAAGCCTGGGCGCTTCGAGCTCGCCAACGGCGGCACGCTCTTCCTCGACGAGATCGGCGAGATCCCCGTCGAGATGCAGGTGAAGCTCCTTCGCGCACTGCAGGAGAGCGAGTTCGAGCGCGTCGGCGGCATCAAGACGATTCGCGTCGACGTTCGCCTCGTCGCCGCGACGAACCGCGATCTCAAGAAGCTCATCGCGCAGAGCGCGTTCCGCGAAGATCTCTTCTATCGTCTGAACGTCGTCTCCATCCGTCTGCCTGCGCTCCGCGAGCGCGCCACCGACATTCCGCTGCTCGTCGATCACTTCCTCACCAAGTTCAACGACCGCCTGAAGAAGCACGTGGCGGGCGTCGAACCCGAGGCGCTCGACCTGCTTTCGGCGTACGGCTGGCCGGGCAACATCCGCGAGCTCGAAAACGTGATGGAGCGCGCCGTTCTTTTCTGCGACGCCCAGAAGCTTCGCGTCGAAGACTTGCCGGTCGAGTTGCGCGGTGTGAGCGGATCGATGCTTCCCCCGCCGGATGCCGCCCAGATCGACATGAACGATCTGCCCGCGGAAGGTGGTTTGAAGGAGCACGTGAAGGTGGCCATGAGCCGCCTCGAGCGCGACCTCGTGAGTCGCGCCCTCAAGCAGACGAACGGCAACGTCACGCACGCGGCCCGCCTGCTCAAGATCTCGCGCAAGGGTCTGCAGCTGAAGATGAAAGAGCTCGGACTGCGCGAGGGCGTAGGCGAGAAGAACGAGTAGTCGACGTGACGCTGTCGTTTCGCTCGATGACGCCGGCCCTGTTCGGCGTGGTTTCTCTTCTCGTCGTCGCCTGCAAGCGCACGCCGGCGCCCGCAACGGACGCGGGAGCGGGCGCGGGCGTGATTCTCCCGCCTCGTTCCTCGATGGATGCCGGAGGCGTGCCGCGCCCGGGCATGGTGTGGATCCCAGCGGGAACGCTGCGCGCGGGTACGCCCGTCGAGCGCATTCCGCGCGTGCCGGACGAGGAGCTTCCCGGCGTGCCGCTCGAGATGGGTGGATTCTACATCGATACGTTGCCCTGGCCGAACGAGCCGGGCGCCATCCCCACGTCGAACGTCACGCGTGACGAAGCCGCGGCTCTCTGCGCGACCAAGGGCAAGCGCCTCTGCACGGAGCTCGAGTGGGAGCGTGCGTGCAAAGGCGAGGGCAACGGCGCTTACGAATACGGCGATGCCTATCGCGCGGCGGCGTGTGGGACCGGCGTCACCGCGGAAGAGGCGGCGCGACGGCCCACGGGCGAGCACGCGCAGTGCAAGAGCTCGTTCGGCGTCTCCGACATGCACGGTGGCGTCTGGGAGTGGACCGACAGCGCCTGGGCGCGTGGAAACAAGGACAGCTCGCTCGGCGTGCTCCGCGGCGGTAACGCGGTTGCCGGCGAGCTCGTCGGCCGCTGCTCGAACGCCATCGGTCGCGCCACCACCAAGAAGTCGCCCACGATGGGGCTGCGGTGCTGCGCGGGCGCGAAGAACGAAGCGAAGGTCGATCTCACGCTCAAGGGCCAGCCGGTCATCGAGCAGATCGGTCATCTCGACGAGCTGCACGACGCCTGGGAGCCCACGCTCCGCGAGGCGATCGGAACGGCGGCCAACCACATCACTCGCGCCTATCGATGGGTGCCGGTTCCCAACGAGGAGCTGCTTCTCATCGTCGGCTGCAACACGGTGGCGCCCGTCACCTGCTCGATCGCCATCGCCCGTGACGGCACCAGCAAGAGCATCGTGGCCTCGGCCGAAATCGGCCGCACCACCCCGGATGTTCTTCGCCTGGGCGACGTCCGCCACCTCCGCGTGCGCGGTCTGGACGTTCGCGGCACGTTCGGGCGCGACGTCACCTACGTCTACGGCAACGTCGACGTCGCTGACGTGCGGCGCCCCTGATCGCGTGATCCCCTGATTCAGCGGGGGGGAGTGCGCGGGCGGATGCTCTCGGGGAGGATCCCGAAGCTCGCCTCGCTGGCGACGTCGTCGTCGCCCTCGGGCACGCGCGTCGTCTGCGCGGCCATCGCCGGGGGGATCATCGACGAGATCTCTTCGGCGAGTGACAGGGCGTTTTCGGTGTCGCCTCGCAGATAGAGCTCGCGCATCGCGGTGACGCGCGGATCGCCGATCGTCGTCGGAGACGTGGCCACGGTGTTGTCACCACCGTCACCACCGTCACGGTCGTCACTCGCGCCGGACGCGGCGGTCGTGCGGGCCAGAGCCTCGAGCGACGTTTGGCGCGTGAGGTCGGGGTCGTATTCGGCGTCGGTGTCGGTGTCGGTGTCGTAGTCGAGGCTGTCGAACGCGACGAGATCTTCGAGGTCGTCGACGAGGTCCGTATCGTGGAGGACGAACGGGGTGATGTCGTCGTCACCCACGTGCGCGCGCGGGATGACTTCCGAACGATCACGACGGAGCAGCTGTTCCTCGAAGCTGCTCTCGGGACTCGACTCGACGCGCCGGCTCGAAAGCTCGAGGGACTCGTGCGCGTACGACGCGTGCGGCATGTAGGCGTGCCCCCGCGCGCTGGGCGAGCTGCGCAGGTTGCTGGATGCGAGGCCGTGCTCCTCTTGTCCCGCTTTGAGCCGCCGCATCGGTCGATGGAAGTAGCAAATCCGTCGAGCAGCACCGGTCTCGTGTGCATCTCTTGGGGCTCCGAACGATCTCGCGGAACCTTTTCGAGCGGGCTCTGTCTTTCCCTACGAGACGACGCCAAGGCCTGGAAAAACAGGCAGTAGGTATCGTTTTACACTGGCAAACGGCGTGTCCGTGACGACTTCGCGTCACGTGTTTCGCACGCGGGCTGCCCAAGAACCGAGGTGTTCCGCGTTCGCGTGGGATGCCCTTTGTCCACCCACGTCGAGAGCCATGACCACCCACGCTTTTGCACCCTCGTTCGACCTCGTGAACCCCTTCATGCCGCAGGCGCGCGAGGCGGTCGCCGTCGCGGTCGACACCGGTGAGCCCACGTTCGCCCTGGTGCAGAACGGTCCGCCCGTTGCGGCCGAGGAGGTGGAGTCCGCCCATCTCGACGCCGTCGAAGTGACCGTGCGCTGGGGCAGCCAGATCCTCGCCGTCTCACATCTCGACAAGGGAAAGAGCTTCTGGGTCGGCTCGGGCTCCGAGCTCGCGCTGCCGGAGGAGCTCCTTGGAGCCGAGCGCGCGCCGCTCGTTTTCTCGCGCGGCGAGCTCGTGAGCGTGATCGTCCCGCGCGATGCGCGCGGCACTGTCTCCCGTAAGGGCGCCGGAGCCGAGTCGATCGTCGACCTGATCGCGCGCGGCATGCTGGGCAACTCGACGGAGCTCGATGGCGCGCACGAGATCGCGCTCGGCGCGGGGATGACCGTCGTTCTCGAGCTCGGAAGCACGACGGACCCGATCACGGTCGAGGTGGTCACGGTGCGCGCCGGAAAGGTGCTGCCGATCGGATTCCTCGCGGCGCTCGCGACGGGGGCGACGGGCTTCGTGGGCCTCTCGTTCCTCGGTCACGCCGCCATCGTGGCGTCGCTGGCGATGTTCATGCCGAAGATGGGCACCGACGACGCCGAAGGCATCGATCGCGATCAGCTCCTCATGATGCAGAAGCTCCTCACGGCATCCGCCGAGCGCGAGCCCGAGCAGATGAAAGAGATGACCGGGGCGAGCGAAGAGCCGAGCGGCGGCGGCAGCACGGGCCAGGCCCACAAAGGCGAGAGCGGCGCGGCGGGCACGACGAAGCCGGTCACCACGAACGGTCACATGGGCTTCAAAGGGAAGGACAACGAGTCGGCCGTGTCGCGTCGCGAGGAGCTCGCTCTCGCGAAGGAGTTCGGCATGGCGGGCCTCCTCGCCGGCGCCGCGGTGCGTGACCCGAACGCGCCGACGAGCCCGTGGGGTCAGGACCAGTACAAGGGCTCAGACGAGAAATCCGCGCTCGGCAAAATGTTCGGAGCGGGCATCGACGACGCGATGGGCATGGGAGGACTCGGCCTCACCGGAACAGGTGAGGGTGGCGGCGGGAGCGGCGAGGGAATCGGTCTCGACCACGTCGGCACGGTCGGCGGTGGCGGCGGTGGCCCGGGAAAGTGGGGCATCGGCCGCAGCGACAAGGACGGCATCGGCAACGGTCACGCGCCCGGCGGCGGCGGTCACGTCGCGAAGGCGCCGGTCATGCGGAACCCCACGGTCTCCACGAATGGCCGCCTCCCGCCGGAGGTCATCCAACGCATCGTGCGCCAGAACTTCGGGCGCTTCCGCCTGTGCTACGAGGCCGGTCTCCGTCAGAACCCGAGCCTCAGCGGACGCGTCTCGACGTCGTTCGTCATCGCCAGGGACGGCTCCGTGTCGCAATCGCAGGACTCGGGTTCGGATCTTCCGGATCAGAACGTCGTGAGCTGCATCGTGCGGAGCTTCCAGAACCTTTCTTTCCCGGCGCCGGAAGGCGGCATCGCCACGGTCACGTATCCCATCGTGCTCGCGCCGGGCGAGTGACGCGGCGTGATGCGGCGAGCAGCTCGGGATGATGGCCAAGTGACGCCGCAGGGTTGCCACTTGGCCGTCACCTGGTACGTTTGCCCGCGTCATGGCCGACCAAGAGTTCCGCACGTTCGAAGAGTTCTGGCCTTTCTACGTGAAGGAGCACCGCAAGAAGTCGACGCGCGTGCTGCACTTCATCGGCACGACCGGAGCCATGGCTTGCGTCGCAGGAGCGATCCTCACGCGCAAGCGCTCGCTGCTCGCGCTCGCACCGATCGTTGGCTACGGCCCCGCCTGGATCAGCCACTTCTTCATCGAGGGCAACAAGCCGGCGACCTTCAAGCATCCGCTCTGGTCGCTTCGCGGCGACCTCGTGATGTGGTGGAAGATGGTTCGTCGCGAGATGGACGCGGAAGTCGAACGCGTTCTCGCCGAAGAGGCTGCGTCGGACGGAGCATCTGACACGACCGGGCACGTCTCGATCCAAGGTGAAGCGGTCAACTAACGTGCGTTGGGCCCTGCGGGGGGCCTTCTGTTCGTTGGCTTTCAGTGCGGTCCTCGCGGCATGCGGAGGATCGGCCAAGGTCGTCGAAGCGCCGATGCTCGCGGCCGATGCATCGGCGGCGGAGGACGCTCCTTCGGCGCTCGATAATGGGACGCGTGGGGCGCATCGCGATGCGTCCACCAACTCCATCCTCGTGCGCGGCGATCGCTATGTCGGTCACTATTGGTGCGCGCAAGGTCGCACGCAGCTCGTTCTCGTCATCGACGACATCGAAGGCGATCGCGTCGATGTGATCTTCGAGTTCGACTTCGAAGGTAGTCCCACGGCTGCGCCCGCCGAGGGCAGCTATTCCATGCGTGGGACGTTCGATGCGAATACGCGCACCTTACGACTCAAAGGCGATCGCTGGATCGACAAGGTCGATGGCTACGTGATGGTCGACCTCGTCGGCACCGTCGGGCCTTCGGGCTCGATCAGCGGCAACGTCGTCGGCGTCTCGGGCTGCACCACGTTCTTCGTGAACGCGCCTCGCCGCTGAAAAGCCGCGCTCCTGAGGCGCTGGAGGCGAGCCTTGAATCATCGGCGATCGGCTGGCGCGCCCGTCAGCTGACACCGTTCCATGGCACCTCGGTTGCTGAAAAACGCCCCCCGGGGGCGTGAATGGGCAGCCGTCAACCAGACCAAAACCGATCGGTCGCAGCGACGTTGCGGCGGTTGCAGAGCGAGCTCCTCGCCGACTGGTCGAAGCGCGTCTCCGACGATCGTGAGGTTCGGCGAGCAGCTCAACTCGTCGAGCCCATGCTCAACGGACATCTCCCGATCCTCATCGACGAGCTGGCGGAGCGGCTCGAGCGAGGGCCGCACTCGGCCGCCAAGCGCAAGGATGCTTTCGAAGAGCGCGAGGCAGAATCGTACACGCGTCGCACAAGGCCGCGACTGCACGATTTCTCTACGGCGGACGAGGTGCTCCGCGAATGGACGCATTTCCGCTTGGCGCTCGTGGAGCTGTTGCATCGCGAAGGCGTGTCGCCGACGTCGGAGGAGTACAAGGTCATCTTCCAGCGCATCGACGAGGCGGCCGTCGCCACGGCCATCGAGCTCCAGAGGCGCGCGACCGCGGCGCTCGCTGGCAGCGAACATCGACATCGAGCGCTCGTCGACAGCATCCACGACGGCGTCATCATGCTCGACTCGAACGGCTCCATCCTGACGTGGAGCGAGGCATCCTCGCGCATCACCGGATACACGGCCGAAGAGCTCGTCGGGAAACACGTCTCGATCCTCTACGAGTCGGAAGACGTCCTCATGGGCGAGCCCGATCGCGCGCTGAAAGACGCTGCGGATCTCGGGCATCACGAGTCCTGGGGGTGGCGCGTTCGCAAGGACGGCGTGCGCTTCTGGGCCGACGTGGTCATGCGACCCGTGCGCGATCTCGAGGGCGCGCTGGTCGGCTACGCCACCGTCATTCGAGATCTCAGCGAACAGAAGCGCCGAATGGACGAGCTCGAGTACCGCGCCGCAGAGCTGGGGGCGATTCTCGAGAGCATTCCCGACGGCCTGTTCGTCCTCACGCTCGATGGCGTTACGCGCGCGAACCGTCGCGGACTCGAGATGTTGGGCATCGGCTCGATCGAGGAGATCAACGCGAACCTCCACAACCTCACGACGCGTCTGAAGCTGAGAGACACGGAGACGGGCAGGCCGCTCCGAAACCAGGATTTGCGCCTCCTCAGCGCGCTCGTCGGCGAAACGGTGACGGCCGAGGCCATCGCTCGGCGCGTCGACAACGGCGAAGACTGCATCATCAAGGCGTCGGCCGCTCCGATCCGAACGCGCGAGCGCGTGGCCGGCGCCGTGGTGATCACCACGGACATCACCACCGATTACACGCAGAGAAAACAGCTGCGTGAGGAGATGGAGCTCGTCGATCGCTTCATCGCCATCCTCGGTCACGACCTGCGCAACCCGCTCAGCGCGATTTCCTCGGGTGCCGAGCTCTTGCTTCATCGCAAAGCGCTCTCTGACGAGAACGAGCGCATCGTTCGTCGAATGGTGTCGAGCACGCACCGTATGGCGCGCATCATCGAGCAGCTGCTCGACTGGACGCGCTCGCGACGAGGCGGCATTCCGATCGAACGAAAGCCTGCCGACCTCGGCATCGTCTGCAACGAGGTCATCGCCGAGATCGAAGCCGCGCACCCGCGGAGAACGATCCGCGTGATTCGCGAAGGCAATCTCGTGGGTCACTGGGACGTCGATCGAATCGCGCAGGCGCTCTCCAATCTCGTGGGCAACGCCATCGTGCACTCGCCTGCCGACGCGCCCGTCACCGTGCGCTTGCTCGGCACCTCGGACGACGTGCGTCTCCAGGTGAACAACGCGGGGCCTTCCATTCCGTCGGACGTGGTCCCCACGCTCTTCGAGCCGTTTCGTCGACTCGATCTCTCGCACTCCGTCGGTCTCGGTCTCGGTCTCTACATCGTGCGCGCCATTGCACGAGCACACGGTGGTTCGATCGACGTGGAGAGCAATGCCGAACGAGGGACGACGTTCTCCATCGTGATCCCTCGCACGTGATTTTCCGGTATGACGGGTGAATGAACACCCGCGCGGCTTTTCGTGATCTCGTCGTGCTGTTCGGAGCTTTGTCTTCGATCGTGGTGCTTACAAGCACGCTTGCTGCATGCAACTCGAAGGAAGGCGAGCAGCGTGATGCGCAAGCGAAGGCCCCGCCTGGGAATGGCACGGGACCGCTTGCCGCGCTCGAGTCGAGTCCGTTCCTCAACGAGGTTTGGACCTCGGAAGAGGGACAACAAGTCCCGCTGCTCTACTACACCCGCGAGAACGTCCGATTGAGCACGCCGTGCCGGAACAACGCCGACGGCACGCTCGCATGCGATGCGATTCGCTACCTTCGCAACGGAATGCCCGCCGAAATCCCGCGTCGATCGCTCGACGGTCGGACGAGCGCGGGCGTAAAGGTCTGCCAGAAGCTCGGCAACGGACTCGTGACGGTACGCAACTCCGTGGGCAGCGAGGACAGCCTTTGCCGATTCCCGGATGGATCGTTCGTGTCTACAGGCACGCTCGAACAATATGGAATGCGCGTTCTCCAGTAGGTGTTGCACCTCGAACGCGTTGCACATCGCCAACGATCTTGGGCGCCTGCGTCTTCTCTCACGCGTGTCGTAGCGCGTGTCGTGTCCCGTTCGAGGCCGCGCTTTCGATTTGTGCAGATTGCCTGCATTGACGCCCGCGGCTGAGGGATTATGTAAGGGCTTCCAAGGGTTCTGCGTTGTCGTCTTGGTTCCTCTTGGTTCTGACGGCAGTACCTCGCGATCGTCTCGCCTGATCGTTCGCGCACGTCGCGCGTCGATCGGGTCGAACCGGTTTCGATCAGATCACGAGGTTCACCACGTTCGACCAGGTTCGTCTGGCGTTGAAATCGTCTCATGGAGAAGAAGATGAAGAAGCTGACTCTTGCCGTCCCGTTCGTTCTCGTGGCCCTCGCCAGCGCCGCGTGTGGAGGCAACGACAAACCCCCGCAGACGCCGGCGTCCGACCCGGCGCCTGCAGCAACGGACACGCAGGCGACCACCGCGACGCCGAAGAACATGGCGGTCAACGTCGACGACGACATCGTCAAGGCGTGCAACCTCAAGTTCGAGAACATCGAGGAAGCGCCGAAGTTCGACTACGACTCCGAGGCGCTCACGCAGGGTGAGAAGAACGTCCTCGAGGCGATTGCGAAGTGCCTCACCACCGGTCCGCTCAAGGGCCGCAGCGTGGAGCTCGTCGGCCGTGCGGACCCGCGTGGCGAGACCGAATACAACATGACGCTCGGCGCCAAGCGTGCGCGCCAGGTCCA
The DNA here is from genome assembly GCF_001263205.1 of Labilithrix luteola. Taxonomy (GTDB): domain Bacteria; phylum Myxococcota_A; class Polyangia; order Polyangiales; family Polyangiaceae; genus Labilithrix; species Labilithrix luteola. The sequence goes on from NZ_CP012333.1 coordinate 3,673,099, forward strand.
CAGCTTCCTCGCACAGCTCGGCGTGCCTGCCGACAAGATGCGCGAGACCTCGAAGGGTGAGCTCGAGGCGACGGGCAAGGACGAGGAAGGCTGGCGCAAGGATCGCCGCGTCGACGTTCGGCTCATCAAGTAGTCGCACGCTCTGCGACTCAGAACGCCGAAGCAAAACGCCGAAGCACAACGCGGGTGCCTGTCGATCTCGGCAGGCCCTTCGGCTAGAAGGGCGGTCATCGCGATGGTGGACGACGAACTGCTGAAGGCCCAACTCGGTCAGACCCTCGAACGCACGAGCTTCGAGGGTCTCGGCACGAAGTACGAAGGCAAGGTTCGAGACAACTACAGCCGCGGTGACCGCCGCTTCATCGTCGTGACCGACCGAATCAGCGCATTCGATCGGATCCTCGGCACCATTCCGTTCAAGGGGCAGGTTCTGAACCAGCTCGCGGCATGGTGGTTCGAGAAGACGAAAGACGTCGCGAAGAGCCACTACATCGGCACGCCCGACCCGAACGTCCTCGAGTGCGTGGAGTGCAAGCCGCTCCCCGTCGAGATGGTCGTGCGCGCCTACATTACCGGCTCGACGTCCACGAGTATGTGGACGCACTACCAGGAGGGGAAGCGCACCTTCTGCGGTCATGCGCTCCCCGAAGGCCTGGTGAAGAACCAGAAGCTCGAGCGTGCGATCCTCACGCCGGCCACGAAGGCGCCCCTCGGCGAGCACGACATTAGTGCGTCGCGCGAAGAGATCCTGGCGCGTGGCGAGATCACGGCGGACGACTTCGACCGTGCCGCCGAGATGGTGATGAAGCTCTTCGCCGTTGGCCAGAAGCTCTGCGCCGAACGCGGGCTCATCCTCGTCGACACGAAGTACGAGCTCGGCAAGACGGCGTCGGGCGAGATCGTCCTCATCGACGAGATCCACACGCCGGACTCGTCGCGTTACTGGATGGCGAACACGTACGACGAGCGCTTCACGGCTGGGCTCGATCCGGAGCCGCTCGACAAGGACTTCGTACGTCGCTACTACACGGCGCTCGGCTACCGAGGTGACGGCGAACCCGCACCTCTTCCGCCCGAGGTTCGAGTGGGCGCCGCCAAGCGCTACATCGAAGCGTACGAACGCGTGACGGGAGAGACGTTCCAACCGAACGTCGACGATCCGCTTCCGCGTATCGCCAAGAACCTGGGCCTCTCCTGAAAGGTTCCACGACGATGAAGGTCACGGTGCTCGTCCGCTTGAAGTCCGAGGTTCTCGATCCGCAGGGCGACGCGGTCCGTCGCGCGCTCGGCAAGCTCGGTTTCGAAGGTGTGCGCTCTGTGCGCGTCGGCAAGCTCATCGAGATGGACGTCGAAGACGGCCTCGCCGGTCCGGACCTCAAGGCGCGTCTCGCCAAGATGGCCGACGAGATGCTCGCGAACCCCGTCATCGAAGACTACGAAATCGTCGGCTGAAACGAGCGGACGCGAGCGTCCCGAGGGATCTGCTCGCGTCCTTCGACCTGCCACTTGGTTTTTCTCGCCACGTGCAACTCGATGTGCATGCAGAATGCACTCGAAGGGGCGGAACGTGACGATGTCGGCCCCGTGACCACGACGCTCGAGCCAGCCTTCGTGCGGCGGCTCGAGGCTCGACGATGAACCAGCGGTGAATTCGGTGCTCGCGCTCGCCTTGGGTCCGCGAGTTGCTCCGCTCGGTACCCATGAGATACCTGCCGCTCGGGCGGCCGCGCTCGTTCTGGCGACGGCGGCGTGCGCCCACTCGCCGCTGGGAACGCCTCAGTTGAATCTCGTCTCCGACGCGGACATGAACGCGCTCGGTGAGCAGGCGTTCGCCGAGGCGAAAGCGGAGACGCCCGAGACGAAGGATGCCGCGGTGACTGCGTACGTTCGGTGCGTTGCTGCGGCGATCGCCGACGAAGTCGCGCCGGGCCAGAAGTGGGACGTCCGCGTGTTCGAGAGTCCGCAGGTGAATGCGTTCGCGTTGCCGGGCGGGAGGATCGGCGTCTATACCGGTCTACTCAAGGTCGCCGAGGATCAAGATCAACTGGCGACCGTGCTCGCGCACGAGGTCGCTCACGTCACGGCCAACCACAGCAAAGCGCGCGTCTCTGCCGCCCTTGCTTCGCAGGCCGGTGTTCAACTGACCTCGGCGCTCCTCGGTGGCTCCGGCGCTGCGAATCAGCAGCTCCTTGGCCTTCTCGGCGCCGGCGTCCAGTACGGCGTGCTGATGCCCTATGGGCGAGGGCAGGAGACGGAAGCCGACCTCATCGGCCTCGACTCGATGGCGAAAGCCGGCTTCGATCCGCGAGCCTCCGTGAAGCTCTGGGAGAACATGAGCAAGGCGTCGGGCGGAAAGGAGCCCCCCACGTTTCTCTCGACGCATCCCTCGAACGAAGGACGCATCGACGACCTGAACGCGCGCATGCCTCAGGCCTTGAAGCTCTATGAACAGGCCCAGGCCGCAGGTCGGAGGCCGAATTGTCCTCAACCGGGGCGATGAGCGACGGGCGAACTACATGCTGAAGCTCGTCGCCGGAAGGGCCCGATTCGGTGACGAGCCGGGGGCGAGCGCACGCTGCGCTTGGAACGTGGCGACGACGGCGCGCACGCTGCGGCCATTGTCACGAACGGCGGCGAACCACGCCGGAACGTGCATGACGAGCTTGTGGACCGCGTTTGCCGTGCGTGCCACGAGGCGGACCCTCTTGGCCAAGAGCCCTCGCAGTTGCAGCTCCTCGACGTTGGCCCACAGGTAGGACTCGACTTTGGAGAGCACGAACGTCGTGTAGAGGAACGAACGCTCGTGCTCGAGGACGAGCAATCGGCGGTCGGTCGAAACGAGCAGGTACTGCTTCGAGAGGAAGCCGAGCCCGTACCAGGGATTGCGAACGGCGATGGCATGACCCGTCAAATGCTCTCCAGGGTCCAGAAGCCCGCGGACGAGGATCTGGAGATGGAGGTCGCTGTAGCGGAGGGACATGGGGTTCCTTTCGCTGCTTCGACATGTCGAAAGTTGGCTTGTCGCGCAAAATCGACAGCCCGTGTTCGGCCCTCGAACGATGGCGTGTCAGTGGCGGCTGCGTAGCCAATCCTCGGTCGCCGACGCGGATGTGGCCACGGTGGTAGGTGCGGGGGCCGCGGTCGTAGTCTGCGTCGTGGGAGCCGCGGGCGCCGGATTGGCCGCAGCCGTTACGGTCTTCGGCGCTCGCCGTGTCGATGGCGATCGCGTCGGTTTCGGTGCGTCTTGCGACGACGTCGGCTCGGGCGATGCGATGGACGTCGCGCCTGCATTCACGACCGGCCCTTGGGAGGTGACGGGGGCGACGAGCGCCGTGGTGGTGATGGCGGCGGCGACAGCGGGCGGCGGCATGGTCGAGGTCGTCGTCGCCATGCGCGCGCGCGCCACGAGCCCCACGGTGACGATGGTACTGATGGCCACGAGGGTCGCGCCGATCGGCCACGCCCGCGAACGACGTCGTGCAGCGCGCGACGAAGGCGGCGTCGCGAGCACGCTTCGTCGATCGAGGGAGATCGACAAGGCCTCGGCGAGGGCGGCCATCGAGGCGAAGCGCTTCCCCGGCAGCTTCGAGAGCGCGCGATGCAGCGGTGTGGCGATGGCTCTGTCGAGCGAGGCGTCGACTGCCGGCTCGCCCTGCTCGACGATCTCCAGGAGCTCGTCGATGGTCGAAGCGTCGTAGGGACGCTTTCCGGTGAGCGCCTCGTGGAGACACACGGCGAAGGAGAATTGGTCGGAAAGCGCGTCGGCCCGCTTTCCGGTCAACACTTCGGGCGCCATGTAGGCCGGGGTTCCGACGAGGCCACGCGTTCGATGGAGCGTGGACGTCATGAGGCCGCGCACGCTGTCACGCGTCGGACTCACGTTGCTCGCCACCGACGTGTCGGCGAGCCCGAAGTCGGTGACCTTGGCCTCCCCACTCGCCGACACGAGGATGTTGTGAGGCTTGAGATCGCGATGAACGACGCCCGAGCGATGGGCCGCGTCGAGCGCGCGTGCGACGTCGACGAAGAGCGCGAGAACGCGATCGGCCGGGGGACTCGTGAGGAGCCAATCGGCGAGCGTCGACCCCTCGACGAGCTGCATGGCCAGGAAGACGCGGCCACTGGCGACGCCGACCTCGAAGAGCGTCACGATGTTGGGGTGGGTGAGGCGCGCCATCGAGCGAGCCTCGCGAAGCAGGCGTCCGCCGGTCGGATCCGAATCGGTTGGTTCTTCGGTTCCGTCGTCCAGAAGGACCTTGAGAGCGACGTTGCGATCGAGCTGTGGGTCGTATGCCGCGTAGACGATGCCCATGGCACCCTGGCCGACCTGGCGCAGAACGCGGAAGCGGCCGACCGAAGAGCCTTCTCGGAACTGCTGCGCGAGATGCGTCCGCCTCACGAAGCGATCGAGGCTCGTCTCGAGACCCGACGACGCTTCGATCGACGTGCCCACGCGGTTCTCGCCGGCGAGCATCGTCAGCATCAGGTCGCAGGCATCGCACGTGTCGAGGTGGCGACGGAGCTCTTCGTATTGTTCTGCCGAGAGGGTCTGCTCGATGTACTGCGCGAGAATCCCGTCGGTCGGGCAGGAAAAAGTCTCTGAGGTCGGGCTCTTCGACGGGTCCGAAGCGTCTTGCGTGACAGATGCGCCGGGCATGACAGACTGGTCGGCGCGATTCATGACGGACTGGGCCAGTATTCAGGACGTGACGCTCGCGTGGGATCACGCAAGGTCGCAGTTTCCGGGCGTCGAGGTGTCGGAGGCGGAGTTCCGAGCGTATCTCTTGCGCCACAACGCGCCAGGCGAGAGCGACGAGGCTCCGGCACAAGGTCGAAATCCGCTCGTGATCATTACGGATTTGTACCTCGCATGCGCGTGTTCGCGCGGCGATGCGCGAGCGATTGCGGCGTTCGAACACCGGTATTCGTCGACCGTCGAGAGCGTTCGACTCCGATTTCGTGGACGCGCCCCCTCGGAGCCCGAGCTCTGGGCCGAGCTCGCGCAGCGCCTCTTCGTTCGCACCGAGGACAAGCCGGCGAAGATCGCCGAGTTTTCGGGGCGCTCCGAGCTCGGCGCATGGCTCAAGGTGGTCACCTCGCGCATCATCCTGAATCGCCTGCAGGCCGAGAAACCCGAAGCCTCCGTGGAGGACCGGATCCTCGAAGGCTTGCTCGTCACGCAGGCGAGCCCGGAGCTCTCGGTCGGTCGTGCCGAGCATCGCGCGCTGATGTCGAAGGCGTTCGCTCTGGCGGCGTCCGAGCTGCCTACGCGCGAGCGTCGGATTCTCCGTCAAGCCTTCGCCGAGGGCTTCACCATCGACGACCTCGCGAGCCTCTACAACGTGCACCGTTCGACGGCGGCTCGCTGGATCAAGGACGCCACGAACTCCCTGAGCGGGCGCGTGGCGACGATCGTTCGGACGGAGCTCCGCCTCTCGAAGGCCGAGTACGAGAGCTGGGCGCGCGACATCACGAGCAGCATGGACGTCTCGATCGCGAAGTACCTGGCGACGCGGGCAGGCTGACGGGGCTGATCGACGTCACGTGATGCTGAACGGCTCCGGCATGAAGAGGAGCACGAAGAACAGCAGCGTGACGATGGCGACGAGCATGCGAGGCTTGTCGAGCGGAGCGCTGCCCGTCGAGGGGTGATCGAGCAGGTCGTGCTTGGCGAGCACGCCGCCCTTCGCCTCCATCGTCAGGAGCAGACCGAGGCCCGCGAAAAACGCCAGCACGTAGAGCGGCGAGTGGTGATCGCGCGCCACGACGGAGACGGCCAGCAAGCCGACGACGGAGAGCGCCCGGGTACGAATCGTGATCGCCTGCGGCTTCGTTGCGCCCGGGCGACCGCGCGAGGCGAGCTCGCCGAGGATCGCGAGAACCACGAACCAGACGAGCCAGAACATCGCGTTCGCGACGTGACGGCCCATGTAATAGAGGCCCAAGCCGGCCTTCACGTCACGCGCGACATGGCCGAACACGATGACGAAGAAGAACGCGAGGAGCGATCGGTGGACGATCGTCGCGTAGCGATCCTGCTTGGGGCCGAAGAGGGCGTAGGCCACGTGTCCGCCGTCGAGCTGTCCGACCGGCAGCAGGTTGATCATCGTGACGAAGAGGCCGCCCCACGCACCCATCGCGATGGGCGAAAGCTCGATGTCCATCCCCTCGGGGATCGGGGGCGCGACGAAGTGATGAATCAGCTTGAGCAGGAGCGAATCGCCGAACCACACGGTGCCTTCGCCGCTCACGGTGACGAGCGGTGAGTGCGCGACGCCCCACACGTAAAGCGGTATGGCGAAGACGAGGCCGGCGAGCGGGCCCGAAGCGCCGATGTCGAGCAGGGCACGGCGCGTGGGAATGTGCCCGCGCATGCGGATGACCGCGCCCATGGTGCCGAAGGGGCTGAGCAGGGGCAGCGGAATGAAATAGGGGAGCGATGCCTCGACCTTGTGGATGCGCGCGGCGATGTAGTGACCGCTCTCGTGCGCGACCAAGATCGAGAGCAGCGTGGCGGTGAATTGCGCGCCTCGAACGAGAGCCGCGCGGTTGGACAGCGGCGCCTCGAGGGCTCCGCCCCCAATCGTGAGGAAACCGGTGACGAACACGCTCGCGATCGTCGCGAGGAAGAGAAAGAGATTCGTTCGCCACGCGGGCTTGGCAGCAGCCTCGGTCATTCGGCCCCGCTTCGGACGGCGTTCTCCATGCGCGCTTGGATGCCGGCAGGCGCGCGTAGGACTTCTTTGAGGGCCTCGGCGAGGCGCATGAGCTGGGGTTCGAGCCGCGCATCGAGCCGGCCGAGCTCGGTCTGCACGAGCAGTGAGCCACGCCCGAGCTCGCCGTTGCCGAAGACCTCTGCAGCGTGAGCGCCGAGGAGGCCGAGCGCTTCGGTCAGCATGAGCACGTCTTCGGGGTGCGCCTCGATCCGCAGTTTGCGGGCTCCACGCGTCTCCCTGAGGGCCTCGCTCGCGAGGCTCGCGATCCTCGCCGGGTCGACGCGAAGCGCCTCTCCCACGAGACGCTCCGCGAGGAGAACGGCGAGCTCGACGGTTCGATCGAGCTCGCGCTCGCGGCGCTGCTCTTCGAGAGCGCGGACCGCAATGAGCTCGGCCGCCACCCGTGCGACCTCTTGCCGGCGCGCTTCGGTCGCCGCCTCGGACTGAAGCTTGGCGACGGCGGCGCGTGCCTCGTCGACGAGCGCTGTGGCCTGTGCCTTGGCCTCGCGCACGATGCGCTCGGCTTCCTCGATGCCGTTGAGCGTCGCGCGCGGGATTCGTCGCGCGAGGTCGACACGTGGCGTCTCTTGCGGATGCGTGTGCTTCGCCGACGACGGGTCGCTCGCGAAGGCCCCTTTGATGATGCGCGCGTGTTCGATGCTCATCGCAAGGTCACCTCGGAGATGGCGAACGCGACTTCCTGCGCGACCGATGCGAGCGCGGCGGCGCGCACCTGACGCCGCGAGTCACGCAGCTCGGCGCCAAGTTGCGTGATTGACGCGTCACGCGCGTCGGGCATGGCGCCGAGAGTCTGCGAGAGCGAGAGCGACTGCGAGAGTGACTCTTCAAGGGTGCTGCCGAGCAGCACACTGACCGCTACGAAACTTCGCTCCCACACGAGGAAAAGCCTACACCACCCGGAAGAATTCCGCGGCATCCGTCGCGCGGTGGGCGGCGATCACCCGTCCTTCGCGAACCAGCTTCGCGAGGTGCGCCTCGAGACTGAGCTTGGCGAGAGGCCAGAGGTGCGGGGGCGTGTCGTCGTAGGCGACGGGGACGAGCGATGCGGCGTCGGCGCCGTTCGGGCCGACTTTTCGCACGGACTCGAGGACCTTGGCCTCGCGCATCAAGCGGTGGTCGATGTACTTGCGAAAGAGCTGCGTCGGCTCGTCGATGGGCTCGCCGTGGGCGGGGAGGGCCACGAACGCGTTCAGCTGCGCGAGTCGTTCGAGCTCGACGAGATACCGCTCCATGTCGCCCTCGTCGGGCGCAATGAGAATGGTGCCGACGCTGGCGACCATGTCGCCGACGATCGCCGTGCGCGTGTGCTCCTCGAAGAGGCAGACGTGCCCCGGCGCATGGCCGGGCGTGAAGAGAACGCGCCAGGTTTCGGGGCGCAGACCGTCGAGGAGGATCGTGTCGCCCTCGGCCAGAAAGCGCGTGACGCACGTCCGAGCTTCCGGCTCGAGCCTCGCGGCCGTTTCCTCGTGCGCCCAGACCGGCACTCCGAGCTCGCGCGAGAACGTGGCGAGCCCGCCCACGTGGTCACGATGGTGGTGCGTCGGAACGATCCCGACGAGCTTCCGCCCATGTGAAACGAGCGAGCGCGCCCATTCGATGAATGCGCGCTGCTCGCTCTCGTAAGGGGTGGCGGGTTCGACGAGAAGGACGTCGCGCCCGCCAAGGGCATAGCTATTGGTGTGCGTCGCGGGAGGGAGCGTCGGCGTCTTCGCCGGAAAGAGGCTCAGCGTGGCCGACAGCTCCCGCGGGCGCATACTTCGAACTCAGGCGCGCTCGAGCACCATGGCGAGCGCTTCGCCGCCGCCGATGCAGATGCTGGCGAGGCCGCGCTTCTTGTTCATGTCCTTCAGGGCGTGGAGCATCGTGGTGACGATGCGCGCGCCGCTCGCGCCGATCGGGTGACCGAGGGCCACCGCGCCGCCGCGGACGTTGACCTTCGCGGGGTCGAGCTTCGAGAGCTGCGCCGACACCATCGCGACGACGGCGAAGGCTTCGTTGATCTCGACGAGGTCGATGTCGTTCGGCGTCAGACCGACCTTCGCGAGCGTCGAGTCCATGGCCTTCGCGGGGGCCGTGGTGAACCACTCGGGCGCCTGCGCCGCGCTGCCGTAGCCGACGATGCGCGCGAGGGGCGAGAGACCGTGCTTCTTCACGGCCGCTTCGCTGGCGAGAACGAGAGCGCTCGCGCCGTCGTTGATCGACGAGGCGTTCGCCGCGGTGATCGTGCCGTCCTTGCTGAAGGCGGGCTTGAGGCCGCCGATCTTCGCGGGGTCGCCCTTGGCCGGACCCTCGTCGAGCTTCACCATGACGGGGTCGCCCTTGCGCTGCGGAACGGCAACGGGGGTGATCTCCGCGTCGAACTGGCCTTCCTTCTGGGCCGAGAGGGCCTTGCGGAAGCTCTCCTTCGCGAACTCGTCCTGCGCCTCGCGCGAGACCTTGTACTCGGCCGCGGTCTTGTCACCGCAGGTGCCCATGTGGACGTTCGCGTACGGATCCCAAAGGCCGTCGTGGATCATGCCGTCGACGAAGGGGGCGTTGCCCATGCGGTAACCCTGGCGGGCCTGCATCGCGTAGTAGGGCACGTTCGACATCGACTCCATACCGCCGGCAACGACGATGTCCGAGTCGCCGAGGGCGATGGTCTTTGCGCCGAAGATGAGCGCCTGCATGCCCGAGCCGCAGACCTTGCTCACCGTGGTGGCGGGGACATTGTCGGGGAGGCCGGCGAAGCGCATCGCCTGGCGGGCGGGCGCCTGACCGATGCCGGCCGAGAGCACGTTGCCCATGAAGACTTCACCGACCTGGTCGGGGGAGACCTTCGCGCGCTCGAGCGCGGCCTTGATCACGGCCGCGCCCAACTGCGGTGCCGTCAGCGAGGACAACGAGCCGAGGTACGCGCCGATGGGGGTCCGGGTGGCCGAGACGATGTACACGGGGGCGAGCGACATGATGGTCTGACTCCTTGTGAAGCGCCCTTATAGCTCTATTCTTCCGGGGATGAAGCCCCCCTCGGATGCACGTGCGTGCCGCGAGAAAAGCGGCGTCGCGTGCGGGCATTCGACGGGGCATTCGACGGGGATTGTGGCGAGGTTTCGATCGGGCCGTTTGGCGCAGCTTTTTGCGGCGATGGTTGCGTCTGCAACGATCGCCGCGCCATGCGGTGAAAGTGGATCCGGCGAGGGCGAAAGTCTCGTCTCCGGTGACGGCGACAGCGGAACCGAACGTGCCGGATGCCCGCAGGATCCGCCGGTCGAAGGGACGGTTTGCCTCGTCCCCGAAGGCACGGCTTGCGATTTTGGCGGCTGTGGTTCGAAGCTCGTTCGCTGCACGCGTGGCGTGTGGCGCTACGGGAAGAACCCCACCCCATCGCCGGTTTGTCCTCCGGCACCGCCGGAGGGAGCTTGCCCGCCGTGCTGGCCGGAGTTCGCGACCTGTACCTATGGAAGTGTGGATTGCGACGCACCTGACGCCAGCGTCAACACGGCCGTGGCTTCGTGTGTCGGCGGCCTGTGGGACCTCGTCATTCGACCCTGCCGGGACGGCGGAGACGACTCGGGGGACGGGGGCGGACCAGATGTTCAGGGTGACGGCGGGCCCGACGCAGACTAAAGCTGCACCTTCCAATCATGGCCGACACCAAGTTCTCGACGTTCATCACCGAAAACAAGCTCAACCCCGCGCGCATCATTGCCGTTTCGCACAAGCTCGAGACGCTGCAGCGCAGCGACCGCGATCTCAAGCTCGCCAAGCGCCAGTCGAAGGGCGAAGGAGCCGACAAGAAGGAGGCCCCCGCCGGGAAGCCCCGTTCGGGTCGTTCGGTCACGCAGCGCGCACTCAACGCGGCGCTGAGCGGCAAGGCCACGATCAGCGGCCCCACCAAGCAGCGCATTCTCCGCGCCGTCAACCACGTCCTCGAGCAGAAGAAGAAGGACAAGGTCGAACTCAAGACCCTGTTCTGATCGCCTCTCCGCGCGGCTCGCGACGAGCCTCCCGACGAGAAGGGCGTCGAAAACTGGTCCCAGCATGCCCATGCCGTGCAGCCTTACGGCATGGGCATGATCGCGCTCGTCGTCGCCGTCACCGTGGTTCTTTTCGATACGCACGAATTCATCAACCGAAAGCGCCGTACGACCTCGAGCTGACGAGGCTGCGGCGTTCGATGGAGTGCCCCTGCAGGCGCGCTCCGCCCACACGCCCATGACGTCGCGCGGCACCTCCAAACCGAGCGGACGGAGTCCAGAAGCAGTGGAGGGGCCCCGGGGCGAGGGTGACGCGAGCCACGCGAGCCACGTTCGTGCACCTCACGCGGTGAACGCGCCCGAGGGTTCGGGCACCGAACCTTCTGTGACCGTCGCTTCGGACGTTCTGCCGCTGTTGACGCCGCCGGGGGTGCTACCGGGTCGGGTTATGCCTGCCGCTCGAGCGAAGGCGAGCCCAGCTGCGACACTCGCACACACGGCGGAGCGCGAGCACGTTGGGCCCGACGAAGACGCGTTGGTTCGGCGTGCAGCCGCGGGCGACGCGGTGTCGTTCAAAGCGCTCTTCGTCCGCCACCGCGCCGATGTCGCACGGCTCGTTTACCGCATGCTCAGCGGAACGGCGGATCTCGAGGACGTCATCCAGGAAGTCTTCGTGCAGGTCTTCCGGAGCCTCAAGGACTTCCGAGGGCAGTCGAAGTTCTCGACCTGGCTCCACCGCGTCACGGTGAATGTGGTGCTCATGCACCGGCGATCGGCGCGAAGCCGCCCGGTCCTCACTGAAGAGGCCTCGAACGAGACCGTCGCCGACGCGGAGCAGGTGCTTCCGGACGACGATGCCGAGCGCCGCGAGCGCATGCGGGCCTTCGAACGGATCCTCGCGCGCCTCGCCGACAAGAAGCGTATCGTTTTCGTTTTGCACGAGCTCGAAGGGATGTCGCCGTCCGAGATTTCGGACGTCGTCGGAGCGCCCGTTCTGACGGTGCGCACGCGACTGTTCTACGCGCGCCGCGAGCTCGAAGCGATGTTTGCCGAAGAGCCAGCGCTCGCGAACCTCGCCAGCGTCGCCGACGCGAGCGCGAGTGAATCGAACGAGAAGAGCGCCAAGGGAAAGCGCTCGGCGCGCGCCGCCAAGCCGCAGGAAGAAGAGGATGCGCCATGACGGAGCACGACGATCTCCGGGAAGCGCCCCTCGATCGCGTGGTGCAGGAGGCGAAGGACGCCTATCTGCCCGGTGCGGTCGATTTCGACGCGATCGAAGCGTCCATGATGAAGCGCATCGAGGCCGAGCAGGCGCCGCTGGTCGAGGACTTGCGAGCGTCGTCGCTGCGTACGCGCCTGATGCGCGGTGGAGCGTTGGCGCTCGCCGCGGCGGCGGCGGTGGCCATCGTCGTGCGTCGCGAGGCCGTGTCGTCGGTGCCCGAGTCCGCCGTCGCCGAATCGCTTCTCGTCGATACGAATCATGCGGCGCCTTCCGAAGCGATAGCCGGTGCGCTGCGCGCGACGGAAGGCACGGGCGACGTGCGCGTTGCCGGCGAGAGCGCTTCGATCGGCCAGGTTCTTCGTGCCGGCGACGTGCTCGAAGTCGATGGCTCGCGCGCCGTGCTCGAGCGACCACGCAAGGTCTCTTGGGTTCTCGAACGTGCGCATCCCGAGCTCGAGTCCGCGGCCGAAGCTCGTGTCGCGCGAGCGCGCGTGAAGTCGGCAGGGGAGCCGCTCGTGCTCGGCCTCGAAGAAGGAGCGATCGAGGCTCAGGTCACGCCCGTTCCGCAGGGTGAAGCGTTCGCCGTCGACGTCGCGTCGGGCTCTGCGCTCGTGCGCGTTGCCGTCCACGGAACGCACCTGCGCGTGACCCGCACGAATGGGCGTGTCGTCGTCGACCTGACCGAAGGCGTGGTCTCGATCGGCAGGCCGCCGCGCACGGGCTCGACGTACGGAACGCTCGTAACGGCGCCCGCGCACGTCGAGTTCGACATCGCCGATCTCGACGGCTCACTTCGCGTCGACCACACGCCGGATCGCGTGCGGACGGCGCTGGCAATCGCGCATCCCGACCTCGTGGCCGCGGCCCCGCGAGCAACGGCGGTCGCGACGACTGCAGCGCGTGACTCGAACGCCGTCGTCGAGCCGAGCGAGCCGCAAGATTCGCCGTCGCCGCCCGTCGCCGCTCCGACTGCCGCCAAGCCTTCCACGCCGCACGCGGAGGGCGTGACCGCATCGCCGTCCGTGCCGAAAGGGACGTCCCGCCGCGAAGCCGTTGCCGCGGCCGTCCGCGAGTGCGCAGCCGGCAAGCGTCGCGCGGCCGACGTGCGCGTGACGGTGACGAGCTCACTGCACCTCAAGGTGCGTGCGAACGGCGAGATCGAGTCGGCGCAGTTCGACCCGCCGCTCATGCCGGAGATCCAGTCGTGCGCAGCGAGCGTGATCTACAAGCTCAAGCTCGACGAGTCGGGAAGCGTGAGCGTCCCGATCGAGTTCTCGTACTAGCTCGTTCGCTCGAGCTCAGCCGCGGTTACGGCTGATTTCGGTGATGACGTGGGTCGGCGCCGCACCGAGCAAGCCGAACTGCACGCCCATGCCGCCGTCGCGAACCCAGCGGACGGTGCCCGGAAGCGCAAAGGTCTCCGAGGCTCCCGGCAGCTTCACATGCACCACGACTTCCGCGCCGAATCGAGCCGGCTGCACGGTTTCGATGAACATGCCGCCGACGGAAATGTCCTTACCGACGCCTTCGTGGGCGTCCGCTTGACCTTTGATCACGAAGGACAGCGTGCAGTCGATGGTGGCGCGTGCATAGCGACGCTGTTCGATCACCAGGAGCCTCCTCGGAATCTGCGATGGTACCATCAGCACGTGGCGGACGACGACAAGGAAAGAGGAGATCGCGCGCGCTCACAGGCGCTTCCGCCGAGTGTCGAGCGTGCTCTTGCGCGCGCACGTGCTCGCTCGACCGACAAGTCGGTCTCCTCGAAGTTGCTCGAGACGTTCGTCGGCACGCGACGCGACGCAACGCGTCCCCATGCCCATCCCCATTCTCATAGCGGCGGTCGCTGGCTCGCGCTCGTGCCGGTCGGCTTCTTCGTGATGATGGGCGTCTTGATGCTGCCGCGTTCGGCGCCGCCCGTGGACGTTCCGCTTCCGGAGATCGACGAGCGCGCGCTCGATGCGATTTCTCACGACGAAGCGATGCGCGTGCAAGGCGCGAAGTCGACGCGTCTGCCGGGGGACGTTCTCGCGTTGGGAAGTGCGATTCGCGCATTCAACGCGCTGCAGGGCGGCAAGCCGACCGAAGAAGATGCGGTCGCTGCACGCGCGGCCATCGACGACGCGCGCACGGTGATCGGGACGCGTCAGACAGGTCCCTCCGACGTGCTCACGCTTCGCGCGGTTCAGCTCGATGCGTTCCTGAACGAGGTCAGCCGTTTCGAAAGCACCGGTGTCGTCTCGCCCGATCTCCAGGAGCTCGGCGGAGGCTTCATCGATCGCATGCGCGACGCGGGGTGGATTTCGGGCAACGACGTCCTGCTCACGCCCGCGCAGCGTCGCGTTGCCTTCAAGGTCGTTTGGAATGCCGTTGCCGGCGTGGAGCAGCTGAGCCTCTTTCAACCCACGCTCGACGAACAGCGCGCCCTCTACAGTCTCTATCTCGCGCATCCGCACGTGGCCGAGAGCCAGCGTTCCGCGCTCGAAGCGCGGAGGGCGGCGGCCAGGACAGAGGGTGAATGTGATCGCGTCGACGTCGACGAGCGTCGCTCGCTCGAGATGTGGCGGGTCGACAAGATCAAGAAGCTCGGCGCGCTCGATCCCGAGTACCCCACGGCCTTCGCGCTCGGTGTGGCCTACTACCGAGCGGGCCGCTACGACCTGTCGATCGAGTCGTTCCGAAGCTGGCTCTCCACCCATCCGGACGGGCCGTACGCGCTTCGCGCGCAAAACCATCTGCGGGCGGCCGTGACCGTATACGGGCCGCTCTAAGCCATGATTCGCGCGCTCCTCGTCGACGATGATCGCGATCTGGCGCGCCTCCTCGCGGACTATCTGGGCTCGCACGACGTGGAGCTCAACCACGTGGACAACGGGGCGGACGGCCTCGACGCGCTTGCGCGTGAGCCGTTCGACGTCGTGCTCCTCGACGTGATGCTTCCCGGGATCGATGGCTTCGAGGTGTGTCGCCGCATTCGTGCGTCGTCCACGCCCGACGTGCCCGTGGTGATGCTGACGGCGAGGGGAGACGACGCCGACCGCATCGTCGGCCTCGAGATCGGCGCCGACGACTACGTTCCCAAGCCCTTCAACCCACGCGAGCTTCTCGCCCGCGTGCGCGCCGTGTTGCGAAGGGCTCGTCCGGCACCGCTCTCCGCGTCCGTACCAGCTGCAGCCGCGTCCGAGACGCTCCGCGCGGGGCCGCTCGAAATCGACGTGGGAGCGCGCGTGGTCCGTCGCGAAGGAACGGAGGTGGTTCTCACCTCGTTCGAGTTTCGCATTCTCGTCGTGCTGGCCCGTCGCGCCGGTGAAACCGTGACGCGGGAGGAGCTCGCCAGCGAGGCGCGCGAGCCGGCGCAAGGCAAGGCGTCCTACGATCCGTCGGTCGATCGCTCGCTCGACGTGCACGTGAGTCGGCTTCGTCAGAAGCTCGAAGAGGATCCCAAAGATCCACGCCTCATCAAGACGGTTCGCGGCGTGGGCTACGTGCTCGCCGTGCCGGCGCGAAAGAACGGGCGCGTGTGAGGCTGCGCCACCGGCCTCCTTGGGCCTCGAAATCGGGCGCGCACGGACGGCACTCGGCGCGGCGCAGTCGCCTTCGACGTCTTCAGTTCCGTCTTCTCGCCTGGTTTCTCGGCGCCATCATCCTGGCTATCGGCGCGAGCACGCTCACCGCGTACTTCACGAACACCGAGTCGAACGAGGGTCCGACGCGCGTGGTCTCGCGTCACGTCCAACACCGACTCGCGCGCATCTGGGACGATCCCAAAGCGACCGAGGAATACGTGGCCGAGCTCCGCGACACGACGGGCCTCGATTTGCGCGTGCGACGCGACGTGCGCGTCTTCCAGGGCCGGGTTCCGAGGGCGCCGACGGGCATGGTGTTCGAAGACGGCGTGGCCTACTTTCCGGTCGTCAAAGACGGCACGCTGGTCGGCGCGCTGGAGCTCCGAAATACGGCGATTCGGCCGCAGTTTTGGCGCGTCTTCGTCGCGCTCGGCGTGGCCCTCTTCGTTCTCGGCGCCGCTGCCCGTCGTGTGTCGAAGCGCCTGGCGCGTCCGCTCGAACACCTTGCGTCCACGGCCACGCGCTTCGGCGGAGGCGATCTCGAAGCTCGAACCGGCATCGACAAGCTCCCGCATCGCTGGGTCGCCGACGAGGTGCGGGACGTCGGGCGCGCCTTCGATACGATGGCGGATCGGATCGCGAGGGTGGTTCTCGAGCAGCGCGAGCTTCTGGCTGCGATCAGCCACGAGCTTCGTTCTCCGCTGGGCCGCGCGCGCGTAGCGCTCGAGATTGCGCGGGAAGGGGTGGAGGACGGAGGGGCGCAGGCGGCGCGAATTCCGAAGGCGCTCGACGACGTCGATCGACAGCTCGTGGAGGTCGACGCCATTCTCGGAGACCTGCTTGCATCGGCCCGGGCGGGCCTCGCCGACGTGCGTCGGGAGACGAAGGCGCTCCTCCCATGGCTGCGCTCGCGCATCGCCTCCGAAACCAACGGACCCATCGAGCTCGATGCGCTGGTGAGTGAAGAGGTGGAGGTCGACATCGACGGCGCTCTCCTCGGCCGGGCCCTCCACAACGTCTTCGCGAACGCGTGGGCGCATGGACATCCCAAGGGCTCGCCGCTCGTGGTGAGGGTCACGGGCGCCGAAGGCGGGGTACGCATCACCGTGTCCGACGAGGGGCCCGGGTTTCCCGAGACGCTCTTGCCGCGTGCGTTCGAACCGTTCGTGATGGGCGGTGATGCGGCCCGTTCGCCCCGAGACGCGTCGAGCCCCCACGGCATCGGGCTTGGCTTGGCCTTGGTGCGTCGCATCGTCGAGGCCCATGGCGGAACCGTCTCGGCGCGCAATCTCGGGACCGGCTCCGAGGTCGTGGGCGCGGAGGTTGCCCTCGAAATACCGCTCGCCGGTCGTGCAAGGTCAGCAGAGACGGTGAGCGCCCACGGGTGATCCGCCGTCGGCCGACGGTCTCGGAATGCCGATCTTTTCTCGTTCGCCCTTCGGGCTCGGTACGATCCGATCGTGGAGTCTTTCGTACGTGGAGCCTGGTGGATCGTTGCCATCCTGGGGGCGATCGGGCTCTTGCTTTACCTGTTCGTGGTCGACACCTGGGTCGTTCCCGGAACCGACACGAGCTTCGCTGCCTCGATCCAGCCGACGCTCAAGCCGGGGGATCGCATCCTCGTGCAGCGCGGTTCGGTGCCTCGCGTAGGCCAGCTTGCCCGCTGCCTGCATCCCCTCGCGAGTGAGACCTACGTCGTAGGACGAGTCTTCGGCGAGGGCCGCGATCGGGTCGAAATGCGAAACGAAAGCGTGAGCGTGAACGGCAAGCCGGTGGCGACCCGGCACGGCTGCCCGTCCGAGCGCGTGGTTCACCCCGTTTCGGGCCAGGAGACTGAGCTCACCTGTGTCGTGGAGGAGAACGGCGCCTTCACCTACAGCGCGCTCGTGAACCGTGACTATCCCGAGGGTGGCGGCGCCTCGACGGTGGAGTCCGGGAAGCTCTACCTGGTGAGCGATAATCGCCATCTCCACCAGGATTCGCGCGACTACGGGCTGGTCGACGCATCGACCTGCGAACATGTTCTGTACCGGCTCTGGGGCGACACCTATGCCGACGGATCCCGCCGCTTCACGGTACTGTGGTGAGGATCGACGGGAAAAGCCCGCGCTTTCGCTCGAATCGGCACGCGAATCGGGACCGTTCCTACGGGCCAAGGCCTCCTCGGACGACGCAGGCCGGCGCCCACCCCAAAATCCCCCTTCCCCCCACTTTTTGCTAAGCTCTGCGCGCTCGTGGATTTCGAGATCGGCATCGTTTGTGGGCGTTGTGACGAGTACGCAGCGCTAGGCACTTCAGCGTGCGCATCGTGCGGGAACGCGCTCGCACTCGAAACGCCGCCTGCCCAGGATCCGTCCGTCTCGGTGGCGGTCTCGTCGTCGTCGGTTCACGGCGTGCAAAACGCTCGTGGTCCGGTGACGGTGAAGATGGTCTCGGCGTCCGATGCGCCGGCGCCGCGCGACCCGCACTTCCCGGATGCCATCTTCGAAGTCGATCTCGAGTCAGCGGCACCCCCGGACGCCGTGTCTCCGCCTTTGCGGCCAGGCACTCGTCGCGCGTTCACGCCGCCGAAGCCGTCCAAGCCCAAGTCCGTCGAGGAACTCATGGATCAAGCGAAGAACTTCGTCTGCCGCTCCTGCTCTACCGCCGTTCCGCTCGGTCACAAGTTTTGTGGTCGCTGTGGCGCAGCCGTGCCTGCGGAGATCCTCAACGCGCGGACGCAATTCTTCGGTCAGCTCCAGGCGCCCGGTAAAGCGAAGCTCATTCTCATTCGCGGCGAGGGCGTCGAGGGCCTCAGCTACCAGCTGAACGCCGACCAGCACATCGTCGGTCGCAGCGGTCAGCTCGTCTTCCCGGACGATCCGTTCGTCTCGCCGAAGCACGCGAACTTCTTCTACCGCAACGGCAAGCTCGTCGTGCGCGACGAGGGGTCGGTCAACGGCGTGTACCTTCGCGTGAAGGGCTCGGTCGACATCGAGCCGGGCGATTACTTCCTCGCGGGCGAGCAGGTGTTCATCCTCGAGTCGAAGCCGCTGTTGAACGACACGCCAGGACCGGACGGCACGTATTTCTATTCGTCGCCGAAGCACCAGAGCCCTTTCCGCATCACGCAGATGCTCCAGGGCGGTGCGCCGGGGATGACGGTGTGCGCGCGCGGTTCGAGCCTTCAGATCGGCCGTGAGGGCGGCGATCTGAACTTCCCGAGCGACCTCTACATGAGCGCTTCGCACTGCCGTTTGGAAGACACGGGCAGCGCGCTCGTCCTCACCGATCTCAACAGCCGCAACGGCACGTACGTGCGCCTCAAGAACGAGCGCGAGCTCGGCCATGGCGACTACCTGTTCGTCGGCCGCAAGCTCCTGCGCGTCGAGATCACGGCCGCTTGATGGCGGTCGTGGCGCGCTGAGGTTCTCCGCTCGTCGTCGTTCCCGACGGCGACGACGGGGAGCGGGCCAGCGCGCGCTTCGCCATCGCGGCGAGCATCTGCATCATCGTTTCGGGAACGGCGTCGATGATCTCTTCGAGGTCGACCGGGCCGTCCGTCATCGGAACGATGTCGGCGAAGACCGTCGCAAAGCGCTCGTACTTGCGCCTCAGCGAGGTGAGCTTGTCGCGCAGCGCGTCGGCTTCGTCGCCCTCGGCCTCGCCGAGAAGCTCGAGGGAGCGGTTGCAGAGCGAGACCTTGTCGACGACCACGCGCCGGAGGCGTGAGAGGTAAGCGCCGACGACGACGTCCGGGTACTTTCCTCGCAGCGCGAACGTGTCGTGACGCGTGCCCGACGCGCGCTGTCGAACGGCGATTCCCGCGGCCTCGAGTGCACGAAGGTTCGCGAAGACGTTGCTCTTGGACCGGCCGAGCATTTCGCTGAGCTCGTCCATCGAGAGGGGGGCGCCCTCGAGGTACAGGGCGGCGACGATTTGCCCGCCGAGCCTCGTGATGCCGGGAAAGCTCGCTGCGATCTCACGCCCGACCCCGTCGAGCATGGCCGCTCGCGCCGTTTGCACCGGGTCCACCTGTGAGGCGCTCGGTTGGGGCTTCGACGTGGGCGCGCTGGCCCTGGCCGCCGTTGCTCGGGGAGCACGCGCCGCCTCGGCTCGCGCCGCCTCGGCTCGTGCCGGTTCGCCGTTCTGCGGGCGGTTCTGCGGGCGGTTCTGCGGGATCGAGGCCGACTTGCGCATCAGGTCGCTCCGGAGAAATAGCACGTCACGAGCGTTGCCGCGCGGTGGTGCGCTGGGTGGTCGCCCTGGCATAGGCATGGTTAGAACCTACGCATGCCGAATCGTCTTGCCGCCGAGGCATCTCCCTATCTGTTGCAGCATGCACGGAATCCGGTCGATTGGTGGCCGTGGTGTGACGAAGCGCTGGCGGAGGCCAAGCGGCGCGACGTGCCGATTCTCCTCTCCATTGGCTACTCGGCTTGCCACTGGTGCCACGTCATGGAGCACGAGAGCTTCGAGAACGAAGCCATCGCGGCGCTCATGAACGAGCATTTCGTGTGCATCAAAGTCGACCGTGAAGAACGGCCGGACCTCGATCAGATCTATCAGCTCGTCGTGCAGCTCATGGGGCGAAGCGGCGGCTGGCCTCTGACGGTGTTTCTGACGCCCGCGCAAAAGCCATTCTTCGGGGGAACGTACTTCCCGCCTTCGGACCGCTACGGCATGCCGGGCTTCGGCAAGGTGCTTCTCGCGCTCTCGCAGGCTTACCGCGAGAAGCATGACGAGGTGCAAGAGCAGGCCGCCGAGCTCACGCGAGCCATTGCCGAAGTCTCGCGGGGAGCGGCTGCGGACGTCTCCGAGGCCGCGCCGCTCGGGCCCGATTTGCTGGAGCGTGTCTCCCGCCTGCTTCTCCGCCGCGTCGACGCGCGTAACGGCGGCTTCGGCGACAAGCCGAAGTTTCCGAACACGATGCCGCTCGAGGTGGTGCTCCGGCGTGGCGTCCTCGAAGGAGATGGCGTTGCGCGCGATGCGGCGAGGCTCCAGCTCGAGTCGATGCGACGCGGCGGGATCTGGGATCATCTCGGCGACGGGTTCCACCGCTACTCGACCGACGAACGCTGGCTCGTCCCGCACTTCGAGAAGATGCTGTACGACAACGCGCTGCTCCTGCGGTCGTACGTCGATGGCCATCGCGTCTTCGGCGCGCCGCTCTTTGCGGATACGGCGCGCGCCATTGCGTCGTATTCGAGGCGCGAGATGACCGACCCGAGCGGCGGCTACTACGCCACGCAAGACGCGGACAGCGAAGGGGAGGAGGGGAAGTTCTTCGTCTGGGATCCCGCCGAGGTTCGCGAGGCGCTCGGGGCGGACGAAGACGCGGCGAAGGTCGCTCTCGCGTACTACGGCGTGCGCCCCGAGGGGAATTTCGAGGAGCACGGACGCGCGACAGGCAAGACCGTGCTTCACGAATCGCAGCCCATCGGTGCCATTGCGGCAAGGCTCGATCGGAGCGAGGAGGAGGTGCGGGCTGCGCTCGATCGCGCCCGAAAAGCGCTGTTCGAAGCCCGCGAGAAGCGTGTGAAGCCGTTCCGCGACGAGAAGATCCTCACGAGCTGGAACGCACTGATGATCGGCGCCATGGCCGAGGCCGGTGCCGCTCTCGGCGACCCCGCGCTCGTCGATTCGGCGGAGCGCGCATGCGCCTTCGTGCAGTCGAAGCTCGTCGTCGCGCAGGGAGCACACGCGCGTGCGCTGCGGCTCGTGAAGGGCGACGTGGTGAAGGGCCCGGGTTTCCTCGACGACCACGCCTACCTTGCGAACGCCCTGCTCGATCTCTACGAGGTCACCGGCGATCCTACGCGCGTGGCGGCGGCGCGTGCGTTGGTCGACGGCATGATCGACGCCTTCTGGGAGGACGCCGAGGGCTTCTATTTCACCCCGAAGGACGGCGAAGCGCTCATCACGCGCTCGAAGGATCCGTTCGACAGCGCCGTTCCGAGCGGCGTGTCGATGGCGTGCCGCGCGCTCTTGAGGCTCGGTGCGCTCGTGGACACCAAGTACGCCGCGATGGTCGAACGCGAGCTCTTGCGCCTCGCACCGCAGGCGACGAGCAACCCGATGGGCTTCGGCCAGGCTCTTTGCGAGATGGATCGCCTCGTGCGCGGCTCGGTCGACGTAGTCCTCGTCGGGGCCCGAGGAGACGCCCGAACCCAAGCGCTCGCACGTGAGGTCTTCGCCACGTGGATTCCGAATCGAACCGTCGCGTGGTTGGACGAGCGCAATCCGGCCTCGCGCGAGGCATGCGCGCTCCTCGCCGAGGGCAAGCCCGCGAAGGACGTGCCCGTGGCCTACGTGTGTCGCGGGCGGACGTGCTCCCTTCCTGTCCGAACGCCCGAAGACCTCGCGCCGCTGCTCACGCCGCAGTAGGGCTACGCCACCACGTCGCGATTCGGTCGACGTCGTCGACGCGCGCAGGCTCGATGGCTTCGCCGACACGCGGCAAGGCCATGCGCGCGCGGCTCTCGACGGCGCGCGTGTAGATACGTTCGGCGGGATCGTCCCAGGCGTGGAGCGCCAGATCGAACGTGCCCCAATGCACGGGAAGCAGCATTCCTCCGCCGAGCATCTCGTGGGCGACGAGCGCGTTGTCGGGGCCGAGATGGATCTCCCCCCACGCCGGGTCGAAGGCGCCGATCTCGAGCATCACGAGATCGAACGGGCCGCAGTTGGCGCGGATGATCTCGAACTCGCGCGTGAGCCCCGTGTCGCCGCTGAAGAAGACGCGGTGATTCTCTCCCTGGAGCACCCACGAGGACCACGCCGTGCGATTCGCGCCGTTTCCTCGACCCGAAAAGTGCCGGCTCGGCGTCGCCTTGAAGGAGAGGTGGCCGCCCGGCATCACGGCCTCTTCCCACCAATCGAGCTCGGTGATGCGCGAGGCCGAAACGCCCCACGCCTCGAGGTGGGCGCCGACGCCGAGGGACGTGTAGAACGGCACCTCACGTCGCGCGAGCTCGAGGATCGTCGGGTAATCGAGGTGATCGTAGTGGTCGTGCGAGACGAGCACGGCGTCGAGGGGAGGCAGTGCCTCCACGGCGACGGGGGCTCGATGAAAGCGTCGAGGTCCGGTCCATGCGAAAGGCGATGCGCGATCTCCCCAGACCGGATCGGTGAGCACACGCACGCCGTCGATCTCGAGCAGAACGGTCGAATGCCCGAGCCACGTGGCACGGAGGCCCGTCTCGGCGGGCTTGGCCCATGCTGGGCGCGGATCGAGCACGGGGATGTCGATCGACGGCACGCGTCGTTTTCCCCCGAAGAAGAACTCGCCGATGATCGACACGCGCTTGCCGAGCGGTTGCCCCGCCATGTTCGAGGCGAGCGGTTGCGTGTTGTGGAACTGGCCGTCTTTGAAGCGTGGAGAACTCTCGACGCGTTCACGTCGAACTCCTCGCGACGGCGCGCCGAGGACACGAGGATCGAAGAGACTCATCGCACGCTCCATCCTACGCGTGCTGCGTGTCGGGGAAAGCGGCGCCGTGCTCTCAGCGACGTCTGCCGCCGCCACCGCCACCGCCACCGCCACCGCCACCGCCACCGCCACCACCGCGCCTGGTGCTGGGCTGACGGGGAGCAGGTGGCATGGCCTCGCGGCGAAGCGTTTCGATGGCGCTCGTGCTCTTGCCACGCGAAGCGAGGACCAGCTCGGCGACGTCGAGGGCGGGCAGGAAGAGGTCGGTACGCGCGAAGCGACCGATCCGTCCGGCGATGATTCGGGGCACCATGAACATGATGCGCCGGATGCCGTCGGCGATGCGCCTCGGCATCGCGATGCGATCGATCACCGGATCGAGGAAGTCGTTCACGGCGCCGACGACGTCGCGCACGCCCGACGCGGCCTCTTCGAGAGGCTCGTAGAGCAGCGTGGTCATGAGGACGATGTCGTCGAGCGCGCCCGACTCTTTCGTCTTCTCGTCGAGAAGCGACATCTTGCGGAAGAAGCGGGCGCTGCCGCCGTCGGTTGCCTCTTCGTCGTCGAGGAAGGCCGAGAGCTCGGGAAGGAGAATGGCCATCGCGCCGATCTCCCAGAGCAGCCACATCGAGCGGTGCGAAGCCCCCGCGCGCATCAGGCGCAGGATCTCTTCGAAAATGCGGGGACGCGCGGCGCGTGCGAGCTCGGCACGCTGCGCCACCATCGCGTCGTAGACGTCGGGGTCGATGCCCAGGTCGAGGCGAGCGGCGAACTTGATCGCGCGCAGGATGCGGACGGGATCTTCGCGGAAGCGCACCGTCGGATCCCCGATCGTGCGGATGTTCCGCGCGAGGATGTCCGGCATGCCCCCGCACCAGTCGAGGACCTGCTTGCGATCGAGGTCGTAGAAGAGCGCGTTGATCGTGAAGTCACGACGGAGCGCATCTTCGTGGGCCTCGCCGAAGACGTTGTCGCTCCGGATCAGCAGATCGTCGTCGTCTTCGACGTCGCTGTCCGTGGGGTTGCGACGGAACGTGGCGACCTCGACGACCTTGCCCTGACCGAAGAGGACGTGGGCGAGGCGGAAGCGACGGCCGATGATTCGGCAGTTGCGGAAGAGCGCCCGAACGTCGTCGGGGCGAGCGTTCGTGGCAACGTCGAAGTCCTTCGGCCGTCCGGCCAGGAGGAGGTCACGGACGCAGCCGCCGACGAGGTACGCCTGGTAGCCCGCGCGCTCGAGGCGGCGGACCACCTTCGCGGCGTCCTCGTCAATGGAGTCGTCGTTGAGGGGAGCGTCGTGACGCTGAAGTCCCGTTCCCGCGTGCCGCTCGACAATCGAGGGGGCGTCGTCAGGCTCCGCCTCGACCGTGAACGACGGAAGCTCGGGAGGCGGAGGAAGATCCGGATTTGACCGACGGCGCATTGCCGAGTTGCCGATGCCGTATGACGAACGTGCCAAGGGGAAGTACCTGCCGAAAGTCCGCGAATTCATGGAATTCGCACGAATTTGCAGCGGAGGGACCCCCAAAATAGGAGCCCCGCCGACTCTACCAGCACCCCTTGGCGGTCGCAACGTGAGGCGTTTGCAAGATTGCAAGGGGGGGCTTCCAGCCCTGGGCTTACTCCTGACCTCTATCGCCATGACGCGCCCGGAACGGCGGTAGCCGTCCACCCGGGCGGCCCCGTTCGAGGGGGAAGCCCGGGGTGTCGGGGGGTCGGGTGGCCGGAGTCACAGACGAGATCCAAAGCCCTAGCCGGAGGATGATACGCTGCTGCCCCGATGGCCCTCGAGCGCGCCAAGCTCTCCGATTTCAAGATCGCGGGGGCGCTTGGGTCAGGGACAACGTCGCGCGTCTATGAAGGTGTGCACGTCGCGACCGGCCGGCAAGTGGCCATCAAGATGCTGGAGCCCTCCCAGTCGGGACGGGAGATGCGCGAGCGCTTCGCGCGAGAGGCGGTTCTCCTCTCGTCGCTCTCGAGTCGCCATGTCGGCAAGCTGCTCGGCTTTGGCTTCGAGCACGGACAGCCCTTTCTGGTTCTCGAGCGCCTGACCGGAGAAACCCTCGACGCCAAGCTGCGACGCGACGGCCCCGTTCCGCTCCCCCTCGCGATGCGCTGGATGGAGCAGCTCATTCTCGGTGTTCGTGACTGCCACGCCGCGCAGGTCATTCATCGCGACATCAAGCCCTCGAACGTCTACCTCCACCGCGAGGGCTTCGAAGACGTCGTGAAGTTGATCGACTTCGGCGTCGCGCGCCTGCGTGACATCACCGGCGAGGGCGGTGGGCTCACCTCGACGAACCACCTCATCGGCAGCATGGGGTACATGGCGCCCGAGCAGTTCGCGGACGCGAAAGGTGTCGGCTTCGCGGCCGACGTCTATGCGCTGGGCGTCGTGATTTTCAGGACTCTGACGGGGCGGCTACCCTTCGTGAGCCGCTCGATCGAGGCCGTCATCCGTATGAAGACGGAGCAGTCGGCGCCCGCCATTTCCAGCATCCCCGGGATGCCCGTGAACGAGCTCCTCGACCGCTTCGTGCTCAAGGCGATGGCGCGAAGCCCAGGCGATCGCTTCCAGACCACGCGCGAGATGCTCGAGCAGTGGTGGATCGTGATGGCGAGCGTCGACGATGTCGAGGCGACGGACGTGATGCGCGGCATCGGGCGCGTCGACGAGTCCTATGCCGGTCCGCTCGTGCGTCCGGCGCGCGACGACGAGGCGCTCTCGCAGGGGCCGTACACCGATCCCGTGCCGACACCGCGCCTCCAGAACGAGAGTGGGCTGCGCTCGTTCCCTGGCCCGCCGCCCGTTCGTTTGCCGGAGCCATCGACCGCAGGCATTTCCGACGGATCGATCCCGGTCGTGGTGTCGTCGGGGTCGGAGCCGCCCGAGCTCGCGACGACGCTCGACGAGCCCGCGCCCCGGACGATGCCGATGGGAGGTGGTTCGCAGCGTCCGGCCGAGAGGCCAACCGATCCGGGCGTGCTCCACGATCCGTTCGACGTCCCGACCCGCAGCGATCCCAGCCTGCGGAAGCTGGTCGAGAGGGAGCTCGAGCTCCATCGAAAACGCACTGGGCAGGGTTGACAGGCGCCTTCGCGTGCACCCGTCGAGCGGTGCCAAAAGACAAGCTAAAACTTCGTGTCGCCGCGCTCTTCGAAGAAGGCTGCTCGGTTACCTCAAGTTCCGTGCCGGATGGCGTTGACGCCTCTACGCGTGTGATTACCTTGCCCGAAAACTCGCAGCTCCTGTAGGACGCGCGCCGGAAACGCGGATCGCAACCCCGAGAATCGGGTCGGGGCCGAGATAGGCCCGCTCCTGGTTCTCTCTCCACAAGACTTCGCGCGCGACCTCAAAGGGACTGTCTCGGAGGCAAACGGCCATGGGCAAGATCATCGGAATCGACCTCGGAACCACGAACAGCTGCGTGGCGATCATGCAGGGGCGTGAGCCCGAAGTGATCGTCAACGAAGAAGGCTCGCGCATCACGCCGAGCGTCGTCGCGTGGGACGAGAAGGGGGAAATCCTCGTCGGCCAGATCGCGAAGCGCCAGGCCGTCACCAACCCGGAGAACACGATCTTCAGCGCGAAGCGCTTCGTCGGTCGTCGGTTCGACGAGGTCAACGAGGAAACGAAGCGCGTTCCTTACAAGACCGTGCGTGCGTCGAACGGCGACACCGCCTTCGACATTCGCGGCAAGGCCGTGAGCCCGCAGGAAGTGAGCGCGAAGGTTCTCCAGAAGCTGAAGAAGGCTGCGGAGGACTACCTCGGTGAGAAGGTGACGGAGGCGGTCATCACGGTCCCCGCATACTTCAACGACGCGCAGCGCCAAGCCACGAAGGACGCCGGCAAGATCGCCGGTCTCGACGTGAAGCGCATCGTCAACGAGCCGACTGCTGCGGCGCTCGCGTACGGTCTCGACAAGAAGAAGGACGAGATCATCGCCGTCTACGACTTCGGCGGCGGTACGTTCGACATCTCGATCCTCGAGGTCGGCGACAACGTCGTTCAGGTCATCTCGACCAACGGCGACACGCACCTCGGCGGCGACGACGTCGACAACCTGATCATCGACTGGCTCATCGCAGAGTTCAAGAAGGCGCAGGGCATCGACTTGTCGAAGGACAAGATGGCCCTCCAGCGTCTGAAGGAAGCCGGCGAGAAGGCGAAGATCGAGCTCTCGAGCGTCCAGGAGACGTCGGTCAACCTGCCGTTCATCACGGTCGGCCCCGGCGGCCCGGTCCACCTCGACATGCGCCTGTCGCGCTCGAAGCTCGAGCAGATGATGGCGCCGCTCATCGAGCGCTCGATGGAGCCCGTCAAGAAGGCGCTCCAGGATGCGAAGAAGTCCGCCAAGGACATCGCGGAAGTCATCCTCGTCGGTGGCTCCACGCGCATCCCGCTCGTCAAGGAGACGGTCAAGAAGTTCTTCGGCAAGGATCCGCACCAGGGCGTGAACCCGGACGAAGTCGTCGCCATCGGCGCGGCGGTCCAGGCCGGCGTTCTCTCGGGCGACGTGAAGGACATGGTCCTCCTCGACGTCACCCCGCTCTCGCTCGGCGTCGAGACGCTCGGCGGCGTCATGACCACCATGATCCCGCGCAACACGACGATCCCGACCCAGAAGAAGGAGATCTTCTCGACGGCCGCGGACAGCCAGCCGTCGGTCGACGTCGTCGTCCTCCAGGGCGAGCGCACCGAGGCTCGCTACAACAAGCGCCTCGGCAACTTCTCGCTCGAAGGCATCATGCCCGCGCCGCGCGGCACGCCGAAGATCGAAGTGTCGTTCGACATCGACGCGAACGGCATCCTCTCGGTCCACGCGAAGGACATGGCGACGGGCAAGGACCACCGCATCGTCATCAAGGACAGCTCGGGTCTGAACCAGTCCGAGATCGATCGCATGGTCAAGGAAGCCGCCGAGCACGAGGCGGAGGACAAGGACCGTCGCGAGCAGATCGAGCGCCGTAACAAGCTCGACAACCTCTGCTACACGCTCGAGAAGACCATCTCGGAGAACAAGGACAAGATCCAGGCGGCCGACATCTCGACGCTCGAAGGCCTCATCAAGGACGGCCGCGTGGCCGTCGAGAAGCAGGACGACGCGCAGGTCAAGGACACCCTCGACAAGCTCGAGAAGGAAGCGCACCGCCTCGCCAGCGTCATGTACCAGGGCGCCGGCGGCGCGGGTGAACCGGGCGGCCCCGGCGGGCCGGGCGGCGCCCCCGAAGGTGGCGGCGAAGACAAGAAGGGCAAGGACGGCGGCGTGATCGACGCCGAGTTCGAAGAGACCCAATAATCGGCAGCCGGTCCGCGAGGACCGCTCCAAAGCGAAACGCGAAGCTTCGGTCTCCCGAGGCTTCGCGTTTTTCTTTTGTCCGACGCAACGTTCTGCTCCTACGGGGCGATGTGCAAGGCATGCAGGAACCGTCTGCTGCCTTGAACAACCTCTCGCACGCCGTGCTCGGAGCCGCGATCGATGTACATCGCGCCCTCGGACCGGGATACGCGGAGAGCGTTTACGAGAAAGCGCTCCGTATCGAGTTGGGGCTACGGGCTCATCGCGTTCGGTCGCAGGTCATCGTTCCGATTGTCTACAAGGGGGAGCCTATTGGAGAGCATCGTTTGGACGCGCTCGTGGATAGTCCGAGTGGCACCGAGTCCCTTCTCGTCGAAATCAAGGCCGTCGAACGGTTTGCGTCGATTCACACTGCCCAGGTCGTCTCGTACCTCCGTGCGACTGGGTTGCCGCTCGGCCTGCTCTTGAACTTCAACGTGCCGCAGATGCGCATGGGGGTTCGCCGGGTCATCCTTGGCGAATGGTTTGCCGGCGCGTCGAACGCGGCGTGCATCGATTGACCGTCAAACGAAACCGGTGAAGTCGAAGCGCGAAGGCGCAGAGACGCGGAGCGCGCAAAGAAGAGGGAAATGGATTGCGTCTGGCAGTGGACTGTCAAAACGCCATTGTGGAATGGTGCCAGACCTCGGCTCCAGTACATTGCGCTCTCAGCGGCTTTGCGACTTTGCGCGAGGATGTTCCGGAAGACGGCGAGCTGCACACTGCCGATCGAACGAAACCGATGAAGTCGAAGCGCGAAGGCGCAGAGACGCGGAGCGCGCAAAGAAGAGGGAAATGGACTCCGTTCCAGTAGCGCGTGATGACGAGGGCGGCGCCGTTGCACACGACCCGCACACCCGCCGTGAAGATCGCCCGAGAGGAGAGAGTCATGCGCTGCGCTCTCGCCCAGCCGCGGCTGTCTGCAACACAGCACGCGCTGCGTGAATGCACGTGCGTCGCGTACTGATGAATCGCTACTGACGCTGCGGGAGCGGGGTTGCCGTCGGAGCCGGAAGCTCGCGGGGGGCGGCGGCGCGCGAGAAGATGACGATGCCCGATGCGAGGACCACGATCGAGGCGAGGCCGATTCGCAGCGAGAAGTGCTCGGCGAGAAAGCCAATTGCTGGGGGGCCAATCAGGAAGCCGCCGTAGGATAGCGTCGCGATGCGCGCGAGGGCGGCGCCGGGAGCAAGGCCGGGCAAGCGGCCGGCGGCGCGGAAGACGACGGGCACGAGCACCGAGAGGCCGAGGCCTGTCGCGATGACGCCCGCGAAGAAGAACAAGCGCACGGGGATCGCGAGCGCGCACGAGAGGCCGATGGTCACGAAGAGGCCTGCCGTGCGAACCACGCGCTGTTCGCCGAGGCGCGCCGTAATGCGGTCGCCGGCGAAGCGACCCGTGAGCATCGCGAGCGAGTAGGCCGCGTAGCCGAGCGCCGCGATGCCCGCCGTGCTGTGCAGCACGTCTTGCAAGTAGATGCCGGTCCAGTCGGCCATCGCGCCTTCGCCGAGCGACGAGCAGAAGGCGATGGCGCCGAGGCCGAGGAGCGCCGTCGTTGCCTCTGAACGCGCGCTTGGGCTCGGCTCGAGCGTACGGCCGGATAGTCGAGCCGTCCGAGCGTGCTCTTCGGCTTCTTCTGCGGAGACCTCGACCCGCACCGGCATGTCTTCGCGCAAGAGCCTCCGGCCTCCATGGAGCACGACTGCGAGGAGGGCTGCAGACACGGCTACGAGATGCGTTCGCATTGAGATGCCGTGTCCGGCCACGAGTGCGCCCAGCGCTGCGCCCACGAGGCCGCCAAGGCTGAAGATGCCGTGGAGCGAGGAGAAGATCGGTCGTCCGAGTCGCTTCTCGACCTCGACCCCGTGCGCGTTCATCCCGACGTCCATGAGCCCACTCGCCGCGCCGACGAGCACGAGCGTCATCGTCAGGGTGACGACACTC
The DNA here is from genome assembly GCF_001263205.1 of Labilithrix luteola. Classification (GTDB taxonomy): domain Bacteria; phylum Myxococcota_A; class Polyangia; order Polyangiales; family Polyangiaceae; genus Labilithrix; species Labilithrix luteola. The sequence goes on from NZ_CP012333.1 coordinate 3,703,277, forward strand.
GTCATGAATCCGAGCAGGGGGAGCGCGAAGCACAAGGCCGATGCCGCGACCCAGGTGACGGTTCGGCTCGAGAAGCGGGCGATGAGTCGACCGGCAACACGAAAGGCGAGCAGTGCACCGATGGCCGCGCCGAGCAGCACGAGCCCGAGCTTCTTCTCACCGATCGCGAGCGCATCGCGCGCGGCGGGAATGCGCGAAACCCAGCTCGCGTAGAGAATGCCGTTTGCGCAAAACATCACGCCGACTGCGCGGTGCGCGAGCTTGATCGGCGGCGGCGTGGACTTCATTCGCGGACTCGGCCAGCCGATATAGCGACGCGGAGCGTCGCGGGAAACTGGTCTCGCTCGGCTCCGCGTCTTGTTTTCGCTCGCGCGATGTGTGCGCGTTTCTCGGACAAGCTTCGTGAACGTCAGCCGGCGTCGAAACCTCCGGCGGTTCTCTTCGCGATGAACGTGTCGACGAACGAGCGGTTGGGGTCCGCCTTCACGATCGGAAGCGCGACCACTTTGCATGGAGCTTCACGCTCGAGATGGGCCGAGACGTGACCACCCTGGTCCTTGGACCGTCCTCCTCGGCCTACCACCACGAGGTCGAAACGCTCGCGTTCGAGGATGTCGAGAATGACGCTCGACGGCTCCTCACCGAACTCCAAGCGCCCGCAAATGCGGGCAGCGTGATCGCTCTCCGCCGCGGACAACGCCCGCTCCATCGCGATGCCTTCCGGCGTGTCCGCGAAGATCGTGCTCGCACGGCCCTCGCGGTCGCGCGGCGACCAGACGTGCAGGACCTCCACCTGCGCTCCGCACTCGTCCGCCATGGAAAGCGCGTACGCCAGTGCCGCGTCGGAACACGCGCTGAAGTCCACGGGAACGAGGATCTTGTCGATCGGCATGCGAGGTCCTTGCGAGTTTCGAACGATTTTCTTCATGCGGTGACTCGGCGTTGCGGACGTTTCTCGTCGAAGCGGAAAACGCCGCTCGTATCGTTGGCGGGGCCCTTCACTTCGATGCGGTCACGGCCGCTCGACTTGGCTCGATAGAGAGCTGCGTCGGCAGATTCGACCAGAAGGTCTGCCCGCACGTCCGAGATGCTCTCGAGATCGGCGATTCCGATCGAGACCGTGAGCAATCGGTCGAGAGGGGACTCCATGCCGACGCGACGTCGCGAGATCTCCGAACGAATGCGCTCGGCCAGGATCTTCGCTTCCGCAGGCCTCGTCCGGGGAAGCACGACCGCGAACTCGTCACCACCCAGCCGGACGGGAACGTCACGCGAACGACACGTCGCAAGCAGCACCTCACCGACGAGCGCGAGCGCGCGATCGCCACAGCCGTGGCCCCCTGCATCGTTCAAGCTCTTCAGGTTGTCGAGGTCGAGCATGAGCACCGACAAGGGCATGCGGGACTCGATGGCCCGATCGAGCTCGGTGTTGAGGCGCGTTTGCCACTGTCGTCGGTTGCCCACGCGGGTCATCGGGTCTTCGAATGAGTGCCTCTCGAGGGCATCCATTTGGCTGCCGAGGCGAAGTCCGAGCCCGACGAGCCCACCCGCAAGCAGCGCAAAACTCGCTGCGGGCGTGCTGATGTGGAGGGCGTTTGCGAGCACCGGAGCACCGATCGCGAAGAAGCCCGCGAGCGCGAGCCCTCCGAAGGCGAAGCGCATCCGCGCAGGCATGGCGCGCCCGGCGTGCGGTTTCGAGGCATTCACGTTCGCGCCCGCTGTGAGCTTCATCGTGACGCACGACATGAAAGCGACGTGCCACATGCGATCTGACCGTCGTGCGCCAACGGGTCCAGAACGCCCGCGCTACCGAACGGTGACACCGCTCGTCGTCGTCGTTACAGTTCGCGACGAGGCGCGCGTGAGCACGATTCCTGCTCAGCCGGGTCGGGGGGAGGGAATCGCCGTCATGCGCCTGCTTTCGTGGTCGTTCGGAACACGGCGGTAGGGTCGAGCATTCGGCGTTGTCGCGAAGTGGGCCTGAGTGGTGCGTCGTTCGCGGGACCCAGCAAACACGCTGGCGAGAGGGGTAACACGATGATGGTGGAGCGACTGGCGAAGACACGGACGCGATCCGCGTCCCAGCGCCATTCGGTGCCGCTCGACATCCTCGTCGTCGATGACGATGAGGCATCACGTCTCAGTCTCTCGTATGCGCTCACCGACGCCGGCCACAAGGTGACGGAGGCGCTCGACGGGGAGGAGGCGATTGCTCTCATCTCGGAGCGCATCTTCGACGTGGCGATTCTCGACGTGCGACTGCCCAAGGTAGATGGGCTCACCATCTTCCGGCGCATTCGTCAGAAGTCGCCGAGCACGTCGGTCATCTTGATGACCGCGTTCGCGAGCGTTCCGGACGCGGTCGCCTCGCTACGCGAGGGTGCCTACGACTACGTCACCAAGCCGTTCGACGCGGAGGAGTTCTCCCTTCGTGTCATCGGTCACATTGCCGAGCACCGCGCCCTCCGCAACGAGCTCGAGGAGGCGCGCAAGCTCGTCGCGAGCCGCGACGCTGGCTCACCGATCATCGGCAACACGCCCTCGATGGTGCAGCTCGTCGAGCGCATCAACACCGTTGCGCAAAGCGACGCGCCCGTGCTGATTCGCGGTGAGTCAGGCACCGGCAAGAAGCTCGTGGCCCATACGCTCCACGCGCGGAGCCCTCGCAAAAATGGGCCTTTCGTGGCGGTGAACTGCGCGGCGTTCCCCGAGAACATGATCGAAGCCGAGCTCTTCGGCCACGAGCGCGGCGCCTTCGTCGGAGCTCTTCGCGACCGTGAGGGGCGTTTCAAGGCGGCCGACGGCGGCTCGCTCCTCCTCGACGAAATCGCCGCGTTACCACTCCCCGCCCAAGCGAAGCTCCTGCGCGTCCTCGAAGAGGGCGTGATCAAGCCGCTCGGGACGAACACCTCCGTTCCGATCAACGTGCGCGTTCTCGCGGCCACCGACCAGGACCTGAAGGAGCTCGTCAGCCAAGGGAAGTTTCGTGAGGATCTCTACTTCCGCGTGAACGTCGTCGACCTCACGATCCCACCGCTTCGTGAGCGCCGTGCCGACCTGCCGTTGCTTCTCGCGCACTTCCTCCGGCGCTTCTACCCGGGCCGTGTTCCGCCGGGGATCGCTCCGCGCGCATGGACCGCGCTGATGGAATATCCCTTCCCTGGGAACGTTCGCGAGTTCGCGCACTCCATCGAGCGCGCCGTCGTTCTCGCGCACGGAAACGAGATCGATCTCGAGCATCTTCCGGCCGACATCGCCGCGGCGGCCACGGCGCAGGCAACGCCGCCCCCGCCCGCCGAGTCCGAAGGAGGGGAGGGGGGCCTTCGTCCTCTCGCGGTCGCGGCGAAGGAGTTCGAGAAGCAGTACCTCCTTCGCGCGCTCAAGCTCGCAAACGGCGCCAAGACTCAGGCCGCAGAGATGCTTGGCATCTCCCGCAAGAACTTGTGGGAGAAGTTGAAGCAGCACGCCATCACGGACGACGACGTCGAGACGGAGTGACCGACCCACCGTTGCCGTTGCCGTTCGACGGCGTTCGGCCGCGCGCTCGCGTCGTTTTTCCGTCGTGCACTTCTCGCCGCGGGTCGTCCTGCACCGAGTACGCACGCGCGCTGCTCGGGACCGGCTGGCCTTCTTCGCGAGGACCTTCGACGGGAATCGTGAAGACGAAGCTCGTCGCCACGTTCTCCTGCGAATCGAAGGTGAGCTCGCCGCCGTGGGCGCTGGCGAAGCCGCGCGCGATCGAGAGGCCGAAGCCCGTCCCAACGCGACTCGCTCGCTTGGCGTGCCACTCGCGGTCGAAGATGTTCTCGCGTACCTCGGCCGAGATGCCTGGCCCGTGGTCGGTGATCGTGAACGAGACGAGCTGCGTCTTCTGCAGCGACGTCACCTGGAGCGAGATCTTGCTCTGCGCCGGCGCAAAGCGGATGGCGTTCTCGAGCAGGTGCCCAAGCGCGCGAAGGATTCGCTCGCGATCGCACTGCACCGTGAGCGAGAAGTCGGGCTTGGTCACCTCGATCGCGACGCCCTTGGCGCGCGCGCTGTCGGCCGCGGCCTCCGCCGTCAGCTCCGCCATCTCTCCGGCGTCGTGGACGCCGAGCCGAAGCGTGACACTGCCACCCTCGATCTCGGAGAGGTCGGCGAAGTTGCGCACGAGCCGCTCCATCTGAGCGCAGGAGCGGAGCATCGCTTCGAGGATGCGCCGCGAACGCGCGCTCGCTTCGTCATTGCTCGTCGTCTGGAGCACGAAGTTCGCGCCCATCGTCACCGCGGCGAGCGGGGCACGCAAATCATGGCAGATCGCTGCGAGGAGAGGATCGCGGCCGTTCTTCGGCGTCACCGAGTTCCCCGTGCTTCGCGTGCTGCTGCTTGTTGCCGAGCGAGGACGTTTTTGACGTGCGCCGGTTGGGTTCGATCCGGTCCGCATCGACACCCAACGTACGTCAGACTGCGTGGATGTCGATGCGAGCACCTGCCGCAGGGGTACGTTCGATCTCGACGTTCGGACCGCGCGGTCTGCTCGCGTTCAGGTCTTGAGAGCAAAGCGCGGCAGACGCATCACGAGTGCCTGAACGCCCTCGGTGAAGGTCGGGTGGACCGCCTCCATGTCGACGATGGCGCGAACGCTCTGCTTGGCCTGCATCAGTGCCGCAAAGAGGTGGATGAGCTCGCCGGCCTCGGAGCCCACGATGCGCGCGCCGAGCACCTGCTCGGTCTTCGGATCGATCAAGATCTTCATCGTTCCTGCCTTCTCGTCGAGCTCGAGGGCGCGCGCGATGTACCCGAAGGGCATCGTCGCCGACTCGAACTCGACGTTCTTGGCGCGAAGGGCGCGTTCGGTCGCGCCGACGCCCGCGACCTGGGGATCGGTGAAGACCGTATACGGAATCACACGATCGCTTCGGCCGTGCGAGGGACGCGAGACGAGGCGCTCGTAGAGCAGCCGGTGGTCGTCCCACGACGTGTGCGTGAATTGCGGTTCGCCCGTCGCGTCGCCTACGGCATAAACGCCCGGCACGCTCGTCGCCCAGCCATCGTCGATGACGATGAAGCCGTGCGCGTCGAGCTTCACGCCGGCGGCGTCGCATCCCAGGTCGTCGGTATTCGGACGCCGACCGGTTGCCACGAGCACGTGGCTGCCGCGTAGCTCCTTACCGCTCTTCAGGCGGAGCACGACGTCGTTGCCGTCCTTCCGCGCGCTCTCGACCTCGGTGCCGAGCTGGAGCGAGATGCCTTCCTTCCGGAAGACTTCTTCGAGCGCGTTCGAGATTTCCTCGTCCTCGCGCGCCAGCAGATGCCCATGATGGTCGACGACGGTGACCTCGGCGCCGAACCTCCGGAACATTTGTCCGAACTCGCAGCCGATGTACCCGCCGCCAAGCACGAGAAGGTGTTTGGGAAGCGCCTTCAACGCCATCAGCTTGGTGTTGTCGAGGAACGGAACGCCCTCGAGGCCGGGGACTTTGGGCACGATGGGACGCGCGCCCACGTTGAGGATGATCGTGTCGGCCGCGTAGCGCTTGCCGCCGGCCTCGACCTCCTTCGTGCCGACGAAACGGGCATGGCTCTGGATCACCGTGAGCCGCTCGCCGGCATCCGCGATGCGCTTGTCGATGCCTTCGTGCCACTGCGCGACGACGGCATCTTTGCGCGCGACGACCGCCGGAAAGTCGACCTCCACGCCGATCACCTTCACGCCGAGGCGCCCAGCTGTACGAGCCACGTGGGCCGCGCGCGCGCTCGCCACCATGGTCTTGGTCGGCGTGCACCCGTAGTTGGTGCACGTGCCGCCCAGAGCTGCTCGTTCGAAGAGGACAACGTTCTTGTTCGCAGAAGCGAGTCGGGTGGCGAGAGGAATGCCAGCCTGGCCGCTACCGATCACGATCACGTCGGTTTTCACGAGCAGCTCCTTGTTCGAGACCGTCGGCGAGCGCGCGCCCTTCTTCCTGCGCGATCAGGAGGGAGATGCGGCGCGTTCGAGACGGCGAAGCGTCTCGCTCAGTTGCTTGCCGTAGATCTTCGGGCCGGCCACACTGAGGAGACCGCTCAGAATGTAGCCCTTGAGGTTGCGCGGGCGGCGATTGAATTCCATGTGCACGTGGCTGCCGCCGCCGGGGCGCGGAGTCACCTCGTACATCCACCAACTGCCCGGCGCGAAGGCGTTCGAGTCTTTGACCTCGATACGCACCGTGCCGGGACGCGACCAGTCGTAGCGTCCGCGTTCCCAGACGCCGCCGAGGACGCCGGAGCCTTCGGTGACCTCGGCAGAGGTTTCGCCCGAAGACTCGAGCTTGAAGTAGGTGCGGTCGACGTTCGGCCAGAGCTCGAAGCGTCGCGACGAGAAGTCCGTCAGCGCGTTGATGACACGCTCGGGGCTAGCCGTCGTATCGAGATCGGTGACGACGTGTGCCATTTTGTCCTCCTCATTGCTCGCGTGGGCGGAGTGGATCCCGGGCAGGGCCGCGTTGGTTCCCCTCGAGCACGCGCGGGCCGAAGGGGCGTGCACGAATCCGACCAACGCGTCCGCACGCGGCAAAACGCCTCCGACCTTGCGATCGGAGGCGTCTGCGTCGTGAACGAGTCGTGAGGAGGAGTAACGCTCGAAGAGCGGAACGACCGAGCCTTCAGCTCGGCGGACGCCCCTCGTCACCGAGGAGCGTCACGAACTGATCGAACGGCATCGCGCCGAGCTCGCCCTTGTCGCGCGAACGCACGGACACGGTGCCTGCCTCCGAGTCCTTCGGGCCGAGAATGAGCATGTACGGGTGACGCATGATGCGGGCGTTGCGGATCTTCGCGCCGAGCTTGTCGCCGGAGAAGTCCGCTTCCACGCGGAAGCCCTTCGCGCGAAGGCGGGCGAGCACGTCGCGCCCGTAGTCTTCGCTCTTGTCGCTGACCGTGAGGACAATCGCCTGCATCGGCGCGAGCCACGCGGGGAGGTTGCCGCCGCAGTGCTCGAGGTAGACGCTCATGAAGCGCTCGAGCGTTCCGAAGACCGCGCGGTGCAGCATCACCGGACGGTGCTCCTTGCCGTCTTCGCCCACGTACGTGAGGTCGAAGCGCTCGGGGAGGTTCGGATCGTACTGCATCGTTCCGAGCTGCCAGGAGCGCTTGAGGGCGTCCTGCACGTGGAACTCGAGCTTCGGGCCGTAGAACGCGCCTTCACCCGGCGAGAACGTGAACGGCAGGCCGGCCTTCTCGAGGCCTTCCTGCAGCGCGCGCTCGCTCATGTCCCAGTCCTCGTCGCTGCCGATGCGCTTCTCCGGACGCGTCGCGAGGCGGATGTCGATCTTGGTAAGATCGAAGACCTTGTAGACGTCGTAGAAGAGCTTCAGGAACTTCGTGATCTCGTCGGCGACCTGCTCCTTCGTGCAGAAGATGTGCGCGTCGTCCTGGCAGAACGAGCGCACGCGAGAGAGGCCGTGCACGACGCCACCACGCTCGTAGCGGTGGAGGCGCCCGAAGTCCGCGACGCGCCAGGGCAGCTCACGATAGCTGCGACGACGCGCCCCGAAGATCACGCAGTGGCTCGGGCAGTTCATCGGCTTCAGGGCAAACGAGTTGTCCTGGAGCTGCTTGATGAAGTCGATCTCGCTCTTGTTCGAGCCGCTCTTGTCCGTCGCCTTCGCGTCCTCGAGGAGGTCCTCGGTCCACAGGCGGTACATGTTCTCGTTGTAGTTGCCGAGGTGACCGCTCGTGCGGAACAGCTTCGGGTCGAACGCCTGCGGCGTGATGACCTCGTCGTAGCCGTTCTTCGAGTACAGGTCCCGCATGTACGAGACGAGCGCGTTGTAGACGTGCGCGCCGCGCGGGAGGAAGAACGGCATCGCGGGTGCGACCTGATCGAACATGAACAGGTCGAGCTCTTTGCCGAGCTTGCGGTGGTCGCGCGCCTTGGCCTCTTCGATGAGCTTGAGGTGCTCGTCGAGCAGCTCCTGCGTCGGGAACGCGGTGCCGTAGATGCGCTGGAGCATCGGGTTGCGCTCGTCGCCGCGCCAGTACGCGCCGGCCACGCTCGTGAGCTTCACGGCGCCGAGGTTCGAGGTGCGCGGAACGTGCGGGCCTTCGCAGACGTCGACCCACTCGTTCTTCGGATCCTGCGACTTCTCGTGCTTGCCGTGGCGGTAGAGGCTGATCTCCTCGCCCTCGGGGATCGACTTGATGATCTCGACCTTGAAGTTCTCGCCCATCTTCTCGAAGAGGGCGAGCGCGTCGTTGCGCGAGATCATCTCCTTGCGGAACGGCGTGTTGCTCTTGACGATCTCGCGCATCGTCTTTTCGATCTTCGCGAGGTCGTCGTCGCTGAACGAGCCGCCGCCCGCCTTTTCGAAGTCGTAATAGAAGCCGTCTTCGATGGCGGGGCCGATGGTCACCTTGGTGCCCGGAAAGAGCTTCTGCACCGCGTCGGCCATGACGTGCGCGGTCGAGTGGCGGATGACCTGGATGCCGTCTTTGTCCGTCGCGCGGACGACCTCGTACGTCGTCGTGGGATCCACGAACGAGTGAAGATCGATGATCTTCCCGTCCGTCTTGATCGCGACGACGTCGTCAGCGAGTTGTCCTTTTTGCTCGAGGAGTGTGCGTACGTTGATTCGGTCCGGCATGGTCCTTGGTCCCATGCCTACCACACCCCATCGCTTCGGTCTTGCGCGGCGCAAAGGCCCGCCGCGGAAGCCCAGAAGCCACCGGCGGAGCCCAGAAATCAGCTTTCCACGAGGAAGTAGCCCGGCGGCGCCGCGTTGAGCTCCGACCAGTCGAGCTCCTCCTCGAGCTGATGAAAGACATCGTCGCCGATGCGGCCCTCGTGGCGCAGCTTGGCAATGGCCGCGCGTTCGGCGGCGATCGCCTGCATGCGCAGCCGATCCTGGGCCGTCTCCGCCTGAGGATTGTCGGAGCAGCGGGCCGATTGCCGGGCGGCTTGATACTCCGCCCTCACGGCGTCGGCGGCTTTCCCGTGGTGCTCCGCGAGGCTCGCCAACGCGGCATCGATCATGGTCGCCCGCGCGAAGGAGAGCTCGCGCGCGAACGACGTGTCCGGCTCGACGCCGAGAAAGCGGAGGAGTGGTCCAAGCGTCAGTCCGTGGATGACGAGGCTGCCGATGACGACGACGAACGCCGTCAGCACGATGAGATCGCGCTTCGGAAAGTTCGCCGGAAGGGCGAACGACGTCGCCAGCGTCACGAGTCCGCGCATGCCGGTCCAGGAAACGACGAAGAGCTCGGAGGGGGCGGGAACGTTGGCGGCGCGGTGGGGCTTCTGCAGCAGGTAGAGCAGCAGATCGTGCACGAGCCTGCCGCTGATCAGGACCCAGACGATGCGCGTGAGGATGACGACGACGAGCACGACGCCGGCGAATACGAGGGCCTCACGGAGCTCGGAGCCTCCATGGAGGCGGGTGAGGATGATACGTGCCTGCAGGCCCATGAGCAGGAACGCGAGCACGTTGAGGACGAAGACGACCGTCTCCCAGACCGCGTAGGACCGCACGCGGTCGCGCGCCGACATGCGTGACGGTGCCCAGTGTGCGATCTTCATCGCGAACGCGACGATCGCGAGAATCGGCGACAAGTGCAGGCGTTCGGCGACGATCCAAACGCCGAAGGCGCTCACGAACTCGGAGATCGTGCCGCCGAGCGTTCCGGCGATGGTGAGACGCGCGCGAAGGTAGAGCGTCGCCAGCACGAGTCCGAGGACGACGCCGCCCGGCACCGCCACGAGAAAGCGCGGAAAGGCCGCGGCCACGGTCGCGTCGTGGGACATGGCCATGGTGACGCTCACGCCGAAAATGAGAAGCGCCACGGCGTCGTTGAGGAGGCTCTCACCTTGTACGATCGCGAGCGTGCGTCGTGAGACGTCGAACCCGCTCAACATGGCGGTCGCGGCGGCTGCATCCGGGGGAGCAACGATGGCCCCGAGCGTGATCGCGGCAGCGATCGGGAGACCGGCCCACGTGTAGGCCGTCAAGGCCACGGTGATGGTCGTGATGACCACCGCGAACACGACGAGCGCGAGCAGGGGGATCCAGTTGCGCCTGAGCTCGCGCGGCGGCAGGTCGTAGGCCGCGTCGAGGAGTGGGGGAGAGATGAAGAGGGCGAGCGCCAGATGGGGTTCCATCACGATCGCCGGCGCCCCGGGGATGGCGGCGACGCCCGCGCCTGCCAGGGCGAGGGTCACCGGATAAGGAACGTGCAAGCGCCGCGAAATCTGCAGGAGCACCACGGCGACGAGCAGGAGGGCGAGCGTGCTTTCGAAAAGGACCATGGGGGCCGCGTCCCTCCACGCGATCCGGTTGCATGGCTCGAACCTCGCCGTGCGGAACCTTCCCGCAGGAAGACGAAGCTCGTCCGAGGAAGCGAGGCATTTTACGACTAGGATGACCAGCCCATGCTCGCCGACGTGCTCGTGGACATCCGACCGAAGGTGCTCGACGCGCTCGAGCGCCAGTGCGAGCCCGATGCCCTCGAAGCGTTGGCCGAGTACGTCGACCAGCTGACGCTCGCGATGCGTACGCGTCGCTTCGATCCGACGTCGATCCGGTCCGAAAGCCAGCTCGCGATGCATGCCGACGGCTTCCTCGCGAACCTCGCCAAGGTGCGCACGGCCGTCTACGACGCGCTCGAAGACAGCGAATCGTCGGTCTCGATGCGTGACGCGCGCCTGCTCGCCGATTGGTTCGCGGTCGCCGCGGATCACGTTCGCGACGAGGCACGCAAGCGGCGCGAGGCGTTCGTCACGATGCTCACGACCTTCGCTGGCCCGCGCCCGTCCGACGTCGAGGGCATCGCCAAACGTATCGCGGGGGTCGCCGTACCGGAGATCGCCGAGGCGTGCGTGATCGACGCACTCGAAGGCGGCAAGTTCCGTCGCGTGGAGGCGTGTGGCCGCGACCTCGCGCGGATCGATACGCTCTTCGAGGCGCCGCTGCCCGATGCTTCGGAGCTCGCCTCACGGCAGTCCGCGTACGTGGCCGACGTTGCCAGCGATGCCGAGACGAAGACCATGCTGGCGCCCTCGGCGCTCGCCGCATCGAAGATTCGCTCGCTCGTGAGCGTGCCCATCGCCGTTCTCGGCGAGACGCTCGGCGTCGTTACCTTCCTCACCGCGCGCAAATCGGGACGTCGTTTCGACGCCGGCGACGTCGCGTTTCTCGATAGCTTCGTCGATCGGGCCTCCAGGATACTGGCGCGCACTCTCCTCGAATATCGCGCAAGGCAAGGCGCCGAGCGCTTTCGCGTCGCGCTCGCGAACTCGTCGATCGTCATCTTCGAATCGGACGCGAACGGCAAGCTGTCCTGGCTCTACAACTCGCAGCTCGAGCGCTTCGTCGGCAGCATGATGGGGCGGCGTCTGAACGAGTTCATGACGAAGGAGCAGTCCGATGCGCTCGACGAGGTGGAGCGTCAGGTCGTGGAATCCGGCGCGCGCGTGACCACAGAGGTCGTCCTCGAGATCAAGAAGGGCGTGCAGCGTCACATGCTGCTGAACTTCGAAGCCCTCAAGAACGCCGGTAGCGAAACCATCGGCCTCACCGGCACGGCGGTCGACATCACCGAGGCGAAACGAAACCAGGAGCAGCTTCTCCAGGGCCTCGCCTTCCGCGATCGCATGATGGGCATCCTCGGCCACGACCTTCGCAATCCGCTGAGTGCCGTGCAGGGTATCGTGGGCCTCTTGCTCCTCGACACGAACCTACAGGAGCAAACGAAGAACGGCCTCGTGCACGTCGACAAGGCGACGCGCCGCATGTCCGAGATGATCCAGAGCGTGCTCGACTTCACGCGCACGCGCTTCCACGGGAGCTTGCCGATCGAGCCGAAGCCCATGTCGCTCCGCGACGTGTGCCTCACGGTTCTCGACGAGCTCCGCGTCGCGCATCCGGGCCGCGAGCTCACGCTCGAGACCGTGGGCGATGCGGACGGCGAATGGGATCCGGGGCGCATGGCGCAGGTCGTGTCGAATCTGGTCGGCAATGCCCTGACCCATGGCGAGCGCGGAACACCGGTGAAGCTCGTCCTGCACGGCGACGAGGCGACGGTGTCGCTCGCCGTGGAGAATCGCGGGAACACGATTCCCAAGGAGAAGCTCGAGCGCCTCTTCGAGCCCTTCGAACAAGGCGTCGATACGGATTCGTCACGACGCCCGCAGGGGCTCGGACTCGGGCTCTACATTGCGCGGCAGATCGTCGAATCGCACGGCGGCACGCTCGTCGCCGAGTCGGAGGCGCAGAAGGTGGTCTTCACGCTTCGGCTCGATCGCAAGCGCGCGTAGCGTCAGGCGAGGTCGAACACGAGGACTTCGGCGCGCTCTTCGACGCCTTCGACGCGCACGCTCGTCTCTTTCGAGAGGCCAACGCCGTCGCCCGCGGAGAAGCTCTCTCCGTTGACGCGCACCTTGCCGCGCACCACCTGAATCCAGGCGTGGCGGTCCTCTCCGAGCGCGAGCTCCGAGGACTCGCCCGTCTCGAACATGCCTGCGTAGATCGACGTGTCGGCATGGATGGTGATGCTTCCTTCGCGTCCGTCGCGCGAGGCAACGAGGCGAAGTCGTCCGCGCTTGTCTTCGACCCTGAAGGGCTTCTGCGCGTATCCCGCGACTCGTCCTCGATCGAGCGGCTCGATCCAGAACTGCAGGTAGTGCACGCTCGTCGTGCCGGAGAAGTTGTATTCGCTGTGCACGATGCCTTTGCCCGCGCTCGTGCGGTGGACCTCCCCTGCCTCGATGGTCGTGCCGGCTCCCATCGAATCGCGATGCGCCAGCATTCCTTCGAGCACGTACGAGAAGATCTCCACGTCACGATGGGGATGCGCTCCGAAGCCTTCGGCGGGAGCCACGATTTCCTCGTTCACGGCGCGGAGCGTGCGAAACCCCGTGTGTTTAGGATCCTGGTAGTCGCCGTACGAGAACGTGTGGTGTGCATCGAGCCAGCCCTTTCGCACATGACCACGCTCGCAGGCTCTTCGGATGGTCATCATGAAAGTCACCAGGGCTGGCCTTTCTTCTTCGCGACACGCGCGTTACAGGGTCTCGGTTCGGACGAGGGGAGCCTCGACGAGATGCTCGGCGAGAAACCAGACTTGCCGTTCGTTCGTGCGGATGACGTCGCTCACGACGATGTCGTTCGTGCCGTCGTCGCCGCCTTGGGCCGCGATGCGTGCGAGCTCGCGTGCCTCGGTGAGGATGACTTCGTGTGCTTCGAGCAGACGTGAGAGCTGCGTCGGCACGTCTTCACGGCCGCGCGCCACCCGTTCGATCTTCGTCACCTCGGCCACGTCGTGCGCCATTGCAATCGTCACGCCACCGAGCGTCTGAACGCGTTCGGCGAGAGTGTCGACGACCTCCGACTGCTCCTCGGCATGCTTGTCGTAGAGGAGGTGGAGCGAATAGAAGGTCGGTCCCGACACCTGCCAGTGGTTCTTCTTGTAGAGATCCCGCAGCGTGATCGTGTCGGCGACGAGCTGATTCAGGCGCTCCACGCTGGCGGCGCGGACCTGGTCGGTGAGGCCGAGCGGGTAGCGGGCGAGGGTTCCGTAGGCCTGGATTTCACGGCCGCGCTGTCCAAGGCGAGGCTGTGCACGGCGGGCGGCGACGGGGTCCTTGCTGTACGTGTTCATGGCTGTCTCGCGTTCTTTCGGAGGTGGATGTCGAGGGATCGAGCAGGGGGTGTTCGAAATTTCGGCAGTGCTGCTTTAGGCCGCTTTGAAGGCCTTTGCGCCGAGCGGAATGACCTTGCCCTTCGGCGCTGGTGTCACCTTCGGAGCGCCTACGATTCGCGTGGTCCAGTCGATCGCGGCGTCGGCGACCTCCTCCCAACCGGGCTCCGCGAAGAGGAAGTGCGAGCGGCCGCCGAACGACATGAAGCTGGTCCGCGAGGGCGACTTCTTTTGCTTCTCGAAGGCCGCGCGGACCATCGAGGGCTCGATGGTGACGTCGCTCTCACCTGCCATGAGGAGCAGCGGCGCGCGGTCAGGGTTGCCGACGTGGATGCCGGTGCCGATGGCGAGCGCGGCTTGGTAGTAGAGGCGGCCGGGCGTAGGGACGATGTACTTGTCGAACGCCGCGCGCATCTGATCGGCCGGGAGCGTCTGCGCGAAGTCCTTGGTGAAGCGCTCGAAGCTCATCGAGACCGGGCGGCTCCAGCTGCCCCAGTGCATGTACGCGGGCAAAGCGCTCCAGAGCGCGCGCGGGGTGGGGAGCACGCCGCGGAAGGGAACCGGGTCGAGCGCGACGCCGGCCGCGCCGAGACCGCGATCGAGCAGCATCTGAGTGAAGAGCCCGCCGTAGGAGTGACCGACGAGGATCGGCGCCTCGGGGAGCGCTCGGACGAGCTTCTCGTAGTGATCGACGATCTTGCCGACCGTGAGCTTGCCGAGATCGGGGTGCGGGTCGTTCCGGAGCCGTTCGATCGGCATGTGCTCGAGGGGCCAGGCGGGAGCGATGGTGTCGAAGCCCGCGGCCTCGAAGCGGCTGCGGAAGAGGTCCCAGGAAGCCGGGGTGAGCCAGGCGCCGTGGATGAACATCACTGTCTTGGACATGGTCGAATCTCCGTTCGTCACGAGAGTTGGATTTCGAGGACACGACGACCCGACCGCGCGCGCCCGGCTCTTGCAACAGCTCCGGCTGCTGCGAACCGTCGGCTCGTTCTCGTTGCCGCCCCGTCGTGACCAATGCCTAAAGCAGCCGGCGTGCCATGCGAAAACCCCGGCAAAATAGGCAAACTGTCCATGTCTGCGACCAGACATGGTCGGACTCACGACGCCGGCGACGAAACCTTCGACACCCGACGGCCGCCCTTCACCCGTGTTCGATTTGTCGACACCGATTCGGTTGATTCGATGACAGTAGGAGCCCTGATGGATTCGAGTTTGCGCGCCCTCGTAGTCGACGATGACGTCGCCGTTCGTTTCACCGTTCGCAGCATCCTCGAGCGCTGCGGCTTCAAGGTGGACGAGGCCGGCGACGGTGAAGAGGGCCTCGCCATGGTCACCCGCGGCGCGAAGGACGGCGGCTACCAGCTCGTCGTCACCGACATCCACATGCCGCGCATGGATGGCCTCGAGCTCCTCAAGGCCATCCAGCAGTTCCCTGCTCCGCGGCCCAAGGTCATCGTCGTCACCGCGCACGGCACCGAACGGCAGACGGTCGACGCCATCAAGTCGGGCGCCTTCGACTACTTCAAGAAGCCATTCGAAGTCGAAGAGGTGATGGCCGTCGTTCGGCGCGCTGCCGAATCGGTCGCGCTCTCGGCGGAGGTCGAACGCCTCTCCGGTGAGCTCTCGCTCTCGCGTTCACTCATCTTCACGTCGCCGGCGATGAGCCGTCTCGCGGTGCTCGTCCATCGCATTGCCCCGCGCGACGTCAACGTTCTTCTCACCGGCGAGAGCGGCACGGGCAAGGAGCGCGTCAGCGAAGCGCTCGTCATGGCTTCGCAGCGGGCGAACAAGTCGTACGTACGATTCAACTGCGCGGCTCTCACCGCGGAGCTCGCCGAAGCGGAGCTCTTCGGCCACGCGAAGGGCGCGTTCACCGGTGCCGTGAAGGCTCGCGCGGGCCTCTTTCGCGAGGCGCACGGCGGCACGATCTTGCTCGACGAAATTGGCGAGCTCCCTCTGAGCCTGCAGGCGAAGCTCCTTCGCGTCTTGCAGGAAGGTGAGGTTCGCCCGGTCGGTGAAGATCAGCCGGTGAAGATCGACGTGCGCATCATCGCCGCCACGCACCGCGATCTCTTGCAGATGGCCGCCGAGGGAAAGTTTCGCGAGGACCTCTATTACCGACTCAAGGTCGTCCACCTGCAGATCCCGCCGCTTCGCGAGCGCCCCGAAGACGTGCCCATGCTCGCGCGCCATTATCTCGCGGAGTACTCGCGCCGCTTCGGCGTGGGGCCGTTCGCGCTCACGCCGCCGCTTCTCGATCGAATCATGGCCTATCACTGGCCGGGCAACGTTCGCGAGCTGCAGAACGCGATGGAGAGCATCGTGGCGCTCTCGAGCGACAACGAGCTCGACCTCGAGCTGCTTCCGAAGGCCAAGGGAGCATCGAGCTCGTCACCCGCTTCGGCCACGCCGTCGGCGCTCACGCAGGCAGCGCCGGTTCTCGTCGAGCCCCCGACGAGCGCAGCGACCGGCGAACCCATCGTGGCCGATCTGAAGGCGAGGATGGACGCCTACGAGCGCGGCATCATCATGAATACGCTCGACCAGGTACGGGGCAATCGAAGCCAGGCCGCGCGCGTCCTCGGCGTCAATCGCGCAACCTTGCATGGCAAGCTTCGCAAGTACGGCATCACCGACGCCGACGACGAAGCCACGGACGACTAGACGATCCGCGCACTGTCACTTGCAGGCGGTCATCAGGCCGTACGGCGGATTCACGGCGGACATGGCGACGGAGGTGGCGTTCGACCAGTAGACGTTGCCACCGTCGACGACCACGTTGCCAGGCGTGTCGAGGCCCGAGACGAGCGTGCTCGACGAGCCGGTGGCCTTGTCGATCTTCAGGATCGCGTCGTTCGTAGTGACGTAAACGGCATGAGCGTCGACGGCGATGCTCGACGCACTCGCGGTGGCGAGCGTCGTGCGATCGGCGCCGTCGATGCGCGCACTCTGGATGGTGGCATTGCGGTAATCATTGCCGTCGATGAAGTAGATGCGGTGTTCGTCGATGGCGAGCCCGAGCGGGAAGGCGAGCCCGTCGATCACGGTCGTGAGCGCGCCTGTCGCGATGTCGATGCGCTGAATGCTTCCGTGCTGCGAGACACCGTTGCCTTCCGCCGACAACGTGGTGACGGCAAGAAACAGCGCGCCGGCGCCGAGCGCCATTCCCTGGACCATCGAGCCGCGTTCGAGCACGACCGACGATTGTGTGTCGTCGGCGAGCACGTACTTGTTAACACCGCCTGCATCGACCCAGTAGAGCCGCTTGCCGTCCGAGAGCATGGCCGTTCCGGAGACGCCGTCGACGAGCAATTCGGGGCTGCCTCCATCTCGAGGCGCCCTGACGAGTGCCGTTGCACTCTGGCCCTTGCCGTCGGTCGTCGGCGCGTCGACCGGATGCGACGTGAAATAGTAGAGCGCGCTTTCATCGACGGCGAATGCCGTCGGCGAGCTCGACTCGGAGAGAATTTGGCGAGTTCCTCCACCGCGAGGGACGCGAACGATGGCGGAGTCCGTGGCCGTGTAGACGTGAGTGTCGTCGACGACGATCCCGCGCGAGATGCCCGCCGAGAGCACCGTCGTGCCCGCACCTGTCGTGCACGGCCCATCGGCAGGAACGACCGCCCCCTCGAGTACGTCGTCGTCCTTGGCACTGCTTCCGCAACCGAACGAGAGCGAAGACGCTCCGATGACCGAGGCGACGGCAAGCACACGGGACAAGCGAGCTCGGCGAGACATCGATCGGAAGCGTACCCGATGCCGCTAGGTCGACAAGCTTCCGTGCTGAAGCCCCTACATTCGCGTGATTCGACCGATCGCGAGGCGGGTCGAGCCAATCGGGGTCAGCACCGCCTCGGAGTCGAGAATCAACGTGTCGGAAGCGTCTGCCTCCGAGAGTCGACCCTCGAGGATGTGTGCGATGCACGTTTCTTCGTTCGCGACCGAGAGCTGCATCGGCTGCTCGATGTGGACGACTTCGAGCGTGGACGAAGCGCGCGCACGGTCGACCATCAAGTTGAAGTCTCGCACCGCGCCGGCGGTGAGCGTGCCGGTCACGTCCCAGTCGCCGGAGAAGGTTTGCGGAACGAGCGGTGCGAGGGTGAAACGACCGTGAGCGCCCGCGTCGAGCGTCATCCCCGCGCCTTCGAGCAGCATGATGTGTCGGTCGTAGCCCTCGAAGCGTGAGAAGGGGCCGTCGCTCGCGACGTCGGCGATGCTCACGCGCCACAGGAACCGCTCTCCTGCCAGACCCGCCTCTTTCGGCTCGATGGCGATCTCGGTGGTGGTACCCCCACCGTTCTTCCAGGGCATTCGGCGGTAGTCGGTGGAGCGAAGACGACGCATCGGCCGCACTCTACTGACGCGCCACCTCCGTGCCCAGCGCCCGCTCGTGGATGAGGAGCCAACGCTTGCGCTCGAGGCCGCCCGCATACCCGGTGAGTGCTCCGCTCGCGCCGATGACGCGATGGCAGGGCACGATCACACTGAGCGGGTTCTGCCCGTTGATCGCTCCGACGGCGCGCGCGGCGCCGGGAAGTCCGATTCGCGTGGCCAGGCCGCCGTACGACATGGTCGTGCCGGTCGGGATCGTCCGGAGCGCGGTCCAGACGCGGCGCTGCACGTCGCTGCCGCCCGGCGAGAGCACGACGTCGCGCTCGAGCTCGTCGAGCGCTTTCGCATCGCCCTCGAAGTAGCGCTGGAAGCGTTCCACGATGGCGTGGGGCGTCGCGCGCTCTTCGTATGCGTATTCGCCGTAGCGCTTGGTGAGCTGTGTCTTACGCCGCGTGGCGTTGTCTTCGAAGTCGGCGTGCACGAGCGCGTCTCCTTCGTAGACGAGAATGAGTCCGCCGATGGGCGTATGGACGACATCGAACGTGAGGTGGGTCATCGCTTGCCTCCTTTCTTCGTGGCGGTGGCTTTCGAGAGAGCCGAGAGAGACTCCCAGAGATGAAGTGTGGCGTACGAGCGCCATGGTCGAAAGGCTTCGGCGCGAGCGCGCGCCTTCGACGCGGACGTCTCGCCGAGAGCCTTGAGAACGCCGAGGTCGGAGCTCGGAAAGGCGTCGGGCCAGCCGAGCGCACGCATCGCGACGTATTCGGCGGTCCACTCTCCGATGCCGGGCAGCGCCACGAGCTGCGTGACCAGCGATTCGTAAGACGCACGCGGGCCGAACGACACCTTGCCGTCGCGCACCGCCGCGGCGAGCGAAACGATGGACTTCGCGCGGGCCAGAGGCAGGCCAATCCCCGCGACCTCTTCGGGGCGGGCTTCGGCGACGTGCTCGGGCGTCGGCGTGAGGCGCTCGAGTCCGGGAAAGGGCGTGGCGATGGGCTTGCCGAAGCGATGCGAGAAGCGCGATGCGAGCGTGGTGGCGCCCTTCACCGTCACTTGCTGGCCGAGGATCGCCCGAACCGCCAGCTCGAAAGCATCGAACGAGCCTGGTAGCCGAAGCC
This sequence comes from Labilithrix luteola, assembly GCF_001263205.1. Taxonomy (GTDB): domain Bacteria; phylum Myxococcota_A; class Polyangia; order Polyangiales; family Polyangiaceae; genus Labilithrix; species Labilithrix luteola. Next base: position 3,722,377 of record NZ_CP012333.1, read on the forward strand.
CGGGTCGTTGCTCGGCGAGCTTGCCGAGATCACCGGCGATGCGAATCGGATCGGCGGCGAGATCGAAGGCCCGCTTCACACGGGCAAGCGCGGGGGCGACCGCTGGCTTCAGCGATTCGGAGAGCTCGACGCGAAGGACGGATCGGGCTTCGTCGTCGGACGCCGAGACCGCGAGCCAACCTTCGTTCGACAACCAACGGAACGTCCGCGCGTAGCGCCCCTCGCTCACGAGCTCGACCCCCGCCGACGCTCGCGCACCGAAAAAGCCCAGGATGGCCGGCCAATCGTACGGTGGTCGATAGGCGAGCTCGAACACGAGGCCGTGACGCTCGGCCGCCTCCGCATCGCCCTTTCGAGGCGCACGCGGCTGCTTCCGCAGATCGCTCGGTGCCAATCGATAACGCTCGCGGAAGAGCGCATTGAAGCGACGAAGGCTCGCGAAGCCGCTCGCGAAGGCGACCTCGGTCACCGGCATCGTGGTGTCGGTCAGCAAGCGCTTCGCGAGAAGGAGACGCTGCGTCTGCGCGAGCTCGACCGGCGAAACGCCGAGCTCCGATTCGCATGCACGACGAAGGTGGCGGGAGGAAATTCCGAGCTCGGTCGCGAGCGCTTCGACCCCCGCTTCGTCGAGTGCGCCGTCTTCGATGCGGTCCACCACGAGCGCGGCGAGCCTTCCGACCGCGTCCACGTGCGCCCTTCCCGGCGCGAGCTCGGGCCGGCATCGCATGCACGGTCGATAGCCGGCTTTCTCCGCGGCCGCCGCGCTCTCGTAGAACGTGCAGCTCGAGCGCCGGGGCGTTTTCACCCGGCACACGGGGCGGCAGTACACCCCCGTCGTCGAGACGCCGACGAAGAACACGCCGTCGAAGCGACGATCGTGCGCCAGCATCGCTTGGTAGCGAGCGTCGGCGTCTTGCATCGCGGTTTCCATGATGAAGAAACCTAGCGATCAGCAAGCCTCGTGACTCGCCATTTTCGGACGTCATCAGAACGAGCCCCGCCCGCGCTGCTCGACGCCCGATTGACTGGCGGCCGTCGAGCGCATGAGGTTGCGCATTGGCGAGAAGGCGGGCGGTGCTCGCGTCAGCCACGCTTCACTCGAGCGGGGTTACTGACACTGGCTGTAGCACGCGTTCGAGACGCAGTTCTGGAGCGCGTTGAACTTGGCCTGCCCGGTCGGGTTCTGCGTGTAGCACTTGTTGGCGCAAGTCTGATCCGCGCAGGTGCCGTAGCACGTGAGGATCGCCTTGCACGCCGTGTCGGCGTTGCATGCGGTTGCCTGCAGTTTGCACGTGCCTGCGATGGCCGTCGACGTGCAGGCATCGCATGCCTGCGTGGTCGAAACACACTGGCCTCCACCGCACTTCGTTCCGTTCGGACAAACGTTGCCGCACGTACCGCAGTTCTGCGAGTCCGTCTGGAGGTTCGCGCAAGCGTTCGTGCCACAGGCCGTCAGCGTTCCCGAGCAGCCCTGGAACGACGTCGATTCGCTCGAGAGCGTGACGAGCTCGAGCCATCCCTCGGGCTGCACCGTCGCGTGCGAGAGCTCGCCCTTCGTCTTCAGCCCTTTCTTCGTGTCCTTGCGTTGACGCGCAACACTGACGGACACGAACGCAGCACCCGACGTCTCCGACCGCTCGCCGATCGCGGCATCGACAGCGGAACGCGGAAGGTCGTACTTGCCGTCGCTGTCGTTCGCCGTGCACGTGACGCTGCCGCCAGGGCCTGCCACCGTGATGCGAATCGAGTCGTTTCCAGCCTTCCACGCGAGGGGAACCGCATCCGTCCCGAAGACCTTGTCGCGCGGGATCTTGTTCAGCGCGGGCGACGTCTGGAGGAACGTGGTCGCGGTGAATGACTCTTCGAAAGCCTCGAAGCCTGCGTCGACCGCGCCCTGAGCCTGCACCTTGATCTCGGCGCCCGCGAGGAAGGGCGCACCGTCGATGTTTCCCTTGTACGCGTACGGCGGGAACATCGTGATCGAGGTCGTGGTCCCGCTGAACGCGAGCGGCCCGGCGTCGAAGGTCTCGATCTTCTCGCACGTCGCTTCGCCCTTGGCGTCGAGCGTGCAGGCCTCGCCTACGTCGCACTGCTTCGAGCAGACGGCGACCTTCTTGCAGACCGCCTTGCAATCGTCGTCGACCATGCACGCCTCGCCTGGCGCGCATCCCGTCGGGGTGTTTGCGGTCGTACACTTCGGCGCCTTCACGATCTGGCATGCTGCGTCGAGCTTCGTCGCGCACGTGCGTGTTCCCGCGGCGTCCGGAACGAAGGCCGCGCTCACGATCGGCATCGAGGACCCGCCGTTGCCCGAAACATGGCTCTCACCGAGGGTGATCGTGCCGAGGGCGTGGGGAGGCTGGTTTGCGGGACTGTCGGGATCGGCGCCTGGATCGGTCGATTCCGAGCCGTTCGGGCTGCCGCCGTCCGGAGAGCCCTGAACGACGGTGGTCGTGCCCGAGCTGCATGCCACAAGTGCAAGAAGGCTCATCACCGAGCCGAGCGAAACAAGGCGTCCTAGCTTCATGCTGCTTGCTACGGACGCGGTCAGGAATTCTTCCCTCCGTCGTTCACGGTGAAACGCGGCGTAGCCGCCCAACTGACCAGGCGATCGATCTCGAAGACGTCCGCATAGCGAGCGCCAGAAGGGTCGGCGCTTTACGTTTTCGTCATCTCGTGGACACCCGCGCTCGCGACACTAGTTTCCACCGAGGTGAAAGTGCTCATCGTCGAGGACGACCCGAGGCTCGGCGCCTCGCTCGTCCGCGTCATGAGGGGGGAAAACCATGCCGTCGAGCTCTGCCCGACCGGCGCGGCAGGGGCCGAGCGGGCTCGAGCGGGCGGCGTGGACGTGATCGTCCTCGACTGGATGCTGCCGGACACGGATGGGCTCGCCTTGTGCGAGGGGCTGCGGAAGGCCGGGTGCTCGACGCCGATTCTCATGCTCACCGTGAAATCGGACGTCTCCGATCGCGTCGCGGGGCTTCGTTCGGGGGCGGACGACTATCTCTGCAAGCCTTTCGAGGTCGAGGAGCTCCTCGCGCGGATCGACGCGCTCGCGAGGCGATCGCTCCAGAAGGTCCTCAGCGTCGGCGAGCTGATGATCGACCGAGGCAAGGGCCGCGTCACGCTGCGTGGCGCCAAGGTGGATCTGACGACCCGCGAGGGCGGTCTTCTCGCGTGCCTCGCGGCCCGGGCCGGAGAGCCGGTGAGTCGCGCCGAGCTGCTCGCCGAGGTGTGGAGCCTGAGCTTCGATCCGGGCACGACCGTGGTCGAGGTGCACATGTGCCGGCTTCGCGAGAAGCTCGGAGCCTACGCTTCGGCGATCGAGACCGTGCGCGGTAGGGGCTACCGCTTGAACACGGATTTCAAGCTTTGAGGTTTCGCACGCGCCTCGTCGTCGCGATCACTGCGACGACGTTCGTGACGCTCGCCGGCGCGTTCGCCGCGGTGTCCTACGCCGTCAACCGCTCGAACGAACATCAGCTCGACGACGCCCTGAGCGCCGAGGCCCACGAGGAGGCCTACGAGGCATCCCAGCTCGGCGGCACCGAGCTCGCCATCAGCGACCGCCCAGGTCCGTTCGCGAACGACCTCGGGCCGCTGACGAAATATGGCGTCATCTTCGCGGCGGACGGAACGGTCCTCGCCTCGACACCGACGTTCGACGCGCCGACGTGCCACGTTCCGCCGTTTGCGTCGATCCGCCGTACTGCGGGGGTCCCGTTCGACACCTGGTGCGGGCGCGAGCACCTTCGCGCGATTCTGGTGCCGGTCCCGAGCCACAAGAACACGGTGCTCCTCCTGGCGGCGCCGCGAACCGACCTCGACGGAGACGCGGCGTTCCTCTGGCACGCCGTCCTCACGGCGCTCGGGATCTCGATCGCGTGGTCGCTCGCCGTGTCGACCTGGCTCGTCCGGAGGCTGACCCGGGATCACCGTCGAATCGCGTCGATTGCGAGGCTCGTCGTCGCCGGGGACCTGTCGGCACGCGTCCACACGCAGACCGTCGACAGCGAGATGGCGCAGCTCGCTCGTGACATCGACACGATGATCGAACACCTCGCTAGTCTGGTCACCCTGCAGCAGCGCTTCGTCGCCAACGCGGCGCACGAGCTGCAAACGCCGGTGACCACGCTCTACACCGATCTGCAGCAAGCCCTCCGCAAGCCGCGCGATCGCGACGGCTACCGCGCGGCGATCGGGGAAGCGCTCGAGGACACGCGACGGCTCAAGCACCTCGTCCAAGAGCTCTTGTTGTTCCTGAAGGCGAGCAAGGAGCATCGCCCGCCCACGCTCTTCGCGGCGCGCGAGCTCGTGCAGGGCGCGCTCGACGCCGTGAGCCGGCTGACCACCGAGCACGGCGTCGTGATCTCGGTACACGCGGACGACGTGATGATCGAGGGGCAGCGGGACTCTCTGGAGCGGATGCTACGCAACCTGCTCGAGAACGCGATCCGGCACTCGCCTGTCGGCGGTGACGTCCGTGTTCGCGTCGCGGACGTCGACGGCGGAGTCCGAATCGCAGTCGTGGACCACGGGGCCGGCGTCTCGGAGGAGGACCGCCCGCGGCTCTTCGAGGCGTTTTATCGCAATCCTCGCTCGCGAGCGATCGCGCCCGAGGGGGCGGGACTCGGCCTCGGGATCGCCCGTGAGATCGCCCGTGCGCACGGCGGGGACGTGCTGCTCGGCCCGGCGTCGCACGAGCGCGGAGCGGAGTTCGTGGTCGAACTGCCCCGGCCTTCGAGCGCGGGGCTCAGCGGGTCATGATGCCCAGGACGCGCGCGCCCGCTCCGCGACACGAATCCATCGCATCCACGACCTGCCCATAATTGGCATCGTCGTCGACGTCGAAGAAGACGGCCTTCTCCTTCGCGGGCCGTCCGTCCAGGATCGTCTGCATCCGTGCGAGGAGCGCGGTCGACTCGACGGGCTCGCGATTGATCGCGAGGCTGCCCTGCTTCGTCACCGAGACGACGATCTGATCAGGCGGCGTCGCAGTGTCCGCCACGGTCTCCTCCTTGTCCGGCACGGTGAGCTTGAGCTCGTTCAGCGGAACCGGGGTCATCACCATGAAGATGATGAGCAGAACGAGGACCACGTCGACGAGCGGGGTGATGTTGATGTCGGAGCGGACGCCCTTGCCGCTCGAGCCGCCGAATCCCATCTTGTCATCCCTTCTGGTCGTTGGTGCCTATTCCGATTTGCGGAGCGCCGGACTCGTGGAGATCCTCGAGAATCTTGCGGACGTCGCCGTAGCGAAGCGATCGGTCGGCCTTCACGTGCACGGGCCTTCCGGCCTTTTGCAGCTCTTGCCGAAGCCTTCCCTTCAACGCCTCCCCCTCCAGGCGATCCGTCTCGACGTACGCGCCATCCGCTCGGATCGTGACGATGAGCTGCTCGCCCGTGTCCTGCTTCTTTTCGTGATGGGCGGTCTCCGGCAGCTCGACCGGCGGGCTGCGATGGAGCATCGGCGTCACGACCATGAAGATGATGAGGAGCACGAGGACGACGTCGACGAGCGGCGTGACGTTGATCTCGTTCTTGACGGGGGCGGCCTGGACCGTCCGCTTCGTTCGGAGACCGCGAGACCTAGCCATTTCCCTCGCCTCGCTTGACGACATAGGAAATCAGCTCCGAGCTCACGTCGTTGATGTCTACGACGAATTGCTCGATGGCATTCGTGAAGTAGTTGAATGCCATGACGGCGGGGATCGCCACGCTCAGGCCGACGGCAGTGGTGAAGAGGGCCTCCGAGATGCCCGCAGAGATCGACCCGATCCCCCCCGCGCCCGTCGCGGCCATCGACTGAAAGGCGTTGATGATGCCGACGACCGTGCCGAAGAGGCCAATGAAGGGCGCGGCCGAGGAGATGGAGGCCAGGCCGCCCAGTCCCTTCTTCAAGGTCGCCACCTCGCGTTCCTTGACGCGGTCGACCGCGAAATTCACGAGGTCGACGACGTCGAACGACTCCGCGCGCGAGGGGTTGGCCCTGAGCGCTTCCTGACCCTCTTGGTACTCCGTCAGGGCTTCGTCCACGACCTTTGCGATGGGGGGCTGCGGCGTGGCCTGCGATAGCGCATGCGCTCCCGGAAGGTCCTCGTTCCGCATCTTGTCGCGCAGCCCGAGGACGAAGGAGAACGATTGCCGTTGGACTCGGCTGAACACGACGAAGCGCTCGCAGATGACCCAAAGGGAATACGTCGAGAGCATCACCAGGAGGATGACGACCCCCCGGGCCACGAGGCCCATCGCGTGCCACATCTCGACCAAATTGAAGGACTGCATGACGAAACTCCTCTTCGAGCGGGTCTTCAGAAGTTGAAGGAGAAAGGCTGGAGAAACTCGACCGCGACGGGCCGCCCGCCGTTGATGGGTGGCTCGAACCGCCACGTCCGCTCGATGTGCCGCTTGACCACGTCATCGAGCAGCGGAATCGTCGAGCTCACGATCTCGACCTTGTCCACCTCGCCGCGGACACTGATTTTGAGCTTCGTCAGGACGACGCCGCTCGATCCGCGTAGCGACAGGAGCATGTTCGGGGCGATCGGTGGCTCGCGATCTCCGGCGACGAGGCGCGGTGCGCGCGAGACGCGCTCGTAGACGCCCGGAGGGGGCGGCGGAGGCGGGGCCGGCGCGACGGCGGGGCCGCTCCCGGTTCCGCCCACGATGCCGCCAGGCACGCCTCCGACGACGCCGCCCACGACGCCGCCAGGCACGCCTCCGACGACGCCGCCCACGACGCCGTATTCTTCTTCCGATTCCGTGTTGTGTGACGGCTTCGGGGCCTGGGTCGGGACGTCCTTGGGTTGGACGAGCGCTCTCGAGGTGCTCGGCTTCGTGGTCGTCGTCGGTTGCGATGGAGCGGCGCCCGCGGGCGGAGGCGGCGGGGGAGGGGGCGGCGGAGGCGCGGCCGCCGTCTTTACGAAGGTGACCGTCAACGGCTCGACGACAGCTTCGATCGCGTGACGGCTCAGGCAGAGAAGCACCGCCCCCGCCACGCCGTGAAGGCCCAGGGAGCCGATGAACCACGCGCGCCGCTTCCAGCTCGGGCGCGTGCCACCGATGTAGCGGTCGAACGGCTTGCGCGGCGGACGCGCGGGTGCGTTCGTCATCTCGACCCTCCGTGCCAACGCACCATCACCCGCCGCCCGCCGCGTCCAGGTCTTGCGGGGGCCCCGATTCGGGCCCCGACTGAACAGGGTCCGAGAGAACGACCACGCCCGCGTCGAGAGGCTGTTCGCTCCGGATGTAGCCGACGGCGGGGACCACCGTCTGCGCCGTGATGTGGCCGGTCCGTCCGGAGATCACCTCGAGGAAGAGGTTGTACGGACCGCCTGCGGTGATGCCGTCGATCTCGAGGCCGCCGACGTACGCACGGCCCTGTTCGTCTCGGCCCGCACCGCCGTGATCGCACGGAACGCTCCTGTCGTTGTCCCCCAGATTGACGTGGACGATGTCCCCATCCCCACACGCGACGAGAGCGCCGCTCGCGTCCGTTCGTTGCCAGTGGACGAGCAGCGTTCCGGTCTCGCCGCCACATCCGCCGACGAGCACGGAGCCGAGCACGAGGAGACTCGGGACGGCCCGGCGGACGACGCTCTCGAGAGCGCGCTTCACGATCCACCCCCGACCGGAGCTTCGCTCGGCACCGTGAATCGCACCTTGATGGGCTTGCCCGGCGGATACTGCGCGTTGTCGCTCAGCAAAACCGGGGCGCCGGTGACCGATCCGTCATCCGAAAACGAAAGCGGGATCGAGAGCACGTAGTTGCCCGCGAGGAACGCGCGCCCCGGGGCGTACGCGAAGAGGACGCGCGGATCGGTGGTCCCTGGCGCGTTGTCCGCTCGGCCGTCGCTCGTCGTGAAGTGCACCGACAGGGCGTCGCCCTCGTTGAAGTCGGCATCGGCGCGATGAATGGCGAATCCCGGATATGTCACTTCCGGCACGGTGCCGTCTGCGTTCGGCGGAGGCGCGATCGGTCCCGTGAACACCATCCGGAGGGCGCGCGTTCCCGCCGGGAGCGTCTGCGTCACTTCGTCCGCGAACGCGACGTCGGCCCCGTAGAGGTACGTCGTCACCGTGGGGCCGGAGGGTTGCGCGCCGGTCTCCCCGACGTCCGTGACGGAGAAGAGCGCGAATGGGCCGACGTTCATCGTTACCGAGAACGGCGCCGTGCCGGCCATCGCGGGCCCTATCGAGCGTCCTTGCTTGTCCCGAACGGCGTCGGTCACCGTGACGGTGTACGTCGCGCCGTAGGCGAGAAAGTGTATCGCGGGCGGCATGTTCGGCGGCTCGCTCATCGCGCTCGCGGGCTGCACGGTGACGAGCTTGTCGGACGGGCTGTAGCAAGTCCGAAGGAGCGCTACGCGTGTCTCGCCCTGGGCCATCGTGATGGGCGATCCCGGCGCCGGAGCGCAGAACCCCTGAGGCTGGTGAGTGATGGGATCGATCTGCGCGAGCTCGATGGTCGAGCCATCCATCAACTTGTTGAAGACGATCTGCGGGAATTGGCTCGGATAGACCGAGACGGGCCCGGCAAGCGGCGTCGGGACGTTTTGCCGGAACCAGTACATGGCGGAGGCTTCGCCGCCGGGGGTCTGGCCGTTGACGGCAGCCGCTCCGGCGAGATCGTCGACGTCGTCGATGTCGAGCGCGTCACGGAAGACGACGCCGATCACGGCGGGCGGCGCGTTCGCGTTCGGGTCCTCGGTGAACGGCTCGTTGCAGGAGGGCACCGCGCCCACCACTGCCGCGATGGCGAGCAAGCGGAGACGACTAGAAGGTATATTTGACGTCAAAGCGCACCTCGATGGGCAGCTGAAAGGCCGTGGCGTTGCCGTAATTGGCATTCAATCGCGCGGGCGTCTGGTTGGTCGTCTTCACGTACGCGACGTCGTTCTTGGTGCCTCCCGCGATCGGTCGGATGTATTCGGAGTTTTGCGCGTACTTCTCGTCGGTCTGCGTCGCCGTCTGCAGGTTCAGCAGATTCAGGACGGTGAGGCCGTAGCTGAGTCGGCTCCGGTCCTGGAGCACCTGCTCCGCCTTGAGGCCGACGTCGGCCTGGAAGTACCAGGGCGTCACCCCACCTTCGCCGCGCGAGAGGATGTACGCCTGGGCCGGGCCGAAGTTCGGGTCCGCGCCCATCATGCTGTACGGGGCGCCCGAGGACACGCGGAGCCGAATGTTCGGCGTGACGAGGAAATTCGGGCGGATCTCGAAGAGGAACGCACCATCCAGCTTCGCCTGGTGCCGGCGATCCGCGCCGAGGTAGCCGTAGACGTTCGGAAACAGCGCCGCGGAGTTGAACGAGTTGTTGTTGTTCGGGTGGAGCTCGCCGTCCTCGCTCCGGAAGAGCCCGTTCTCGACGCCGCGGAGGAACGACACCGTGTACGACGCGTTGCCGATGAAGCGGCGCGCCAGCGACTTGTTCAGATACACCGAGATGGCGTCGTAGTTTCGCGCTGCATTCCGGAAATAGTAGGCGTAGTCGAGGCCCGTGACGGCGTTCGGGCCGACCAGGGTATTCGTGTAGGGGGTGCTACCGATGGAGCCGACGCCGAAGGTCGAACCGTTGTTCGTCGAGTAGTCCTCGATGAGCGAATGCGCCCGCGACGCCGTGTAGCGAATGCCGCCCAGCAGGTCTTTGAGGATCTGGTACTCGGCGCCCGCCTCGTACTGGTCGACCGCCTGCCCGGTGAGGGAACGCATGACGCTCTCGCCCTCCGCGCGAATGTAGCTCCGCTGGAGAGCCTGGCACGTGAGCGGCTGGTTCGACGGACACGTTCCCGCCGCGCGATACGTGAGGACCTGCGACTGCTCCGGGAAGGCTCGGTCGAGGGTGCTCAGCGGCATGAGGTGGAAGAACCTGCCGTAGGACGCGAACATCTTCGCGCGCCCCGTGTTCGTCGGGTCGTAGATCACGCCGATTCGCGGAGAGAGGTTCTTCAGCGTAAACGCGAGCGCATTCGAGGACTGGCCAGGCCGCGAGTACTGCTCACCGCCGTAGAGGTACTGATTGTCGATACGAATGCCGCCCTGGATCGTCAGGTTGTCGAGGATGTTCCACGAGTCCTGGATGTATCCGGCGAGATTCCAATAGTGCGTCGTGTTGGAGGCCGAGTCGTAGAAGCGATTGTTGGCGTCGTTCAGCACGTACGGGTTGTTCGAGGAACCGCCGTTCGCCAGACCGACCGCCGTCGAATTGCCGTTTCCGTACCGCGCGGAGTCGTAGATCTGCGTGTTGCCGGCGACCATCTGCTCGATCGCGCCGCCCGTGAAGGCGGTCCTGTGGCTCAGACTCGAACGCATGATCTCGGTGCCGACCTTGAGCTGGTGCCGGCCGAGCAGAGCGGTCAGGCTGGCGCGGAGCGAGAGGCGGTCCTGGATCTGCCGATCCGTCATGCCGGCGCCGCCCTGGAAGTAGTTGGTGACCGGGCATCGGTTCGTATCGACCGCGCCTGGGTTCGTGAAGGGCGTGCAGTACGGCGCGGCGCCGGGGAGGAACTGCCCCAGGCTCTCCGTTCCGGTCCACTGGATCTGGTTGGCGTTCGCACCGATCGCCGTGTTCGGGACGATCGAATTCGTGGCGTGGTGCCATCCGAGGACGGAGTTGAACAAGAGACGCTTGTCGAGGAGCTTGGCGTCGTAGTTGAGCACCGCGTCGTAGGCTCCGCTCGTCACGCGGTTGTCGTACGCCGAGGGATCGCCGTTCATGAGCGCGGCGCTCTGGATCCCGTTCGTGACCGGACCGAAGTAGCTCGCCTGGACGCCCGAGGTCGTGGTCGGGTTGCCGGAGAAGCCGAGCGTGATGCGATGATTCTCGTTCGGATTGAACGTCAGCTTGCTCGTGAATACATAGGAGCGGGAGTACGTCTTGAACTGCCGGTCGAGTCCGGGGATGGCCGACATCACGGGCCGTCCGTGCGCATCGTAGAGCGGTCGCCCAGAGCCGTCGTCCGCGCGGGCGCTCACTCGCTGAGTCAGCGTGTATTGCTCGAAGGTCGGGGCGAAGCCGACGTGAAACCAGAGATAGTCCCTGACGATGGGGCCGCCGACCTCGGCGCCGACCTGCTCGCGGTAGTTCAGGCGAATCGTATGGGAGAGGGATTCCCCGAACTGGCCGCTGCTCCTCTGCAGTCCGCTGAACGGCGTCGTGTAGCTGAATGCCGAGCCGTGGAACTGGTTGCCGCCCACCTTGCTCACCGCGCTGACGACGGCGCCCGTGGAGTTTCCGTACTCGGGCATGTATCCGCCCGTTTTGACCTCCACCTGGTCCAAGAACTCGAGCGGAAGACTCGACGTGCGCGTGCCCGTGTTGATGTCCGACGTGTTCACGCCGTCCACGTAGATCGAGTTCTCCGGAGACGACGTGCCGTTGAAGGACACGCCGTACGGGTCGAATTGCGCGCCCGGCGTCGCCTCGACGACGTCGTTGAAGTTCCGCTGCGTGGCGACGCGGCTCATGTAGTCGCTCGTGAACGTCTGGCCGGTCGTCGTCGATCCTTGGTCGATGACCGAAGCGACCGGGCGTGACACCTTGATCTCTTCCCCCTTCAGCACGGCGGGGAGCAGGCTGACGCGCAGCTTGACGGAGCGCCCGACCAAGATCGAGATATCCGATTCCGTGTAATGCTTGTAGGACGGAGCCGTCACGGTCACCGCATACGTTCCGGGGGGAACGTTGCTGATTCGATATCGACCGTCTTTGCCGGTAATCGCCGTCTGTTCGCCTTGCAGCGTCGGAGACGTCGCGACGACGATCGCGCTCGCGACAGCTTTGCCGCTGGAGGCGTCGACGACCTCACCGAAGAGGTCGGCCGTCTGACTTTGCGCGAGCACGGCCCGCGGGCAGCAAAACACAGCAAGCAGGAAAAAGAGCAACGCGAGCGCGACTCCGGGTGCTCGCGCCCGCCGCCCGCTTGGCGCGGGCCGGCGGCGCATTCCCGGGAAAGACGAAAAGGCGACCGAAGGCATGAATTCTCCTGTCCCGCGACGGGAGCGTCAGGCTCCGCGGGCTACGTTCGGTGAACGGGTCGTGAAGTTCGGCGAGGACGAGATGGGCTCGCGGTCCGCGCGCTCCTGGGCGGTCGAAGCCGCGCCGGACCGCGCTCGGTCAACCGTCGGAGGCCGCGTCCGGAGCGGGTTCGGAGGCGTCGATGTCCCGCCCTGGTTCAGTCGCATCCCCCGCGCTTGCGTCCTTCGCCGGTTCCGCCGGCGGTGCCTCTTCGGCGACCTCGTCTTCCGGAATGAGGTCGCGATTCACGTCGACGAGCTGCTCGCAGGCGACCGCGCCGATGGCGACGGCAATGAGAACCGGAAGGGCGACCCGTGTCTTCGTGCAGATCATGTGGTTCGCCCTTCCTCAGAACCGAAAGAAGGCGCCGATGCCGGCGCCGTGGGGTGTGACCACGGGCGAAGCGGAGACACGCACCGCGCCTCCGCGCTCGGCATGCTCGGACGCCTTGCCCTCGCCGCCCTTGCCCTCGTTGAAGAACATGACGGCGGTGGTGACGGCCGCGGCGAGCCCGATGCCGAACGCGACGTCGGCGATGATGGCCGCGCTCTCGGCTCCACTGGCGGAGGCCGCGTTGGGGTTCTTGTCGAAGTCGCTCTTGTGGCCGAGCGCCATGAGCCCGAAGGTCGCGCCCACGCCCGTGGCAGCGAGCGCGACAGCCCCGGCGACGTACATCGGGACCTTGCTCGGCCGAGCAGGAGGCCGTGCCGCGGACGCAGGGGGCGCGTCGTCCGCATGTGCGGGCGGCTCCGGCTCGACGGGCGCGGGCGACGCCATCTCGGGCGCCGCGAGCGGGACGCGAAGCGTGATCTTCGCAACGTGCGGGACATCGAGCTCCCTCACGATCGGCGGATATCCGGCAATCGTGATCCGCACTTCGTGCTTGCCGGGTGAAAGCTCGAGATCTTCCTGCGGGAGGGGGCCGACGTCTCGCCCGTCGACGCTCACCATCCCTCCGAGCAGCGTCGTCTCGACGCGAACCTTTCCGGGGATCGCCTTGAGGACGGCGACCCGAGCGGCCGTCTCGTCGACCTCCTTCTGCATGCTGGCGGGCGCGCTCGCGAGGAAGCTCTCGTAGGCCTCGAGGGCCGGCGCCAGCTTGCCGAGTCGGTCCAGGCAGAACCCGATGAAACGCTGGACCTGTGGCGACGGCTCGAGCCTGTTCGCCTCATGGAACTGCACGAGCGCCCCCGCGTAGTCCGATGCATCGTACCGCGCCTTCGCAACGTCGAAGAGCTTCCTTGCGGCTTTCGCGTCCGCGGGAGCCACCGCGGGTGACGCTCCCCTTGCATTCGAGCTCGCCGGGGCGGGCTCGGCATGCGCAACGCCGGCCCAGACCGTGGTCGCGACGAGCGCTCCGCCCAGCGTGAGGATTCCTCTCGGCATCATCGCCGTGACTCTCGGTCGGAACACATGACCTCCTTCGAAGACTGCTTCAGGTCCGAACATCGCCGACCTCTCCACCATCATGGCGAGATCGACGAACATCACGCGTCACTTCATTTCGAATGACGCAATACCGAAAACGAACGGCGCACGTGGCAACCACGCCCGACGCTCATCGCCCATCGCCCCGTCGCAGACAATCAAGTGGATACGATCGACATGCGGCGAATGCGACTTACGTTTTCGTGAACCTCGAACCTTTACGTGTTTGTAAAGGCCATTGGCGATCAACGGGAGCCTAGGTTTCGTCCAAACGTGCGAGTGCTGATTGCCGCGGACGACTGGACCCTCGGCCCCATCTCACCGGGCTGATCGCGAAGGTGGGAATCCTCCATGCGACCATCCGATGACGGTCGTACCTGGAACTTCGTCGATGGCGTGAAGTTGAACCGAAGCGCGCGCGGAGAAGCTCTTCCCTGACCACCCATCCTCGCTGGCCGCCCAGAGCTCGTGGATGGAGCCGCTCAGCTCTCCGCCGGGATGCTCCGGTCACGGTGAAACGCTGCGTGGACGCCCAACTGACCAGGCGATCGTTTCGAGCCACCGACGCGCTGCCGCTATGCTCGTAGGCATGATTCGATCGAGCTCGCGCCGAACGTTCTCTCTCGTGTTGCTGACCTTCGCCGGAGTCACAGCGACGGCGTGCGCGGGCAAGACGTCGTCGTCGCCGCCCGATGGCGGAGCGAGCGAGGCCGGCAGTGATGGCACAGTCACGACCGGATGCCCGAGCGCCGTGCCGTGGACGCGCCAGACCGCGAACGGTGCGAAGAACCCGTGCTCGAAGGCCGGCCAGATCTGCGAGTACGGCACGGACTTCGATCCGCGCTGCAATACGATCGTCGTCTGTAGCGCTGGTGAATGGGCGGTGTCGCTCTCGCCCGGCGGTTCGACCCCGCCGCAGTGCGGTTCGTCCGCTCCGCCGGCCATCCCGACGAACGCCGCGGATTGCCCAGCATCACGAAGTGCCGTGGAGGACGGTGAATCGTGCTCCGCCACGTCGACGTGCTCCTACGACGGCTCGAGCTGCACGTGTGGCGTCTTCTGTCGGTCCTATCCGGTCGGCCAACCACCGTGCAACCCGGACGCGGGGATCACCACGAACTGTTGTGACCAGACGAAGCCGCCCACGTGGCACTGCTTCGATGGACCCGCCTACTGTCCGACGCCGCGCCCCCACGTCGGCGATCCGTGCGCGAAGGAGGGAGACTCGTGCGCGCTCGCTCCGCCCGCCGAGTGCGGGCAAATGGTTCTCTCGTGCAGGCAGGGAAGGTGGGAGCTGCCGATGGCCCAGTGCCCGATTTCGACGGCGCGCGCGAAGCAGGACATCACGTACGTCGGGCCGGCCGAGGCGGAGCGCTTGCGCGAAGAGCTTCTTCGTGTGCGTCTCGCGACCTACCGCTACAAGGCGAGCGATCCGTCGCAGCACCTGGGCTTCATCATCGAGGACATGCCTGATGGAAGCCCTGCCGTCTTGTCGTCACGCGAGCGAGTCGATCTCTACGGCTACGTCAGCATGACCGTTGCCGCGATTCAGGAGCAGCAGAAGCAGATCGACCTACTGCAGACCGAGCTCGCGCGCGTGAAGCGTGACTGCGGCGCACCGAAGGAAGCACCGCCGTCGCGACCGACTCAATCACACTGAGGCGTGGTCGCGATCCACTCGCGGAGGTGATCGATGGCGAGCGCGTCGACGACCGCGGTGCCCATCGGTGGCATGCGTGCCGCGCCGATCGCCGAAACGCGCGCTAGGAGCACGGACCCCTCGGGAGAGCTAGGCGCGATCACCTCGGCGTTCTCGATGCCGAGCGGATCGAGCTCGGGCGTGAGCCCGCACCCGGTCTCGGCGAGCGTCGCGCCGAAGGTGAAGTTCGCCGTGCCGCGTCCAGGGCCGCCAGGGCGATGGCAGTGCGAGCAGTTCGAGTGCAAGTAGGCCCGCGCCCAGTCGGCCGCCGGCGCCTCCGTGTCTTCACGGGCCACGAACTTCGCGAGCGTGCTCGGATCACCGGGCGGCTCCGCGAACCACCCTGCGCGCGTCAGCTCGGTGATCTGATTTTCGCGATGTCCGTCGGCGTATTCGATCTCGCGGTTCAGCTGCGGCGTCATCAGGCCGAGCGTGCGGCCGGCCGCGGCGTTGTGACAGCTCATGCACATCGACCGGCTCGGGAATGACCAGCCCAGTCCGTCGAAGTACTCCGCCTTGCCCCCTTCGAGGAGCCGCGCCTCTTTGCGATCGGCGTCCCACTCGTAGCTGTAGCCGCCCCATTCGCCGTCTTCGTGACGAACGAGCAGGCGGGTCTCCATGGGACGATCGTGATTGAAGAAGTTCTTCACGAGGACGGTTCCGACCGGCATCTCCCATGAGCCGTCTTCGCGGACCTTGATCTTCGTTCCCTCCGGGATGTTCATCCAGCGGTACTTGTCGGCACCGTCGGACCAGAGCGGCATGTTGACTTCGTAAGGCATGAGGCCTCGCGGAGCCACCTTGGGATTGCTCATGTCCATGCATCCCGTCTCGCTCAAGAGCTCGGGAACGGCCTGGACGTGCGTGGCCGGAACGAGACGGAACAGGCGCCCGCCGAGCTCGACGACGAGAATTTCGCCATTCGCGTCCTCGGTCATCTCCGTGATGTTGAGACCGGACTCGACGAGCAGCTTCGCCTGCGCCTTTTCACCGTCGTAGGCGAGCTCCTCGATGCGGCCGTTCACGAAGTCGCCGAAGATGAGATGACCGCGCGTCTCGGGGAAGGCCTGGCCACGATAGATGGACCCGACGACGATCGCGCTGCCTCCGTAATTCAAGTACTCGTGCACGGGATCGGTGAGCCCCGTGGGATCGCATTCGACACCGTCTTTGCAGTGCGCTCCCTCGCGAATGGGCCAGCCGTAGTTCGCGCCGGGCACGATGCGATCAATCTCTTCCCACGTCGCCAGCCCCACGTCGCCGACCCAGAGTTCGTGGGTCGTGGGATGGAACGTGTTGCCGAACGGATTACGGAGACCGTACGCGAAGATCTCCGGACGCGCGCCGGGCGTTCCGACGAAAGGATTGTCCTTGGGGACCGCGTAAGGCTCCACGCTCGTATCGAGTCGGAGAACGGTGCCTTCGATCATCGACAGATCCTGGGCGCGCATCTCGGGGTCCCAACCGCCGTCGCCCACGGGCACGTAAAGGTAGCCGTCCGCGCCGAAGCGTGGCGGTCCACCGTGGTGGATCGTCTGCGGCCTCGCGACGGTGAGCATCTCGCGCAGGCTCGCGGGCTCGAACGTCGCGCCGCCATTGTCCGAGTGGAGGCGAGCGACGGCAAGGCGCGCCGCTGCGTCCGTCTCCTCCGCTTTGCGCGTGTACTTGACGATGACGTTTCCGGAGCTCTCGAAGCTCGGATCGAAGGCGAGGCCGAGAAGGCCGTCTTCGAGGCCAAGCATGGCGACGGTGTCACGCAGATCGACGACGAGCTCCGACTCGCTCACATCCGGCCGATCGGCGAAGCGGCGGATCGTGCCGCCCTGCTCCACGACGTACCAATACGCGTCGCGCGGATGATGGACGAGCTGAACCGCATACTCGAACGAGACCTGCGGATATGCGCGTTCGATCGTCGCTGCCCCAGGCCTCGTCGTGAATCCTCGGCACCCTTGCGTGAAGGGCCGCGTGTCGACCTTCACGGTCGGCGACGCTTCGTGATGATCCGAGCACGAGGCCAGGATCGCGAACGAGGCGCACAGACCAGCGCCAAGAACGATTCCCATTTTCCCCCGCACCCAAGACATTCCCTTCCACACGGCGGCGGACCATAGGCGAGTGAGTGCGGATTCCGAAGACGTACGTCCATTACATCGCCGTCATCGTTAGCTCGACGACGTCTTCTTCGCGTACGCGTGCACGAGCTCACGTCACGGCATACGGCGAGTAACTTTGTCCCGTTTTATTTTGCGTCACTTCGCCCGACGAAACGCGCGGTTTGTTAAGATATGTGTAGAGCGCATTTCGTTGTGTGAGCGCGCTCGCACCGCGCAGAGTTCGGAACTCGACAGTTCGACAGTAGCTTCGGCGTAGAGAAAGACCTGATGAGCGAACTTCGTAGTGAAGGCGGCCCGACCGCGCAGCAGCTCGACCTGTTCCGGGCAGTCGAAGATCTCCACGAGATGACGTTGGCCATCGTCGTCCTCCTCACCGACGCGGACGGCCTCGCGATTGCGGTTGGAGGCGACGAGGCGGCGATCCCTCCGCCGCTACGCGCCGTCCTGAGCGCCAAGCAGCTCGCTGCAGCGGGCAGTGTCCGTGCGCTTCTCGAGCCGGTCTTTGCCGAGCTCGGCCCGTCACCGTTGAACGTTTTGGTGCTCGCTGTCGACGCCGGTCACGTTCTCACGGTCGTGTTCGACGCCGAGGCAGACTTCGAGGTGGTTCAGACCGTTTCGCGGGAGGCTCGTGGGATGATCGCGGAGATCCTGGCCGCGAACTGACGCTGCCTCGCTGACCTTCCCCGCGCGAGCTGACGCTTCGTGAGCCATCGCGTGAACAAAGCGTCGACAGGCGGGGCTGCTCCGCCCCGAGTCGTTTTACCAGTGGCAAGCGCCCGCCGCGTGACTCCCTCGGTGATCCCCCGTCGAGAAACACCGCGCAGAACGACGACTCCCGGTGGCATACGTCGTGCTCAGCGCGCTGCCCATGATCCGCCCGCTCGAACACGGCGTGCTCGCTCTCATGTTTGGTCTTGGTCTCGGGCTCGTGGCGTGCGGAACGACCCATGACGACGAGGTGGAATCCGGGACCGACGCCGTCACGGTGACTGCGCCGCTCGACATCGACAACAGTCCGTTCCTCTGGGCGGTGCAGGAGTACGACGCGTATCGACAGGGCAAGCGATTCAACGGTGCGCTGCTCGAGCCCGCCATTGCCGACGACGATCCACTGACGGTTCGTCTCCAGACGTGGCTCGATCGGATCGATGCACTCGTCCGCGCGGATGCCGAGCAGGCGACCCATCGCCCGTTTGCGGCGCCAAAGCCGACCGCGAAGGTGCTTCGGTCTCGTTCGACGCATGACGCGTGGGCGTCGTCGGCGCCGGCGTGTCTCGGCGTACCGTTCGGCCGAGGCGTCGCTTCGTCGGCGCGACCGCTGGCCTGGATCACCGACGTTCGGCCCGATACGGCGCCGACCTGCGCTCGCCCCGGGTGGGACCCGCGCGCGTATGCGTCGTTCGTGAACGCGGCCTTCAAGCAGACGGACACATCGGGGTGCAAGCTGGCGCTTCACGGCGGGAAGATCGACGCTAGCGGTGCGGATTGCGCGATCGATCCCGCCGTCGCCTCGGGCACCGACATCGCGGTCATGGCGATGTCGCCGTACGTTCATTTCACGACCGACCTCATCGCGGACAGCAGCGAGACCGACCTCGTGATGACGGCCGTCCACGAGCTCGGGCACTACTATCTCGGCCACCGCACGGTCGCTGGGACGCTGAAATCGACGTTCTGGTTCTTGCGAACGGATACCCAGCGCGAAGCCGGCCGTGCGACGAAAGAGAAGCAGGCTACCCTCAGCGCGGCGTATGCCGAGGCGGTGAGCGGGGATTCGCAAGGCGCTGCGCCGGAGCTCGTCGCTGCTGCTCGCGCGAATCAGGTCGGCTACTACACGATCGAGCAGGCGGCAGACGACTTCAAGATGAAGTACGCCACGCGCCTCGGGTTCGCCGAAGACGAGATCTTCGCGTCGTGGCTCGCGCGCATGCAATCGGACGACGACTACTGGTCGAGCACGATGACGCCGGAGGCCTTCGCTCGCGATTACGCCGACCGCGGCGACCGGACCGCGCGCGATTGCAAGAAGCTACTCGATGCTGGATTCGCCAAGACGGGTCCGGACGGGGAGAGCACACCCGTGACCGTCGCGATGGGGCCGCTCAGCGACCTTCACCACAACAGCTGCTACCGCCTCTACAACCTCTGGGTCGACGCCCAGATTCATCACTACGCGGTCGGCGCCCCGCCGGCGTCTCTCACGCCGTCGTGGTCGTCGCTGCAGTCACATGCCGCGAGCCTCGCCCCGTGAGCCGGCCGCGCCGGCGCCCCGATGAGCCCGGACGCTCGAAGAATCTGAAATGTCAGTCGAGCGACCACCAGCGGCGTCCCAGGGGCCCGAGCTCTTCGTCGTCCCGTTGGAGTCGGCGCGTCAAAGAGGGGGCTTCGGTCACGTCATCCGCTTGCGCCTGAAAAGGACGCGCATCGCGTGGCAGGTCCATCGAAAAGGCCGTTCCCGTCGCGTCGCTCTTCACCGTCGCGCGTCCACCATGGGCCTCCGCAGTGCCGCGAACGAGTGTGAGACCGAGCCCCCATCCGCGTGGTCCGCCTGCATGCGTCGCACGCGCTCGAGCGAACGGAACGAAGAGTCGCTCCTGCTCCTCTTCCGGGATGGGTACACCTTCGTTGTGGACGGAGAGGAGCACCCTGTCGCCTGTCGCGTCGATGCGAACCGTGATCGGCCGGCCTGCTGCGCCGTACTTGATCGCGTTGGTGGCTAGGTTCCATAGCGACCGCCGCAGCTCTTCCTCGGACCATACGCCGAAGGTGTGTTCCTCACCCGTGAGGACGAAGCGCGCACCATGGAGCTCCGTGAGCTCCTCGATGGTCGCCCGTGCCATCGCGACGAGATCACACTGCGCCAGCTGGAGGGGCAGACGCTCGCCAGCGTGAATGCGGTTGGCGTCCAGTAGGTCGCGCACCATCCGGTCTGCGCGGTCGATGTTGCGACCGATCCGTTTGGCCTGCTCGTCCAACGTCGGTAGCTGCCCGTCGGGCGTCATCGTCAGCAAGGAGGTGGCCATCTTCACTGCGGAGAGCGGACCGCGAAGATCGTGGGCCAAAACCGAAACGAAGCGTTCCCTTAGCTCCCTCTCCACTCGGAGCGCGTCCACCTTCTGGTTGAGAGACGCGACGAGCGACGCGTTGTCGAGGTGGAGCGTAAGCTGCTCACCGAGTGCTTCGAGTCTTCGCACTTCGCGAGCGGTGAACGGGCGCTGTTCGCAGAGACCGACATAGAGCACGCCAGACAACGTCCGATGTGCGGGGAGCCTGACCCCCACGAGCGAATGGATCCCGCTGCGCCTCAAGCCGTCAGGGATCGCGAGTTGGGTCGTCGCTGCGTCTTCGACCGAGGTCGCGTCGGCGTGCGAGGCGACCTTTCCGGCGAACGAAGATGGGGCGAGCCCGACCACGTATTCTTCCATCCTCTCGATGCCCACCGTTGCCACGCTGACGAGGTCCATCGACGCGGGGCGGTAGAGCAGGAGTGCTGCGCTGTTCGCGCCGACGCCTTCCATGATCAATGTGAGGGCCTGGTTCAGCCTCGCGCGGAAAGGCTCCGCTCCTTCTTGGAGCGCGTCGCTGGCGATATCGCGAAGCAGCCGGCCGTAGCGTTTCTCGTCCTGTTCGTCCTCCACCATGTGCTTCATGAACATGTCCGAGACCGCCGCTGCGGCGCGATAGAGCTCCTCCCGCAAGCGCTCGCGGTCCGCGGGGGCGGCCCTTTGGTCGGGCCTGCACTCGGCGTCGGACGCGCGATCCACGCACCGCCCGACGAGGAGGATCTCGTCGACGATCTCTTCGACCAAGAAGCCCTGACGAATACGTGAAGCAAGATGGCTCTCGATGTGCTTGCGCCGATCCCGAGGAAAATCTCCGAGGTCCGAATGCGCCTCTGCGAGTGCCGAGACGTACGTTGGCATGATGTTCGTGAACTCGGGGCGGTCGAGGCCGCGCGAAGACGCAGCACGGCTAGCCTCATCGAACCAGCACTGGAGAATCTCGCCGCTATGTTTCGCAATGAACTCGGCAACGCTCAGCATGGGCCCTAGCCTGCTCTACGCACGTTGTCGTTGCACGCCGCGCACCATGACGTGGTCATGGCGGCGAGAGACGGACACCCGGACCTTGCGTGACGTGCCGCCGCCGCCGCAGCGCGTCTGTTGCGGAGCCTCGGCTCAGTCGTCGCTTGGACGGTCGGATATGCCGCAACGCCAGCTACTCGTCCGCGCTCAGGCGTGAAGTGGTGACGAGTTGGCAGCTCCGGGCACGCATCCTGCGAGCGGGCCGGTGTGACCGCCGTCAAGAGAGCTGTCCACTTCTCGATCGAGGGCGTCCGCGTCCATGGCGTAGACCTCGGACCTGCAACGAGTCGCACGCCGCTGCTGTTGCTCCACGGTCTGTACGATTCCCATCGGACATGGAAGAACGTTGCGCCCGCGTTTGCTCGGGATCGGCGCGTGCTCATGCCAGACCTTCCCGGGCACGGTCTGTCCGATCGTCCCGACGCAAGCTATGAGCTCGGCTGGCACGCGGGGATCATCGCGCGATGGCTCGAGGCGCTCGGCGTCAAGGAGCTCGACGTCGTCGGTCACTCCTTTGGTGGCGGTGTCGCGCAAATGCTTCTCCTCGAGCGCCGATTGCGAATTCGGAGACTCGTCCTCGTTGCCTCTGGTGGCCTGGGGCGGGAGGTAGGCTCTGCGCTCCGGCTGGCATCCGTTCGCGGTGTCGTGGAGAGATTTGGTCAGCCCTTCATGCGAATGGGCACCTACGTCGTGCTCCTCGGCGCCGGCGCCTTTTCGAGGTCCGATATTCGGGAGCTCGCAGAGATGAACGCCGAGCCCGGTTCGGCGCGTGCGTTTGCGCGGACCGTCCGCGACGTGATCGACTGGCGTGGACAGAGGCGAACGTTCTTCGACCGCGCGCACACGATCCAGGAGCTGCCCGCCATCGCGGTCCTGTGGGGGAGCCGCGACAAGGTAATTCCAATCGCCCATGCGGGAACGTTCGCGGATGCACTCGAAAACGTTGTCTTCGTCCCGTTCGAGGGCTGCGGGCACTATCTCCACCGCGAAGAGCCCGAGGCCTTCGCCCGAGTCGTACGTGAGCTCCTGGAAGAGCCGTCGTTGTGCCCTGCGCGCCTGCGCGAGTGGGGGCAGACGGCTCAACACTAGGTCAGACGAACGGCGAAGGCGGCGCCGTCGGCCAGGATCGACGCCACGTCGATCGTGGCCCCATGTGCGCTGACACTGCGACGGCGAGGTGCACCGACCGACTTGTCCACCGGAACGACGGCTCGTCGTCCACCTCGGATCGGGACAACGACGGCGCGCGACCTAAACGCCTCGACGAGCGCGATGGAAGCCGCGGCGTTTCCAGCCGCGCGGCTCTGCAGAGTATACCAGTGTGTTACGAGGGCACGCCCGGCAGGATTCGAACCTGCGACCTACGGCTCCGGAGGCCCCAGGAATGGCTAGAAAAGCCGAGCGATATGGTGGGCGTGACGGAAGCGTGACGGCGCTCAGGTCGGCCGCACAAAAAGCGCTCGCCTCGGCGCATGCCGGCAAGCGCACGGCGCTCCGGGAATGCATCGAGGCGCTCGAGTTGGCGCTGGAGTTGGTGGCGGAAGGGGAGCCAGCGAAGACGAAGGCTGGTCGATGACTACGGCATCGGAGTGCACCACCAAGAGCCGTTCTGTGGGGCTGGCCGGCAGATTCCACCAAGCTTGGTGCACATGGCAGACTTCTGCGGATCCTCCTTTGACGTTCCGTTGATCGGATCGTCGATGCCGCACGGGAAAACGCACCGTCCGTAGATGTCATTGAGAGGGTTGTCAGGATCGTTGTGCGTAGGGAAGCAGAAGACGGCCTGTGCGTCGTAGCCATCGGCCTTCACGGACGCGGGGCAGCCGTTCGGATTCTTCTCGGGAGCACACGTCGCGAAGAGCCCGTTCCCGGCATCCGCGTCGCCCCCCGCATCCGCTCCGCTGTCGGTGACGGGGTGGCTCCCATCAGTGGCGGCGTCTGCGCCAGCCTCCTGCACAGCCCCGGGGCCAGAGTCGTCACCCCCAGCGTCCGTGTTGGTCGTGTTCGTTGTCTCGGTGGAAGAGCAAGCCGCCAAAAGGAGCGCCGCCAGCGCCAATGTCCTCATCGAGAGGAGGTTAGCTCTGCGGTATCCCTATCGGCAACGAGGCGCCGGAGTCAGGTGGGAGTCGGTGCGCTATTCGTCGAGTGACGGTCGCCCCAACGGCACCTTAGGGCGCACGACGACAGTGGGTTCGCTCGGAGGGATGGGCAGTTCGGGCTCGGTGGGCACTTCAGACGCAGCGAGCACGTCCTCTACGGCGTCATCGTAGGCGTTCGAGCGCATGAACTCGGCGTGGAAGGTCCGCAGGCCCTTCGCATAGTCCTCGACCGGAGCCGTGTAGTAGCCCTTCGCCTTGAGCGCACGGGCGAAGCCGTCCGGATCCCCAGCCTCGATCGCCGGCCACGAGCTCGCGTAGCGCTTCTCTTTGAGCAGGCGAAGGTGCTCGGTCATCGCGCTCTCGAGGGTGTCGAAAGCTCGAAACCACGTCGCGGGGTGAGGCGGCTGGAATGTGACGCGCACGCCATTCACGACCTCCCACGTGTTCGGCAGCATGATGTAGTTGAAGCCGTCGCCAGCGGCGTGCTTCACGTTGCCGATGTTGTTGTTCCAACAGGCGGCGCCTCGACCGGTCTCGAGAGCGTATTGAGCCCAGAGACAACCGACGGCGGCCTTGGTGGGCATCGTGGCGAGAAGACGACGCCACGCCGTGATGACCGCCCGAGCGTAGTCCCGCGTGGTAAACGGGGTCCGCTTGATCGGGACTTGGCGCTCGTCCATCTCAGCTCCCGAACTTCGCAGCCTCAGCCGCGTCAGCGATGAGATCTGCTCGGGCACGCGCGGCGTCAGTCAGGGAGCCGCGGAGGTCGTCGACCGGGACCATGTCGAGGCCGATGTCGGCCAATTGAAGGGCCGCCTCCGAAGCGGAAAGAGCACCGCGTTCGACAGCGAGCCCGAGTTCCAAGAGGCGGGCCGCAACGATGACGGTGTTCACTTCGCACCCCCATCCCAGTGCTCGCGCACGCCCTCACGGCAAGCCCTCGACTCGGCCTTCGTGCCGGCGTCTGCGACGCAGTCGAGTTGCTGTGCCAGGTAAGTGCCCTCCGCAGCGACAGCCTTGGACTGCGCGCTACAGCTGGCGATGAGTAGAGCAGCGGAGACGATGGCGCCCCCCGCAGCGATGACAGACCCCGTCGTCGGGTGCATGGTGGCGTTCATTTGTGAATCTCCGTGGCGGCTGGTGGCGCGATGACGATCGTGGGCGTGGGCGGCGCGGGTTGCTGCTGGTGACCTGCGAGGTAGCTCGTAGCGGCCGTGAGGGCCGCGATGGCGAGACCGGCGGCAGCGACCCCGACCTTTCGCACGAGCGGTTTGTCCATCAGACCGGCGAGCTTTGCGATGCCGGCGTCGTGCGACGCTGCGAGCGTGTCGACCTTTCCGTCGACGGCGTCGACCTTGGTGACAAGCCCAGCGATGGCGGCGTCGTGCTTCGCGTCGACTTCGCTTCCGGACTGCACGCGGATCGAGTTGCTTTCCTGTCGCTCCTCGAGTCGATCCATGCGTTCGCCGAGAGCGGTCGTTCGCTTCGTGAGGTCCTTGTAATTCTCGGTGAGCAGGTCTTGGTTGCTCTCGATGTTCACGAGACGCCGGTTGACGTCGCTGAATCCGTCCGCGACCTTCTTCGAGAGCTCGATGGCCCAGTCAGGCGGGACCTCCAACTGCACGGTCGTCTTCGGGAGCGGAGGCATCGGGGGCTTGTCTTCGGGAGGCATGGCTTCGATCTCCTTTCAGCGCTGAGCGAGCGACTCGAGCTCTGCACGCTTCGATGCGAGCTCCGACTCAACATCGGCCAATGCTGCGGCTGCCTCGCGTTGCCTTCGTTCGGCCTCGTTCGCAGCGGCAATCCGTTCCGCGAGCGCGCCTGGCTCGGCGACCTCGGCCGCCTTCACCTCGACGGCCTTTTTTGCGGCATCGAGCAGGCCCGGGAATTCGCGCCAGAGTGCGAACGCGGCGTCATCGGCAATCGTCGTTGTACCGTGTGTCTCGAGCCCGTTCCCGTCCACATCGGTAAATTGGACGTGGAATTGAGGCGCCGTGACGTCGACGTTGAACTTCAGATCGATCGTGATGTTGGTAATGACTCTCATGTTGCCTCACCGAGTCCACGTTGCGGATGCGAACCAAGGTCCCGTCGAGTCGATCCAGAACAGCTGCGAGACGTTCGTCGCGAGCGTCTTGTTGCTGCCGACGCCAGTGGAGACCGTGATCGTGAAGTTGGTGGCGTTGGTGATGTGGACGTAATAGCCAAGCGCCTGCGTTGCCGGACTCGGCAGCGTGATCGTGCGCGCTACCGTCCACGACCCGTTCATAAAATAGATGTGACGGTTGCAGTATTGCGCAGCCGTGACCGTGTAGTTGGCGTCACTAGGAAACGGGACCGCCACGAAGCCGTGGACGCTGTACGGGCTCCCAGCTCCGTCGCCGACGATTGGCACCGACGTCTGGAGGCTGTTTGTCGTTGCGAGAAAGTAGTACTTCGACGCCGAGTACCACCCGAACTGGCCACCGCCGTGAGCGACGTAGCCCTGCGGCTCGCCGCTGAGCCCGAAGCGGATGTAATTGCTGGAGTCGACCGTGGCGAGGACGGTATCGGCAGTGTTGCTTGGATTACGAAAGCGGATGTCGGTGGCGTTCGTGAGTCGAACGGCTCCTGCTGCGGCTGGTGTTGAGCCAGTCGACAGAGAACCTCCCGTCAGCGTCAGGTTGCCGGACGTCGTGACGTTCTGACTGCCGAAGTTGGGAGACACCTTCGAACCGTCGATGCCGGCGTTCGTTGCGATGTCTGGGTTCGAGATCGTGCTCGATGAGGTCCAGGCCCCGCCGCTGAATCGCAGGAAGCCGTCGCCTCCTGGCGCCGCAACCCGAGCAAGCGGGAGCGCCCCGGTCACGTCGATAGTGGCGAGGTCAACGGCCTTCGCGTTCGGATCGAGGGCGCCGCTTGTGTAGTGGCCGAACCCCGTGCCATTCACGGCGCCGCCGTTCGTCATAGAGGCGTTGATGAAGCCAAAGTTCGAGTGGAACGTTCCGTCCGTTTCGACCCACCCGACGATGTCATCGCCGACAACCGGTGTGCACCTCTCAAGCCCCCCTGTGGACGACACTCGGACCCATGACGCCGCCCCGATACCGAGCCCGGAGGTCGCTGGATCTACCTGACCGAACTGCTGAATCTCGACGGTGCCGTTGGGGACGTACGGACCGAGTGCGATGCCCGTCGAGCGGCGTGACCCGCGCGCAGCTGCCGTGGCTCGTACGAACAGCCCTGACGTTGCGTCCTTGATCAGGACGTCCCCAGTGCCACCCGAACTTGCGCTCGCCGAAACCTGTGCAGAGTACAGGATCGAGTATTGCGGCGACGCCATGGCTAGCTCGCGTAGGTGACGTAGGCGACTGCGTCGGTGGCCGCTGCAAACGTCAGCGTTCCCGCAGTCGTACTGATCGCGAGACCGAGACCGTTTGCGAAGTAGAGACCAGCGAGCCCGAAGTCTTCGGCTCCGTCTCCGTTCGCCGGAAGTCTCACCTCCCAGATCGGCACGCCGCCGGCCGTGGGCGCCGTCGCCTTGTCGTGGATCTGGAGAAAGTACGCGGTCGCACCGCTGTTGACGGCGCGCACTTTGTACAGTCGGCCCTGCTTCGCGGCGATGTTTACGCCTGCAGTGCCGAACGCAGCAGTCTTTCCCTGCAGCGGCGCGTTAGTCGCCGAAACGCGGGGAGTCAGAAAAACGCCAGCGGACATGGATCACCGGTCCAGACCCTCCGAGGAGATGCGCTGCGCGCCTGACTCGAGGGACGACGCAACATCGAGTTGCGCCAGGTTGGGGGGCGGTGGCTCCTGTCCGGCTTGTTCCGATGCCGTAAAGGTGGCCTGGATCGCTTGCATGAAGTCCGGTGCAAGCGTTTGGTCTGTTGGAAGGTCTAGCAGGATTCCGAGCGCGATTCGACGTCCGTAAGGAACGGGCGATTTGCTGTCGACGAGGTCGTTGAAGACCTGCGTCCGCATCTGCTCGTAGAGCTTCGGGTAGACGGCTTTGACGGCTTCGACGTGCTCGTGGGTGAGTGTGCCCTTTGCGGCCCATTCAGGAAGCGATGTCGGGTTGTCGAGCGCCTGGCGGTAGCGTTGGAACTGGGAGATCTCGGCATCGCTCGCCCGTGTGGTGGGCTGAAACTGGGGCTGCAGCGAGTAGGGGTCCTGCCGGGACGGCGGCATCTTCGACGCGAGAAACGCGAGACCTCGCATTGCCGTTGTCGTCGCCGCTGCCGTCGTTTTCGGTGCGGCGTTGGCCATCGGCCCGAGGGCGTCGCCGATTCGAGCAGAGAGCGCCTGCGGATTCGACTGGAGCGCCGAGATCTGACGAGCCTCTTGGGCGTACTTCTCGACCTTCACGCCGCCCGCTCGAGCAACGGAGCCCGACGAGTCTGCGGCCGCCTTCGTCGACTTGAAGAGCTGGGAGAAGAATCCTTCGCCCGGTCCCTTCGGTGGACGTAGGCCTGCCTGGGCCGCCTCTGTCTCCGTCTTGCCAACGAGCTGTCGCGTCCCCTTGCCCATGCGACCAAGCACGCTCTGCGTGTGCTCCTCGAGCATGGCGAGGCGGCGCAGCGTGGTGATGGGCTTGCTGAACGTGTCGGTGACGAGACCGAGCGCACCACCGATCCCATATTCGCGCTCTTCGGCCTGGAGCCTCTTCACCTGGTTGATGAGAGAGGCTTCCTTCGTGGCCTTGTCGAAGGTCTTCTCCATCGCGTCGAGCGCCGAACGCTCTTCGGCGATCGCCGTCTTGGCAGCCGCGCCATGGTCGTAGCTCTTCTCGGTCGCCTCGAGGAATCGGCGACGCGTAGCGATCATGTCGCGAACGCCCTGCGCGTCGAGGTCGTTGGCAGCCTTCGTCAGGCGACCCATGAAGCCAGAGACGGCTTCGCTGTTCGCTACGAAGTCAGGGCGGCCAGCCGTCGAGCCATACTCGGTCGTGAACTTGCCGCGGAAGCGATCGCCAAGCGAGATGTTCTGCGTGGCAGCTGCGTTGACAGCCTTCTGAGCGTCGGCGGCCTTGCCCCATGCCGAGTTCTCGAGAACGCTCATCAGGCCGCCTTCGCCCTGATAGAGGTCATCGAAGGCGCGCTCAGCTTCGTTCAGCCCACGAGCCCGCTTTCCGAAGCTGGCGCCACGGCCGAGAAATCGCTTCATGTCGTCGGCAGCCCTGAAAAGCTTCAGGCTGTCGCCTGTCTCCATGGCGCTCCCGAGCCGCGCCATTCGAGACTCGAACTCTCTACGTGCGATAGGCCCGAGCTTCGAGGCTGCCGTGTCACCAGCGAGCGTGTTCACGGCATCTTGCGCCTTGAACATCCAGTCCATGACGTGCTGCGCCTGGCCTTCGAAGTTGGCCCGGTCAACCAGCTTGTCCATGTGGTTGATCTTGGCTTCACCGAACGTGTTCATGTCGGTGACGGCGGCAGCCTTCTGCTGCTTCGAGATCGCTTCGCTCAGGTCGCGCGCGTGTGTCTCGAGGCGCTCGGCTCCGTCGTTGAGCGCGACCTCTCGGTTCTTCCAGATCTCACCGAGCTCGTTCGCCTTCTCTGGGGCGACTCGTTTCCGAGCGGACAGGTACCCCTCGCCAACCTCGTCGAGAGGGCCCGTTCGATACGGCGCACCGGCGCGCTCTGCGGCTGCCGTGTCTTCGGCAAGTCGTCGGCCGAGACCGGGGGCAGCCTCGCCGAACTCTCGCTCTGCGATCGCGTCGTAAGCACCCGCGGTCGCCTTCGGCGGTCGCAGTGCCCCGAGTCCTTTGCCTACGGCTGCTCCGGCGCCATGTAGCAACCCGTTCGCGACCATGCCGCCGAGGGCGCCATGCGCAGCGCCCCCGATGAGCGCTTCGCCCGTCAGGTCCGTGTCCTTGAGGGCGGACTCGCTGACCGCGTTGCCAGCGCCGAACACTGCGCCTTCGGCGGCGCCTCGGGCGAGAACGCCAGCGCCGCGCGCGATGGCACCTTCTCCAAGCGCTGCAGCGACGCCTCGCTCCGCGCCGATGCCGAGCCGGCTCACCGCGCCAGGTAGCGCTCCGATTCCAGCCTCGTCTCCGAGAAGCGCACCGCCGGCGATGCCTCCGATCTCTCCGAGCGCGGACGTGACGGGGGCGTACTCCTGGTAGTCGAGGAGCCGCTGGCGAGCAGCGTCGCCGCCGAGACCGACGAGCGCCTCGTCGCTGAGACCGAGCGATAGCCCTCGCGCAGCGCCGGCGAGTGCAGGCGCAACGGCGCCCTCGACCTCGGCACCGAGGCTTCCCGAGAACTTGTCGCGAAGCGCTTGAGTCTTGGCCTCCTTGTTGGCTTCATGCTGGGCGGTCCGCAGCTCTGCATCGGTCGCCTTGCGGACGCCGGCATCGGCCGCGTCATCGGCGACAGCCGCCGGCAGGTAGCCGACCTTCCCGCTGGGGGTGACGACGCCTACCGGCTTGCTCGGGTCGGCCTTCTTGTCGGCCACTACTTCACCACGCCCTTCGGCGGCTCCACGAGGTCGTCGTAGTTCTGCGTCTGCTTGCTCACGACCTTGTTGCGGCCGGAGAGTTTCGCGACGGGCTCCGGCCCATTTGGTCCGGCGCGGTATTCCTCACGCCCGAGCTGGATGCCGTAGGCCTCACCCAGCAGGCGATGATCGCGCTGATGCATGACGGCGACATCCTTGATGCCCTTCTGCATTCGCTTGATCTGCGCCTCGGTCTTGCCGCGGGGGTCAACGTCCTCGAGGTTGGCGGCGCGCTCGGACACCACCTTGTCGCCCTCGGACATCGCGCCCTGTCCGCGAAGGACCGTCGTTTCCCGCAAGACTTCGTGCTTGAGCGAGTCGATTTGCGAACGAATCTCCTGCATGCGGCCGTAGTCACTGGCCGTGTTCAGCGACTTCGCCTCTTCGAGGAGGCCGGAGATCCCGCGAAGGTTCTCGTTGATCTGTGCCCGCATCGCCCCCTGGTCGTTCAGCTTGCGAGCGCTCTCGGCGTCGCGTGCATACCCACCAAGCGACGCGACGTAGAGCGCCTCGTGGCCCTTCGGTCCGCCACCCGCTCCAGGCACCGAGAACTTTTCCGTGAGCTCCTCGGTCTTCTTGTCGTGCGAAAGCTTCGCGAACTCGTCGGCCGCCTTTGCCCGCTCGCTCTCGACTGACGCCAAGAGCTCCTGATAGGCAGCCTCATCGCGGGCGCCTCGAGCGGACGTGTAGACCTGCCCGAGCTTCCGCTTCACATCATCGAGATACTGGGCGCGGGTAGCGAGCGCGGCACGCTCTGGGTCTCCGATCGACTCTAGATTTCGCGCGTAGAGATTGGAGCGAAGCTCGTAGGCGCTCCGTGCCTTAGCGATGTTCGCTTTCTGGGCGTCGATGTTTCGGTCGATGCCCGACTGGATGACCTCCAGCGCCGCGTTCTTGCCGCCCGTCAACGATGCCCCGAACTGGCCGATCCCGACGGCGATGGCGCCGATGATTTGCGCAAGCGTTCCGCCACGCTCCTTCCAGTAGGCGTTTTCGTCGACGTCCCGTGACGCGTCAGCGGCAAGCCTGTCGAACTTCGACCGCTCACGCTCGACGTACGCCTGTCGCTCTTGAGCGATTCGGTTCCGGACAGCATTCGCTCGCTCGGAGGCGATGACGTCAGCCTGAGCAAGCTCCGCTTCCGCAGCGGTCTCAAGACGAGCCGCCTTGAATCGTGCGTCCGCAGCTAGCAGGCGTGCCCCAGCTTCGTTTTCGCGGTGCTCTCGGCCCGTTCGCAGGGTTTCGGGGTCAATGCCGTACTCGATCTTGCCCGACCTCGTGCCAGGAACCCAGCGCGGTGCACCACCAGCACCAGGCATCGGACCAGTCGGCGCAGCTTCGCCGCTCAGGTCGCGATAGGTCGGGAATCCGTCATTGCCAGCGGCCCCCTGTGGCTCGTTCGCGCGGTTCCACTGGTTTTGCGCGTCTACCTTCGCCTGCTCGCGCATGCCTTCGGGAATGTGCTGCTCAGCAATGCTGACGGGCGTGACCGGCTTCTCAGGCGCGCCGTTGCCCGAGAGCATGTCCCAGAAGCTGACAGGCTTGGCGCTCGCGGAAGGATCGGAGGGGATGTTGAGATCGTCGGCGGCTGGCGGCCCGGCGACAGGTGGCGGAGGTGGCCCCATCGGAGCCTGCTCGGCGCCGTACTTCTTTTGGAGCGCGGCGGCCGTGCCCGGATCGAGGTCGAAGATGCTCGAAAGGCGATTCATCGGCGCTTCTCCAGTGCAGCAAGACGCTGCTCTTGCTCGCGCTGCTTGGCGGCGAGGTAGCCAGCCGCGCCGAGCGACAACTTCAGCGCCTTGGGCTGGTCGATGTAGAGCATCCCGTTCGGGCCCTCCTTGACCGCCGTAGCGGTGACGGGGTTGCTCGCCATGTCCTGAGCCATCGGCCCCACGTTCTGCTCACCGGGGGCTTGGCGCTCCGCTTCGTCAAAGCCAGGCTTGTAGGCGTAGGCGTACGGCTGAAGCCCCTGTTCGAGCGCCGCGCCCATGTCCTTCGACCGCTGCTCCTGACGAAGCCACGCGGGCGGCCCCTTCGGCTTGTACGTCTCGCCGTCCCAGGAGCCGGCCTCGTCGGGCGCATACTTCGCGTACATCGACTCGTCGGAAAACGTCTCGTGGTTCGGCTTCTTGAACGTGTCCGGCAGGTGCCCTCGGCCATCTCGATCGAGGCCCTGGGCGTAGGCTCCACGCAGGTCGTAGTCGCGCCCGGTATCCCAGGGCGCTGTTCGCTGACGCCACGCCTCGTAGGCCTTCTCTGCGCCGCTGGTGAGTTCGGAGTTGTAGCCGTTCTCTGGGGTACCGGCTCCCATGCGACGCACGGCGGGCCCCTGGTCGTCGATCCGATCGATCTGCTCACGCGTGCGTGCGATGGCCTTGTCGGCAGCGGCTTCGAGTTCCTTCGGAGTCAGCTTTCGGTTCGCCTCACCTTTGGCGGCAACGGCGGCAGCGAGACTCTTCTTCGGCGGTTCGCCCGAAAGACTCGCGCCTCCCGTCATCGCCTCGATCGGCGTGCCGTCGTCGACGAGGTAGCCGCGCCCCGAGGGGGCCATCCGCAGCTCTTGCCCCGGCGGGTTGTAGAGCGGAACGACGTCTTGTTTGGCGCGCTCGTCGCTGGCAGCCATGACAGCTGTCTGAGCGACCGCGGCGTACGTCTTGAGCATGCGATCGGTGCGCTCT
This sequence comes from Labilithrix luteola, assembly GCF_001263205.1. Lineage (GTDB taxonomy): Bacteria > Myxococcota_A > Polyangia > Polyangiales > Polyangiaceae > Labilithrix > Labilithrix luteola. The sequence continues at coordinate 3,754,976 of NZ_CP012333.1, forward strand.
TCGTCGTTACGACGGTCAATCGCCATCTTCTGCTCATCCATCGCGCGGTTCTTGATGGCGGCATCGAGGTTGGCCTGATTGACGCTGAACTCACGCTGGTAGTTCGTCATCTCAGCCTGCTGGTTGAGCTGACGTTGGTAATTCTCCGACTGCGCCTGCGCCTCGGCCTGCTTCTGAGCAAGGCCCTGCGCCTCGTAGTCCTGGCCGCGGATCGCCGTGCCGGTCTGCAGGTATGCGTTGCGCGCGTCGTTCAGTTCGCCGGAGCGGGCCCCGCCGAATTGTGACATCGCCTGGAGCTGGGCGGCCTGCGCCTGCCTTGCGGTCTGAGCCTGGGCGGCAGCGGCTGCGAGTCCGCCACGCGCTCCAGCGCTCTGCTCAAGCTGCGCCTGAAGGCCCTGGCCGGCCGCTGCATTGCCGAGAATCGCCGCCCGGGAAGGGGCATTGCCGGCCGCGGCCTGTCCGAGCATGCCCGCGGCCTCGAGCTGTGCGCCTCGTGAGCCTTGAGCTTGCGCGAGGTTCTGGTTCGCGGCGTCGAAGTTGACCTGATAGGCCTGTCGCTGCGCAGCCGCTTCGGCGAGTTGCCGGTACCGGTTCTGCTCCTGGTTCTGGCCCCAAACGCGAACGTTTCCCTGACCGTCATCATGGACCGTGCCGGTATATCCACCGAACGACGTGTTGTCGTAGTGGTCGAGCGTGGACTCAGGTTGTTCGAATCGGGGGCGAGCCATCACCGACCTCCACGACGCGCCATCGCGGCGCCTGCGAGCCCCATCGAACGAACCTCGGTTTTCATTCGGCGATCACTTCCGTCCAGGTGGTCCCACCAATTGTCTCCGCCGCTCTTCTTCTGGTCGCTATTGCCGAAGGCGCCAGCGGCCGCGCTGAGACCGGTCCCGACAGCGCTGAGGGCGGCGCCCGTCACCTGCTGTCGGCGGTCAGCGTCGCGCTGGTCGAACTGCGAGTTGACGTCGTACGCGCCGACGTCGATCTTGCGGTTGTCGAGCGCCGCTTGCTGCGATGCCGCGTTGACGTCGTAGGCGAGGCCTTCGTAGCCGGTCTGGGCCTGCTGGTTGAGCCCGCGCTGTGCGAGCTCATTCTGCATCTGGGCGTTTGCCTGCTGCTGATTCAACTCCGCGCCCGTCATGTCGCCGTTTCGCTGCTGCGTCGCGTACTGCGCGTATTGGCTTCGCGCATCCGCCATCTCCTGTGCCTGCAGCGCTGCGAGTTGCTGGTTGCCCTGGGCGATGAAACCGCCCTGGCCCATCTGCTGCTGTCGAAGGGCTGCGGCCTGAGCGAGCGGACCGCCTCGAGCGCTGAGCGCAGCACTCTGTTGCGCCGCCAGGCCCTGCGAGAGCATGTTTCGCGCGAGCTGCTGGGACGCCGTAGGACCGCCGAGCGCCGCGTTGCGAGCCATTCCCATGGCGTCGCCCTGAATGCCACGCGCCTGCTGCGCCTGCGCCGCGTAGCCGTTCGCGGCCGTGTAGTCGTTCTGATAGGCCTGCCGGTTGGCAGCTGCTTGCGCGAGATTGCGGTACTTCCCGACGTCAGCGGCGCGGCCGCTCTGCGATGGATCGTTTACGAGGTTCCCGTTCGCGTCGTAGACGACCGTTGACGAGTAGCCGCCCCACGACGGGTCGATGCCCGAGACGCGGCCGGCAGTCTGCGGGCCGCCGATTCGGGCGGCGCTGTTGTCGCGACCGCTGCCCATGTAGCCCGACGCCCAGTAGCCGTTCTTGGCTGCATCGTTCGAGCGCTGACCGGGCTTGCTCCACGTCTTCGTGACGGGGTCCCAGACTTCGCCATGGTCACCAGTCCCAGGCGTGCCGGTGCTGTAGCCTTGGTCCGGTCGGTCCGCGTCCTGCTGCGTGAAGTTGCTGTACTCGTTGGGCACGGCTACCCCGTCTTCGTCGCGGGCTTCTTGCCGAACCCGCGCTTGACGCCCACTTCGATGCCCATCGAGTCGAAGGACGGGCCCTTACCCGTTCCGACTGGCAGGCCACCCGATGGGGCGGAATCTTGGATCGTGAACCGGATGAACTGGCACTTGCGTCGCGTGCCAGGGCTGACGTCGCATCCCTCGAGCGGCCCTGGCGTCGTAACCGGCGAGCCTGCCGCGAAGGTCACCGTATCCGGTGTGACCGTGTCTCCGTTGTACCATACAGAGATCTGAAGGTCGTGGTTGTCGTTGCTGATTCCCTCAAGGGAGAAAGCCCGGACCGACTGAAAGGCTAGGGGCCCAGTCGCGCTGTACTCCGCCGTCTCGAGGCGCATCGGAACGTACGTGGCCCCCGCATCGAGACAGTGGGCAGTGGTTTCCGTGTAGACGACCCCACCCGAAGTCACGAACGTGTATGACCCGTTCAGAAGGCACGCATCGGCAATCGGCAGCGATGTGGCTAACCCGTCCGAGTAGACGAACGTTGTCCATTGGCTCTCCGAAAGGTCGAAGACGAGGACGCAGCCCGCAGTCCCGTCGGTGGTGTTGCAGCTGAATCGAACGTGATTCGTGTTCGGCACCAGCACTGCGCTCGTCACGACAGGGAACGCCGCAAGCGTGTCCCGCACGGACTTGCCGAGCCACGCCACCTCGAGCGTTCTCGAAAGAAGCTCGATGCCGCGCGCCGACTGGAACATGATGCCAAGCGGCGTCGAAACGACGCTGCGAGGGCTTATGCAGCCGGTGTTGGTCTGGATCGGCTGCGGCGGCTGAAAGATGCCGTCCGCTCCGTTCGGGCCTGGCCCATCGCCGAGGATGTATCGGATCCAATTTCCTCCCATGACGACGAGCTTGTCGTCGAGCGACGCCAGAGCCGTCACGTCGGACTCGAAGTCCATAACGAACGACGACGAGAATCCCGGAGCGAAGCCGAAGTCGTCCTCGAACGACTTGGAGAACCAGACCTTGCGCTGGCTGCCGTCGATACCCCAGAGGCGCGACTTGTGCAGCGTCATCGTTACGAAGGCGGGAGGCTGCTCGTCGGGCAGAACGCCACCTTGTGTGTAGATCGTCGGTCGCGTCGCCAGCGCGACGTTGGTGCCGCCGCCGATCGACGCGTCTGCCTTGTCGTCGAGGAGCGAGTTGGTCGTCTGCTTCGGGTCGAACGTGAGCGCGTTCACGTTCGGCAAGATGGTGAGCTCGTAGAGCTGCGGTTGCCCGGCTGTCGTTCGATAGACCAAGATGGCGCTCGTCGTCGGGGCGACCGAGGCGATGTCACCATTCTCGGCGGTCGCCTTCGATTGCGTGCAGACAGTGCGTAGATCGACTTGCGCTCGCGAGTTCGCGGCAGCCGTATATGGCGCCAGCATCGCGGATGGAGCGCTTCGGTGGACGACGCCTGCGGATGAGCGGTAGGCGAGAACGCCAGCGTACTGGTACAGGCCCGCGCCCATGCTACCAGTGCCGTTCTGGGCGACGTTGACGATCTCCGGTTCGCGCGACCACCCGTAGTCGAACAAGAGCCGGCCGTCGTAGGCCGAGAGCACAGCGCCCGAGCAATACATCTCGCGGCCGTACTGAACGGAACGGTCATGGTCGACAGGGCGCATATCGCGAATCGCCATCACGACCGTGCGCAGCGCACAGAGCCTCGTTGTCGTCGCAGGCCCAGAGACCTCCGAGAGATATGGCAACGCGCCGACTGAACGCTTGCCGTCCGGCATCGGCGTAACGGTGCCAAGCATGACGTTCGCGCCCAGCAGCGTGTCGATGCGGCCGATATACAGATGAGGAATCAGCGTCCCAGTCCCGCCATTGCTGCTCGGGATCTGAAGCAGATAGGACCCTCCCCCGAAGAGGCGGAAGTTGTCCGCGACATAGATGTAGTCGGCGCCGTTCAATGTGAACGGACGCGAGATGCTCTGCACATTGCCAGTCGCGCGGCGACTCCCCGTGTCGACCACGCCCGAGCTGCTGACGTTGATCGTCACAAGCATTCGCGTCGGGGCGCCAAAGTCGAGCGAGTATGCGAGCAGGCACCGGCCAGCCTTCGCGATAGACGAGATCGAGAGCGGAGCAGAAATCGCCGCCTCGACATTCGTAGCCGCAACAACCTGAGCGAGCGTGATGGGCGAGGCGATGGCCGTACGGATGAATCCTACAGAGGCGAACCACGAGACGTAGAGCTCGGTGCTCGTGGAGCAGATCGAAACTGTTCCGCCAGTGCCCGTCACCCCACCGGCGGCTGCTTGCGTGATCGATACTCCAGGGACGTAGTTGTACGCGTACAGCTCCAGCCGAATGGCGGAGTTGTATGCGATGCAGATGGTCCCGTTGCTGAGGAGGCAGGCGTCGAAGCTAGTGCCAGCGTTGTCCGCACGCAGCGTCGCGACAGGCAGTCCAGGATCCAGCGTCATCGATGAGACGATGAACCCCTGCATGTTGATGTTTGGACCGCTGGAGAAGATGACGGCAACGACCGTCTCGCTCTGCTTGACGATGCGAACGCCATTTGCTGATGCGGCCAACTGCGTCGGGCCGAAGAGGACCTTTCCGCTCGTTAGGTCGGTGGCACGAAGCCAGAGCGGCCCTGTCGGAGGTCCGCCGCTCGAATACGGAGATCCCGAGATCCACGCCGTCACGAGCGCGTTGCCGGCTACGACGCAGTCATAGCCCGCGACGCCTGAGTTCGAGTCGAGCTCGGTGCGCCACGTAAGGCCTGGGCGCGGCGTGCCCGGAATGCGTCGCCACCCGAGCGTATCGTTCGTGTACGTGAATGCGTTGCCATCCACGTCGAACAGCATCAGCTCGGAGCCTCGGACGCCGAGACGGTTGGCGGTCGTGATGGTGCCGCCGCCCATGATGGCGTTCGTCAGCTTCGTCGTGCCGTTTCGCTTCTCAAGGCGCCCCGACTTCTTCCAGACCGCGTTAACGGCCTGCGTGAGCGTGCCGAACGGCGCAAGGCGCGGATCTACGCCTTCGGCGAGGCCGAGTCGGAAGGGCGATTGCTGGATTTGAAACTGCAGCATCAGAAGAAGTAGAGGTCGACGACCACTGAGGAGCCGGAAGCAATGAGCCCGTACTGCTTGGTCTGGTCCGATGGCTGAGAGACAGCGTCGCCGAACGTGACGGCGGCATTTCGCTTCGTGCAGATGTAGCCAACAGGTACGCGACCGAGGTTGTGGGTGACCGTTGATGTGACCGTGTTGATCTGAAACCCACGCACCCAAACCCCGTTCGCGAACGGCAGCGCCCCGACGTACTCATTCGTCTGATTGAGCGCGTCGTTGACCTGCTGCGCGAGACGCTGCAGACGGTCGAGCACGAAGTTGCCCGTGAACTCCTGTCGGAACGCGACTCGCTTAGGAAGCGTGAACATCAGAGCCACCACCAAGCGACGTCTGGGTTGCAGTCGAATTGGTCACCGCTGACGTCCTGGATGCGCTCGGGATTCGACATGTCCCGGTGCGCCGAGAGAGCGTCGATCTTGGTGAAGAAGGCCGCCTTGCGGTTCTCGTAGAAGGACGGGTCCGTTTCCTCCTTCTCGCGAACCGTGGCGCACACGCCGTAGATGGGGGCCATCTCGTAGCCGTTGAAGCCGTCGAAGATGTCTCCTGGCTGCGTGAGGCGAGGGCAGGCGGGCGTGTAGAAGACCGTGGCCTTGAAGCCGAGGTTGGCAGGAAGGAACTCGATGTTGTTTCCCTGCAGCCGGTACTTCGCACCAACGAAGGGAGCGATCGCCAGGTTTCCGACGAGGTAGCCACGCTCGGCCGTCATAAACGGCCGCATGGGCCTCGTGATGCCGCCATACGTCGCCGTCACCTCCTGCAGCGTCCAGAAGTCCGCCGGCAGAGAGTAGAGGGCGACGTTCGGCACGACGTCGATCGAGGTCTGGGAGCGTAGGAACGGCTGGCCCTGGTTTCGGGTCAGCTGTCCCCACAGCTCGGCGATCTCCTGGTTGAGGTATTCCGTGAGCTCATCGTCCGTGACGAGCATGGAATTCTCCATGTTCGTCCGTTGCCGGATGTCCTTGAGCATGTTCGCCAACGAACGAGGACGGCCCACGGAACCTCCTACTTGCAGCTCATGACGGCTGCCTGGAAGGCGTCGCGAAACGCCTCCCGCTTGTCGTCACTGATATCCAACACGTCAGCGAGCTCCTCGATGGACGCTTGGTAATCCTCGTCGTCCATGTCCGGCTCGCTGTCGTCGTCTTCCTTCGAGCGGCCCTTGTCCTTGCCGACGCCGATCACCAAGGCGAGGCCAGGCTTCTTGGACTCGGAAGCCACTACTTGACCCCCCAGTTGCCGTTTCGGAAAGCGAGCGTGACGGCGATCGTGTCCGTGGCGTCGTTGCGTGGAGTGCCAGCGGCATTCCACGTGAAGATGTTGAACGCGATCGGCGCCGACGTGCCTTCGTTGGCGAAGTTGCCGGCAGAGGCGTAGTTGCCCGCGCCACCGGCCGTCGACTCCACGACGTCCGTCGAGTGAGCGATGACCTTGTTGAAGGCATCCTTCAGCGTGACCGTGAACTTGTTGGTTCCGGCCACGTGAGCGATGCTCGCAACGAGGTCAGCACCGTCGATGTTCGCCGTTGCGACGGACGTACCGGCGCCAGGAGCGACGAAGCGGAACTCGGCGTAGACGCGGCTCGTGCCGTAGCTCTCCGCCTTGTAGAAGGTGCGGTTTGCCATGGCTCACCTCACAGCTTCCCGACGGCGTTCCAGCCCGGCGCATCACAGAGCAGGTTGCCGTAGTACCCAACGCGAAGCTGGTAGCTGTCGCTCTGCGGGTTGCGGAGAAGCTTGAGACCGTCGCCAGTCTCTCCGAGGATGCGGGGCGCTCCCAGGAGCGTCTTGAACTCCCACGTGCTCATGGTGAGCATGTAGAAGTAGCCCGATGGACAGTTGGCATCGGTGATGACGTCCATCGGCCCCTTGGGACCGTTGAGCTGCAGTGCACGGAAGCCGATGTCAGCATCCGGAAGCTGCTTGTTGTCGATGATGACCTTCGACCCCATCGCAACGACGAGCTGCCCGTAGTCGATCGGGTTCATGATGACCGTGTCGGGCCTTCCGCCCTCACGATCGACACGAGCCGCGCACTTGATGAGCGTCTCTTCGTACGGGCCGCCTGAGCTCTGCGTGAACCGAATGCCGGCGAGCCGCGTCGGGTCGCTCGAGCGGTCGAGACCGAAGAAGTTGTCGCCTGGAGCCGGCGCGACGAACGGGATCCAGCCCGCCAGACCGGTGAGCATCGACTTCGCCGTTTCGAAGTCGCCGTTCTGGAAGATGTAGTCGCCTTGGATAGCGCTACCGACGGTGCTGATGTTGGCGTTGAGTGTGAGCGTGCCAGCGTCACGGTCGACACCGACCACGGTCAGCGTGCCGGTCCTCTTCGTGCCGCTGGTGCCGTCGGTGGCGCTGAGGTTCAGCACCATGCCCTTCTCGAAGTTGACGACCGAGTTGGGGTCTTCGAGGACGAGCAGGGTCGAGGCGAGAACCGTCGAAGCGCCGATCTTGCCTCGCGCACCGCCGCCGGCCTGGAAGAGCGAGTTCGCGATCGAGCGAGCGCAGGTGTAGAACGCGCCGTCGATTTCCGACTTCAGGCCATCGAGTAGCGCGTACTCGTTGTCCTTCGCGGCATCGATCATCTCGCCCTCGATGTTTGCGAAGGCGTAGTCCTTCGCTCGAGTGACGTTGACCGCGTCGTAAACCGACGTCGTGATGTTGCCCTGGGCTACGGCGAATGCAGCGCCACGACCCTGAGGGTTGCCGTACTTGAAGGTGACCTGTTCAACCTTGCCGCCGAACTTTTGGTTCTTCTTCAGCTTCGCGAAGAACGACGACTCGCGGTAGCAGAGGTTGTTGACCTTCTTTTGGTTGTACTGAACCTTGAGAACCGCACCGAGTGCGGCTGCGTCGAGACTGGATGCCATGTGGCGAACTCCGGAGAGGTGGGTCGAAGCCACCGCGCACCGGGCTGCCGTTCAGCGCGTCGTCGTCGTCAGCGTGTTGCCGCTTTCAGGATCCGAATCGACTCTTCGTCGGCGAACTCCTGAGACCAAGGCTTTGGAGGGGCAACGCGCGTGCTCGTGACGTCTGACGTCAGCGTGCGCGGACCACGGCCCTGACTTTCCGATGGGGCCATCTGATGCTCACCCGTGAGTCCGCCCTGCCTGGGCTTCGGCGCGGCTTTTCCAATCTGCCCGTGCCATGCAGCCCGATCCGCCGCGCGTGCCTTCGCCTGGTCTTCCAGGTATTCGGCAATCACGTCTTCGTCGGGATAGGTTCCGAACTTCTTCTTGTAAGCCTCGGCGTGCTCCTCTGCGACGCGCAGCCCTTCGGCTGCAATTTCCGCAGGGGTGTATTCCTCGATGAGGTGGGGGTACTTCTCCGCCGACGCAGCGATGTGCTGAATGAAGCCTTGCTGCGCCTGCACGACTTGAGCGTCCAGTTGCGCCCTGGTCGACTGAGCGCGCTCTTGCTCACGCTCCCTCTTCATCGCAGCGAGTTCTTCGCGGAGAAGATCGGTCTCCGACTTCGTTGCCGCGGCGACGCGGGCCGCAACGCTCGCAGGCTCGTGCTCCGTTGCAAGCGACTCCAGGAACGACTTCGGGTCGAGTCCAGCGAGCTCGATGAGCTTCGATGGCGAAAGCTTCGCGCCCTTGGCCTGCTCTGCGAGGGCAGCGATGTCCTTGAGTTCGACCTTCTGCTTCTCGAGAGCGGCACGCTCTTCGGCAATCGCCTTGCGCTGCTCGGCCGCTCGCATGTCGGCGCGCCGAGCGGCGAGGATGCGTGCAGCGACGCGTTCCTTTGCCGGATCCTTAGGCTCGGCCGCGGGAGTCGCTGCAGGGGAATCCGTGGCGCCAGAGGGCGGCGTGGCGCTCTGCGTTTCCTCTGCAGCGGCTCCCGAATCCGAACCAAAGACAGACTCCATCGCCTCGCGCATCTGCGGAGGAATCGCTTCCAGTGCTGCTTGCGTCTGCTCGTCGCTCATGTGTCACGCCGCCATTGGTAGAGGGGGAGCGCCTGGCGGCGGGCCAGCCATCGGGGGCGGCGCACCAGGCGGAACGTTGGTCGGCAGCGCACCGGTGCCCGGTGGGGGCGGGGGCGGCTGCATGAACTTCTGAGTCGTCGCCATGTACTGGCGCATCAACTCGAGGTGGGTGTCCGGCACCGCGTCGAGACGAGCCTCGTGGTAGGCCTCGTTCACGAGACGCAGCGCGAGCGGATGCGGGTCGAACGGCTCCGGCGAAACCGGCAGGCCCTTATCTCGCATCGTCGCGATGTTCCGCTCGATGATTCGGCGGGCCGCGTTCGCACGCTTCGCGTAGGCCTCGGTGTCGGGGAAGTCGACGATGTCGAGGACGTCTTCGGTCGGGATGACCTGCGCCTTGATCATGTCCTCCGCCCAAGCGAGCTTGCCGGCAGGCGTCGAGGGGAGCAGCGCGGTCGGGTAGACGCGAACGACGTAGGACTCTTCGTCCAGGTTGACGTCGCTCCACTTGATGAACTCGATCGAGTTCTTCGAGACGCTGGCGACCTGGTAGCCGCCGCCGATCTCCTTCGCGGCGCGAACCGCCAGCTTCGAGATGTCGACGACGAACTCTTCGTAGTCGCGCTGAACCTCAAGAAAGCGCTCCGACTGGATGTCCTGGTACGTGCGCTGCGCCGGAGCCGAGTCGAGGCCAGAGGGCTTCTGACCCGTGGCATTCATCTGCGAGACGCCGGCGATCTCGAACGCCTTGGCGTACAGCTGCCAGAGATGCGAGTAGACCTCCGGCGCAATGATCGCCGGGGCCACGTACTGCGGCATGAGCCCGGCGTATTTGATGATCGCAGCGAGGTCGTTGTTGATCTGCTGCGTGATCGTCGTGCCCTGCTGCACCATCCAGTGCCCGGCAACGAGGCCGTGGCCCTTCTTGATCTGCTGCAGGAGCTTGTTGATCTCGCGCTGAATGCCGGTCAGCTCTTCAGCGAGGCCAACACCGAAGAAGCCGGAGACGTCCTTGGACCAGCGCAGGAACGCGAAGGGGAAGGACGGGGCCTTCCAGACCTCGTCTACCAGCGTCGCGTTGGCGATGACGATGCAGTGTCGGCCTGGGCTCTTCTTGCTCTCGCCAAGGTGCCAGGCTTCGGTCACGAGAACCTGATCGGCGGTCGTCTGGTAGGCGAACTCGCGATCTTCCGCGTCCGCCTCGCATGTCATGATCTCGTCGCGATGATCCGGGAACTGCTCAGCGAGCAGGAGCCGGTCGACGTACTTGCGTTGGTACAGGTTGCGCGGCTTGCGCTCGTGCGCCTCGCCGTCGTCAACGACGATCTCCCACGGATAGACGCGCTCGGTGACGACGCGCCCCGTGTCGTGGTTCGCGTAGACCTTGACGGCACCGGTGCCGTAGGTCGCGCACTCTCGGAACGCGTCTTCGCATTCCTGGTAGGTCTTGGACTCGTAGAAGACGCCACCGACGAACTTCTCGAGGTTCTGCGCCTGATTGCGCTTCTCGTAGTCGCCGCCCTCGGTGAGGTACATCGGCTTCGGGCGACTCTTGCAGGCGATCTTGGACGTGACCGTCCCGACCATGTTCCGGATCACGTTCAGCGAGATCCGGAGCCCCGAAATCGTCATCCGCTGCGTGCCGCAGATGCCGAACCCGGTGATCGGGCGGTCGGCGTAGAGGCTCGCGTGCATGAGATCGAGCGCCTTGCGGTAGCCCTGGTTCTCACGGATCTGGCGAACGGTCGTCGTGACGGCCAGATGCTTCTCGCCGTCCGGCTGCTTCCACCAAGCCGACGAGGTGATCACGCGGACCTCTTCTTCAGCGCGAGGATGTCAGCGCTGAGGCCAAGGTCACGGAGCGCATCGGCCTCCTCATCGTCCTCGGTCCCGTCGTTCTGAGCCTCTTCGGAGGGCTCGAACCTGACCATCTGAGGGCCTAGCGTGAGCTCCAGTTCCCCATCGCGGACATGCACGGCACCGACGGAGCGCATCCAGTCGTGGAGTGCTTGCAGCTCGGAGATCTTGGGCACGATCTCTTTGCTAGCTGGCCAACGCACGCCGTGATGCGCGTAGGTGAATGCGCTAGAATCGCGTAGCGGGAGCTACGCTGGAACATGTACAACGCACATATGCAACACGCGGTTGAAATGACCGACGAGCCCGCAAACGACACTGGTTTGCGAGATGCGGCGGTCCGAGTCGAAGCGGGTATCAGCCTGCGGCGAGCGGCGAGGATGATCGGCGTGTCCGATACGACGCTTCGCATCTACGAAGTGAACCCGCTGGCCGTGAAGAACGACGACAAGCGGACGCAGATTGCCGACTACTACCGGCGGTTGCGAACGTTCGTCGGGCCCAAGGCTGCCTAAGCCGCCCACCACTCTTCGTTCTCGCTGCGGACGTACTCGTCTTCGGCAGCGGCCTCGATTTCTGCCTCGTGTGCAGCTGCCTGCTCGGCCTCGGTCTTCGGCGCCTGCTCGAGGTCGTGATAGTTCGGCGCCTCACGCCAGGCGTAAAGCGTTGCGTCAGCCGCGTGATTGGCGAACCCCTTCGCCTCCGCCTTCCGGTCTGCGTCCCATGGAAGCACCTTCCACTCGTCGCGCAGGTCGCCGGTCGTCTCCGGCACGAGCAAGATGCGGCTGTTTGAAAGCGCATCTTGGAAGAGGAGTTGGTAGCCGCGCTTGTTCTGCTTCTGCGCCGGTTCGATGGGTAGCGTCCAACGTCGACGCCCTTCCTCAGCGTAGCCCTTTCCGAGTCCGCCGACGTCACCGACGATCTTTGCGAACTGGTAGGTGCGCTCGAGTTCCTGAACGACCTTGGCCGCGGCGGTCGGCTCGATGTCCTCGACCCTGAACGACTCAAGCACGTACACACGAGGGTCGCCTTGGCGCCACCCGATGACGGCGAACCCGCAAGCGTTCGTCAGGCCGTAGTCGATGCCGAGAACGAACGTCCACCGCTTGCGATCGCTCTTCCAGTCGATGCGCGGTGCGGTGTTCTTCTTCGGGTCGAAGATGTAGACGAGGCCGGAGCCGTCAGGGATCCAAAGGCCTTCGCGAAGCTGCTTCCACTTCACGCCCTTTCGGCCGCCGAGCATCTCCTCGAGCGAGAGCTCGTATTGCTCGAGGTCGAGCGCGGGGTTGTCCTCGGCCCTCGCCGGAAAGAACACGCGCTTTGGGCCCGACCAGATCGGATCGTTGAACGCCTTGTTTTCCGGGATGCCGAAGCGCTCACGATACCAGCCGTAGCCGGGGCCGTCGGGGTTGGTCCCGCTCCGCATCTTGATGGGAACGGGGAAGCCCTTGACGCGTCGAAGGCGCGAGAAGAGGAACGTGTACCACTTCTCTGGCCACTCGGTGGCCTCGTCGATGCCGATGAACTGGAACTCGGCCGACTTGTAGCGGCGGAGGTCGGCTTCAGTATCGCAGTAGCCGAATTGGACCGTCGACGTCCGCCCGCACGGCGTAGGAAACGTCCACTGCTTCTTCTGTTCGTTCCAGACCGCACGCGTGCCATCGAGCCACTTGTGCGAGCGGTCCATGAGCGCGCCAGGCAGCGCGAGGTCTGGATACGTTCGACGCAGCAGCAGCGCCGAGTAGCCAGGCACGTGCACGTTCTGCAGCGCGTCCATCAGGATCGCGTCGCTCTTCCCACCGCCAGCCGCGCCGCCGTAGCCGGCTTCGAGTACGTCGAGCGCTAGAAACGCCTTCTGCTTCGCCCACGGCTCATGCGGGATGAACGACTTCGAAGCGCCGCCATCGAGCACTGCATCGGCGCACGCTTCGATGTCCCGCAGGTCGAGGACGTTCACGTGTCTCCGCTATGTCGGCCTCACGGCAAGGCCCAAGGCGTCTGGAACGAGGTAATGGGCGCCCGCTTCATCGCGATGACAGGCTCCGGACCTTGGGCAACGGCCCCGCATGACGTGCACGTAGGCTCGGGCGGGTAGATGCCCATCCAGAGATGGGGGATGCAAACACACCCACCGCAGAGCGAACACCGGCCGACGACGCGGTCCATGGCTACTTGCCGCCCTTCGGCGCCAGTTGCTCCTCGTCCATCCACTTGACGTTGCTCATGGGGACGAGGCGCGGTTGCTTCCCCTCGCGACGAATGCGGACGAGGCCGCCCTCGACTTCGAAGGCGTAGCCTTGTGCGATCGTGAGGTACGACTCGGCCGCGTTCATGCCGAGTCCGGGTGGCGCGACGCGGTCACGGAAGTAGACGGCGGTGATCTTCATGCGGCTTCCGTTTCGGCGTCACCAAGGACCGCCCTTAGGACCGCCCGGCTCGCCTTGTACTCGGCGTCACGGAGGTCCTTCTCTTCCTGGTCGGTCCGGTCGATCTCAGCCTGCAGCTCTTGCACGCGTTCGGCGGCACGCTTGCGCCTGGCCTTGATGTCCACGTACTCGTCTCGCAGTTCGTTGAGCGTTTTCATGCGGCCTCCACTGTTTCGAACCAAACCTCGACCGCGTCGATCGGCACGAACCACGAGACGCCGCGGGCGCGGAGCTGGAAGCCGGGCAACATGCTCCCGACCTCGTACGAGTTGCCGTGGTCGGAGACGCGTTCGCTGTAGTGACCGAAGGTGACAGACTCGGTTGTCTCTTCGCCGCTTGGCCACCGGACGCGGTACTCGTCGCCCTCAAAGAAGGGCAGCCCCTGCGTCTTCGCCGATGCTTGCCCATGTGCGTTGAGACGCTGTCCCGGCAACGCGAAGTAGATGCTACCCCAGTCGTTGCCGCGTTCGAGACGGACCCAACTCATCGCGTCGCCTGCGTCTTCTTCACGACCGCGCCTCCGCCAACTTGCTCTCGATTTCGTCGATGAACTCGTCCACCGACCACTCATCGAAGCGCTGGAGCATGACGTGCGCGCCGGTGGCGAGGACATCCGCGCTCGCGACGTGGTAGCCGTTGTCCGCGTGACGCTGAAGGTCTTCGGCGAGTTCGCGACGAGTACGCGCTCCGAGGTTGCTGATCGTCAATCCGATCGTCTTCGCAACCTTCAACGTTCCGGGCTTCGCCGCCGCCGTCTTCTTCGTCGTCATTGTTCTCTCTCCTTAGGCCAGACGCGCCAGCGCCTGAGCCGCCACGCCTCGGGCACAGGGCACCGACGCGAATCACTCGTCTCGTGGGTGAACACGACCGGCACGCTCGCGTAATCGGCGAGCATCCAGCGTGCGACGCCGCAACGGCGCCAACGCGGCTTGACGAGGACGTAGTGCAACGCGTCCTCCTCGATGGCCATCCAGCCGGCGATCGCGTCGGGCTTCTCTTTCAGACAGGCAACCACGATCGCGCTGCGGTCGATGAGTGACCGCACGACCGGGGCGTAGTCGGTGAAGAAGTCCGTCAGCGAGCCGCTCTCACGGAACCCGCGGCCGTCCTCAGACTTGCCGGCAAACGAACGCAGCCACGAGGATAGGATGTAATTCCTGTCGCTCGGCTGCATGGGCCGGAGCTCCAGCAAGTCAGCGACCGAAGGCACACCAACTAGCTAGCGCTGGCACGCACCACGAGATGTGCGAAGGCGGCTACGTCAATCTTGCGTAGTGGCGGCCTTTGCCAACTTTGGCAGAGGCTGGCGGACAAAATGAAAATGCCCGGAGTCGATGACTCCAGGCTTTCCACGCCCGCACCTACGCGCGGACCGATGACGAAACTAGCTCAGACCGACCGCAGACGCACGCGATGGTCGCCTATGACCGCCACGACTTCGAGCTCTCCGCCTAGCGCCTCCACGTACCGGCGCAGCGTGGACAGCATGTGGTCCTCGCGTCGCTCGATTCGAGAGACCTCGGCCTGCTGGAAGCCGGAGGCCTCGGCAAGGTCCACCTGGGTCTTGCCGGCAATCTCTCGCAGTTCGCGCAGCTCGACCTGACGCAGCTCGGCCATCGCCTCCGCGTGTACGCGGGCCTGACGCTCCGAGCCCATGGTCTCGTCCTTGAGGTGCTTCCAAGTCTTCGTTCCCATGGCTCCTCCAATCACCTCTCCGCGAGGTATTCGGTCCAGATCTTCTCCGCCTCACGAACAATCTCTTCGTAGAAACGGCCGTTGCCCGTCTTGTCGCCACCGATGATGAGGTACGCATCACGCACGGGGTCGAACGCGTAGATCACGCGGATAGGGCGGCCCTTCGACTGAATGCGGAGCTCGCGAAGCGCGTACTTCGACCCCTTGATCT
This sequence comes from Labilithrix luteola, assembly GCF_001263205.1. Taxonomy (GTDB): domain Bacteria; phylum Myxococcota_A; class Polyangia; order Polyangiales; family Polyangiaceae; genus Labilithrix; species Labilithrix luteola. Next base: position 3,770,099 of record NZ_CP012333.1, read on the forward strand.
CACTGCTCTGCGGGAAGCCGAGCGAGACGCCCTTGGCTTCGAGCATGTCGACCACGCGGGCAACGTCATCCTGAGCGGCATCATCGAGGCCCTTGAACCAGGCCCCGAACTCGTCGCTCACGTTGACGTTAGCCATGCAGTCATTATGCGCTCAAACGCATAATGGTCAAGGTCACCTAGTGAAATAGATCCGACATGTCGCACTACCCCGCGTCTTCGGGTAGCGCCGCGATCGCTGCGTCGATCTTGGCCCGCACCTCAAGCAGCCGGGCCCGCTTCAGGTGGGGCGGGAGTTGCTCGAACTGAGCCACCACATGCGCGTGCTCGTGCCGCTCTGGCGCTCGAGCGCCCACGACCTTGCTGTAGACGTCAGCGAGCCGTGCGACGTCGCTAAAGGCCCGCCCGTCGGCCGCTTGGGTAAGCGAGACGGCAAGGGTGCCGGCAATGGTCGGCCGAGCTGCGTCCGCGTCGTTCGCTTCCGCGCAGACACGGCGCCAGGCTTCCGCCGAGAGGTTCTCAACGGTCGACAGGGACAGGCCCCACATGGCCGCGTACATCTCGCCGCTGACGCCGCGCCGCCATTCACCCGCTCGCATCACCGCGGCGAGCTCGTTCACCCTGGCGGCCGTCTCCGAAGGGGTCGCGCGCGCGCGTGACTCCGGATGGGGCACGGGAGACGCTTCTGGTGAATTCACCGAAGGCGTTCGGTCCTTCTTCATGACGCTCGTCGGATGAGGATCTCGCCGCGCCCCGTCTCGAACGTGATGCCGACCCCTCCAGGCTTCGTACAGACGTAGATGCAGCGGGGCTCAAGCTCCTTTGCGAGCATGTCGAAGGCCCGCGCTGGCAAGACGACCTCGTGCGGGACATCGAGGGACGAGCGGTGCACGGCTTCAACGAAGTCAGCGAAGGCACCTAGGATGCTCATCGGCCCACCGGTTTCTCATCCTGGACGGCGAGCGCGGCGATGTGCTTGCCGGACCAAGAGCCTGGCTTCCTCCAGATCAGCGGGTTGATGCCGGCGAGCACGTAGTCGTTGAGCCACTCCTGGAACATCGCCCGATCGTCGTCGGTCCAGTCTTGGGGCGTCTCGATCGTGAGTGTGACGATGTTCATGGCCGCACCCCCGCCTTGCGCATGACGGCGACCCACCGGCAGTCGGGCTCGTGTTTCGGTCGTAGTCCCCAGCAGTGGACGCACGCGAGCTCATGCTCGCCGCTTCCAGGCACGGTGCCTTCGCCGGTCCACTCTCGGTCGATCAGCATCCGCGCCATGTCGGGCGCAGCGGCAGCGAGCTTGATACGGCCATCCCCTTCGGAGCCGTAGAAGTCGGCCGCCGGATACGGGTCGCTGCCGCACACGAGCGTTCGCGAGCCCTCGCGTGAGGGCTGCCAGTCCTCTTCCCACGGCTTCGTCGTTTTGGCCACGCCAGCATTGTAGCGCTGGTTTGAGTCGGCGCGACTTCAAACGGTGCGTGGCGACTCTTTCGGCTCAACCCCGAAAGCGAAAATGGACAAAATCGTCCACACGTCGGTTTGACCGCGCTTTCTCAAGCGGCGATCGTTCGCGACCACCAAAACGCGAACCTTCCGCTGTGGTTTCGCTGCCTTCGTGGTGATCGTCCGCGATCGATGGGAACCATGACGATGATCGTCACGGTCGGCCGATGACGTTCCAGAATTCTGGGAGGTCAAAGGGAGGGGCGTAGCGATCCTCCTTTTTCCCCACGGCGGGGATAATTCCCGAACCGCTACACCGCGTAGCGGTTGCATTCCGCCCCATGCGGATTGAAGTGGAATGCATTCCGGTTCAATCCTGGCGTCCGGAAGCCCCTTCGAAGCCCAAACCCGATCGGGATCCTCAGTCGGCAACCCCTTCGAAGGCCCTTGGAAGGCCCTTGGAAGCCCCTTCGAAGCCCCTTCCAAGGGGCTTCTGGAGCGTGCCCACGACCGAGGAAGCCCCTTCGAAGGGTCATCGGTGAGTCATCGGTGACACTCGCGAGATCCTCGCGAAGGTCTCGCGAGTGTGTCGCGAGGGTCTCGCGAATTTCGTGGATTTGGTGAGCATCATTGGGGTTTCGGCGAAGGCTTTGGGGAAGCCTTTCCGGAAGCCTTCCGGGAAGCCTTCGCCGAAGGGTACCCATGAGCTTCCCCAGAATTCTGGGGAGCCTTCCCGCTAGCAGGTGCTACCGCCGTTCCGCCGGCGGCTGCTTAGCAGCTGCTAGGGCCGCTTCGAATCGTTACGCCGCGTTGCGATCGTGCTGGTGGGCACCAACCGACGACCAACGTCCCGACCAACGGACGCCCAGCGAAGGCTCAACGGCAGTCGAACGAACGCCGAACGAGTCGTTCGCGTCACGCCTGGTGACGTCGCGTCACGGTACGTGACGGACCGTCACGCTGCGTGACCAAACGTCACGCGCGGTCACACGACGTCACGCGGTGTCACGGGGCGTAACGCGTGACGTGATCGCGTTACCGGTAACGTTACGGGTAACGTCACGCGTTACCGGACCGGACGCCGACGATCTCGGCCGCACCTTCGGTGCCTGTTTTCGAGGCTTTCAGCGCTGCTCCGGGTGTCCCCGAAACCCCTAACAAAATACTACTCTCTTCTCTTATAGGAGTTTCTGACCCGGCCGCACTCGATGAGGCCGACTCGGCCCGTGGCGATGGTCGGACCGATGTCGATTGCGGCGCCGCTAGTGGGCCTAGAATCGCGTTTCGACCGCGAAGGCCACTCGGGACCGTTCTAGCGTCAGCGACGCTTCTCCGGCCGTCCTCGTCGCGCCTTCTTCGGTTCGCTCTTCGGAGCTGGCCAGAGGCGGATGACGGTGCAGCCCTCGGGCGTCGAGAATACCTCGATCGGCTTCCGTCGTTTCGGCTCCGGTTGCTCTCGGTCGATGCTGGGCCAGTCGGCGTCGGACGGGAACTTCATCGACTGTCCCCCTCTCGCACTAAAGACTCACACGCGCGTGTGCGCGCAACACCCGTAGGGTGTGTTTGTTCGTACGTGTCTTTGAAGACACCTTGAGATCCCCTTGACCTCTCTTTGATGTCCCTTTGATGTTGCATGGCCCCTCTACCCGGTCGCTCTCGTGGCTTCGGAAGCTCGGATCGATTCGAAGACCTGGAGCCAGCGCTCGCCGCTCTCTTGGGCGTTCGCGTACCAGGCCGACGTGACGCTCGTCTTCGGGCGGTAGTGCAGGCGGGCGATCCCAATGAGGGCTGTCTTGGACCGATGACGCCGGACGGGGACAAGGATGAGGTTTTTCTCTCTGGCCCACTCGAGCTGTGGCGCTGAGAGCATCGAGGCACCGGCGGCGTAGGCTGCTCGCCCGATCCGATCTTCGAGTGAGTCACTCCGTCCGGTGCCGCACGGGAACACCGCCTCTCCGGTCGGCTCGTCGCTCTCGTGGATGATCGGGACCCACTCAATCAGGCGGTGGCTCGCGAGCGTGTCGATGCGCTTGAAGAAGGGGCCGACGTCGATCTTTCCGGTAGCATCCTTCGACGTGTGTGGCGCAGCAGAGGGGGTGCCATGGAACACGTACGTACCGGACCTTTCGAACCCAAAGACGTCGTGCTCTCCACGTTGACCGACGTTGTGACGCTCGTACTTCTGGTAGACGACCTTGCGCGAGATCCCGCCGTCCTCGACCAGGTTCTGGACGAAGTAGAGTTCGACGAATAGTCGGAGCAGTAGAGCGTCCTGGCTCTGACGAAGCACTTCGACGGGAGGCGTCTCGCTCGCTGCACCGGTCACGATCGCGTTGGGCAGGAAGATCGAGTCCTCCCCAAGCTTGTGCTCGAAGCGGTACGCCGGACGTGAGCCGGTCTTCGTTTGCTTGAGCAGTCCGGTCGTGACGAGGCTCGCGATGGCCTTCTTCGCCCGACTGCGAGCGATGCCCGTGTAGGTCTCGACTGCGTTCGTTGAAGCCGAGGTGGTCGCGTTGTTCGGTCCTGAGAACCTGGCGAGCACGAGATACGCGACGGCTTCGTTCAGACCTACGCCGCACGCCCGAGCCCATTCCTTGCGGTCGATCGCGAAAAACTCTCCGCTCATGTTCCCCTGCTGCTGAAGCGGTTGCTTCGTCGTTTGCTGAAGCAATTGCTTCAGCGTTTGCTTCGGTTTTGCTTCGCCGCGGATCGCAGCGCGTCGCTGACTTCCTGCGGGATTCCTCGACCTTCGAGGTAGCGCCGGATCGTCTTGTCGTCGACGATCGCCGCTCGAGCGACAGCGCGAACGCCACCAAGGCGCTCGATGTGGCTCTTGAGTTCGTCGACGGTCATCGTCGACGTCTGCGCCGCTGGGCCGGAGCGCAGGCGCACGACCTTTGGCCGGGTGGGCTTCGGCGCCTTTTCCTCGGCCTCTCGCCGCTCGCGAAGAGCTCGCATCATCTCGTTAGCGAGCTGCCGCTTCTCCCATCGCGTGGCGTTGATGACCACGAGTTCGCCGTTGCGCAGTGTCGACTCTGAACCGTCGACCCAACGCACTTCGTAGTGCCCGCCGAACCACTCCGGATCGGCCTTCATAACGAAACCACGCTTCTCGGGAGACGCGGCGAGGGTTACGAGGTCGCGCTTTCGTGGATGCGGCGACGTTGGCTTGGCAGGGAAGAGGTGAGGGAATACGTTCCGCTTGAGCCGCCGGCCTAGTTCGTCGACCCACTCCGATCGACAGTCTTTGCACTCGGGCGCGTTCGTCACGCCGGGTACGACGACCGAGATGACGTGAGGTACGCCAGGTCTCCCGCATAGCGCCCCCTTGTAGACGCCGGGGATGAAGGCATGCGCGTGCTTGCTGCCGGCACGAAGGGTGGCCCAGAACCCGTCAGCCATCGGGTTAGGGGCTTCGTCCTCGGTCTCGTTGGCCGGTTCGCCGTCCTCCAGATCCGCCACTCCGATCACGATGCTCTCGCGGTCTCCATTTCGATCGGTGCCTCCCAATCTTCTACCCTGATCCCCAAGAGCGCCTCGATCTTGACGGCCAGCTTCAGGGTCGGCGTCCGCTTGCCCGATACCCACCGGCTTACAGTGCCGCGAGACAGGTCGAGCTCGCGACTGAGATCGGACTGCGACCAGCCTCGCTCCGCAAGCCGGAGCGCAAGGCGCTTATGTGTCGGGACGAACCTAGGTTTAGTCATGTTGCCAATGTTGTCATCAGGCAGCAGTCTGTCAAACGCTGCCGTCAGGCAGCAACTTCCATGTGCCCTCCAGCGCCTGTCCATGGCACGGTCATCGGGTGAGCCTGGCCAGCCGTGTCGAGATTGCCCTGAGGCAGTCCGGCAAAAAGAAGATCGACATCGAGCAGGAAGCTGGCCTGCCCAAGGGCTACATGACCCGCATCATCGCGGGCGAGCGCCGGAACTTGGGGCCCGAGAAAATCAGGCGAATCGCTGAGGCGCTGGGCGTCAGCTACGAATGGCTGGGGACCGAGAGCGACGAGCCTCCGACCGCTGACACGACACCCGTGGAAGCCGTGCTGGAGGAGTTCGACTGGCCTCCGGGCCTGCTGCCGGCCGACGTCGAGATTGTCGTAAAGCAACTCCGCCAAGAGGCAGGCGCGGCCACCACACAGCTTCCGCGATCGTATCTGCGTCGAAGGCTGCAGGATCTGGTCGCCGCACTGCCTGTGAATCGACGCGCGTAAGCGTTCGGAATCAAAGGGTCTCGCCGATTCCTAGAGGAATCGTGTTTGACAATTCCCTGCCAGGTGGCAACACTACAGGCAGACGTTAGGCAACCAGCGCGAATCTGGCCGCCAAATGGTTCGCGCCCCGTCGGTGGTCAGACCGGCGAGGCGCAGTGTCGACAACCCGTTCGAAGCGAGTGAGGACCCCATGACGCTAGCATTCTCCATGAACGAGCGCACGCACAGCCTGGTTCCGGCGAGCAAACGCCCTGTCCTTTCGCTGGTGAAGCCCACCAAGGCGAAGCCTGCGAAGACGCCGAAGGCGCCCTTCAACGAGCACAGGGCGAACTGGCTGTGTGGCTGGCAGATGATTCGCGAGTTCCGGAACAAGGCTATCGCATGGATCTACCGAGCCATCGGACTCGACCGAGATGCCTTCGTGCTCGACCCCGAGGATGCGGCCATCCAGTTGATCGGCGTCGTCGCGACGCACGACGGGCTTTGGATCGGTGGCTACAAACTCACGCTGACCGAGAAGGCTCAGCGAGAGCGAGACGAGTGCATCGAACTCCAGCGGATTTTCGGCTTCGAGAATCCGTTTATGCGGAAGACTCGCCGGTGGGGCAGTTGGGAGGTCGAGCAGGACGTGTGGCGCGACGAACTCGTCGTCAACCGTTCCGCGACCGATTTTGACTACGCATGGGGAGCCGCGTGGGTCGCCTTCGAGGCCTTGTCGGATTACCTCGGCCGCCACTGGCAATACATGCTCGCTGCTTCGCCAAACAAGCACGGGCTCCAGCACCTCATCGTCAACGAGATCGCCGAAATGATCGTTCGCGAGTGGAACGGAGCATCGCTGCCGGATGGCAACGTTGTCGACGTGGTCGACATGAAGGAGGCGGCGTGATGACCAAGGTTTCTGATCTTCTCACGAGCGAGATGCATGCGGCGATTCAGACCTGCGTTGCCAACTCGACGTCGCCCGACGACGTGATCGTCGTCCACATGAACGAGGTCACGACCGACACGACCTTCGCCGTCGTCGCGCTCGCCGACTACGTGATCGCGAGCAAGAAAGACAAGCGGCTGCGGAAGATCCTGCCGTACATCCAGAAGCCCGCTCGACCCGGTTTCCATCGGCTCGTGCTCTTCCGAGACCCCCAAGGGGACGCGTTCACCGCAAACATTGGATCGGTGCCGATGGCGCCGGGAGGCGTCGCGTGATGAACCGCCACGAACGACGCAAGGCAGCCGCTACGAAGTCCGCTCCGATGAGCGATGTCGAGGTCTACGAACTCTTCGGCAAAATGCTCGACCACGCCCAGCCGCGAATCGTGTCGCTTTGCGACGAGTGGTGCCGTGATGGGAAGGACATCCGAGAGCTCGTCATCGCACTCGGTGTGAAGGAGGACGGCGGCGGGTGCTTCGTCCCGATGACGAGGCAGGAGTTCGCCGACACCGCTCAAGGTCAGCCCGAAGGGCTCCAGGTGCTTCACGGTCGACGGGACATGATCCCTGTCGCCTTCTGCATGGTCGACATCCCGGCGCTGCACCTGGTCTGGCTCAATCCGATCTCGCCGGAGGAGTTGAACTGATGAGGGGCATGACCGACCGCGAGCGAGCGCAGGCACTTTGGGATCGCGAGATGGGCGGCACGACGGAGACGTTCCTGGCTGCCGTGGTCGCCGAGTTCGATGCCGTTCGCACCGACGAGCGACGCAGGTGCCGGAAGATCGTCTACGACAACATCGTTTCGCATGGCGGGAGAAAGGTTTACTGCTCCGACTGCGATCATGAGTGGCCTCACCATGGCCTTGAGAGTCATGGCTGGTCGTGCACCCTCCACGAGCGCCTTTGGAGTGGAGAAGGCGGCCTAGGCCGCACCGTCAACGGCAAGATCGACCCGCCGTCCGGCGATGCGCTGGGGGAGCCCGTTCCTGTCTGCGTCGAGTGCGGCGAGCCTGGCGATCCGTTCTCGTGTCCGAAGCATCCGGGGGCGGTCGTGGCGGTGCCGGATGAACTTTCGGCCTCACACCTCATCGCCCGCGGCTTCGTGAGTGGCCTGGTCGCTGTCGGGGCGATGCACGAGTCGGACGCCAAGAACTGCACGAAGGGGCTGGCGTCGCTTCTGAACTACTTCGCGTGTGGAGAGGATGCGAGCGCCAAAGCGGCGGTAGATGCGCTGCCGGCAGACGAGCCCGTGGTGCCTTGGGAAAGCCCCAACTTCGTGCCCGCCTCCGCGGAGGCGTTGAAGGAGCGGGGCTACGAACGGGTCAACGGGTGGCGGCAACCTGAGCGCGCACACGAGAACGAAGCGTGCGCGTTGCTCGTGGACACGCTGCTAGGGAATGGCAACCACGTGGCCGCTCGCATTCGGAGCAGGATGTTCGTCGCCGACCAGGGGTACCGCCAAGAGGCGAAGGAGAAGACGCAATGAGCATCGCACTGATGATCGTGGGTCTTCTCGTCGTTGGGTTCTCGTGCGCGGTCCTCGGCTACAACCTTGGAAAGATCGACGCGAGGCTCGACTGTGCGACGGAGAACTTCGAACGCGCTGCGCGGATGCTTGGGCTGAAAGTCGACGACGAGGCGGACAAATGATCCAACCGCCCATCTCCATCCCGGTCGAGTCGCCCGTCGAAATCGTCAGCGGCAACGACCGAAAGGTTCGCCTCCGGATGAACCACCAAGGCGTCTCGATGGCCGTCAGCCTCGACCAGTACGGCCTCAAGTGGCTCATCGGCGAGCTGAGTAAGCACCTCGAACCGGAGCCGAAGTGAACCGCGCCCGCATCGCCGAGTTGCTCCGAGCGCTCGCAGACGAACTCGAGTCCGACGGTCCGGCGAACGACACGACGCCACCGCCGGCAGTGTCACGACCGCGGCAGAGGGCACGCCGACTGCCGGCGGTGCCTGACGACTCGCACGTGACGGAGCTCGATCGTGCTGCGGCTGCTCGGGCGCTTCGGCGTGCGGGGATTGTGAGGGTGAAGTGATGAAGATCGCAGCCGTTGGAAGTTTCTTTAGTGACGAGGCATGGGCTGGGTTCGCCGAACAGCACCGTGGTCAACCCATCGTCATTCTCACGGGCAGCATGGAAGAGGTGCGGGAGGTCGGTGCGCTCTTCGGACAGGGCGTGAAGGTCGTCGAACTCGACACGAATAACGACCCGTCGACATGAACACGGATCTCAAGCGAGCCCGACTCTTCGCCCGCGGTCTCTCTGAGAAGGAGATCCAGCGAGCGCTGTGCGAGCACGACTACGGCGACATGTGCCAGTGGACCTTCATGGGTTGCACGCGCACGTGCACGAAGTGCGGACAGATGCAGTGCGACCCGAACCACTGCGGGCAGTACGACGCGGCGAGGAAGAGGCGATGAGCGGCCTCGTGCAGTGCGTCGACTGTAGGGAGTTCGAGGATCCTGAGACGCTCTATTGCGGTAGATGCCAGGTCGCCAACTGCGAAGCGTCGAAGGTGAACGGCTATCGATACGGCGCCGCGGTGGCGTTCGGCCTGATGGCTATGGCGGAAGCGATCCGCGACTGGCCAGGGCTCGAAGCTTGTCGGGCGTGCGGGCGAGCGACCTCGTCTCAGCTCTATCACCTGCCGCGAGAGGGAGTCCCGACGCCGCCAGGGTACATCTGCATTCCTTGCAACGAAACCTCGAAGGACTTCTTTCGATGATCGACATGTCCAACATCACCACGCTGCCGAGCGGAAACCTCCGCGTTCGCGTGGAGTACGGCGGCCAGGTCGTCTCGAAGACGTTCGCGAAGGGCAACGTTGACGGTGCCGTTCGCTTCCGCGATGCCGTCAAACTTCAGATCGCAGCGGGCGACATGGAGCCCGCCGCAGGTCTCACGATGCAGCAGGTGGGCCCGGCGTTCCTTGCGTCGCGACGGGGGCACCGCGACTACTCGACCGACGTGAGCCGATGGCACCAGCACATCGCGACAGCGGACTGGGCGCGTCGTCCGATGACGACCGTGGTTCGGAAAGACGGCAGCGAGTGGCTGGCCGACTTGAAGGCGAAGCGCACGGCCTACGATCCGAAGAAGCACGGCAAGCGGAAGCCGAAGCTGGTCTCGTGGAGCACACGTCGCCATTGCCTGAACCTCGCCCGTCGGGCGTGGGCTTGGGCGATCGACAAGGAATACGTCACGTCTAACCCGTTCCTCGACTTGAAGGTCGCACGAGAGGACGGCGACGAGGACGAGGGATACCAGGAAGGTCACTACCTCGACCTGAACGACCAGAAGCGCATGCTCGGTCTCTGGGACACGATCGAGGAATTCGACGACCTCCAACGCCTCGAGAAGTGGATCGCCGCGTTCTCCATCGGAACGGGTTTACGCGAGGGCGAGCAGTGGTGCCTGCATCTCGCGGACGTCGATGTGGAGAGCGACGCCCCACACATCGTCGTGCGCTTTGGGTCGTGGGATCCGGAGAAGGAGCGGTACAGGCCGCCGAAGGGCCGCAAAGGCGAGAAGCAGATCCGGAAGGTCGACCTCTGGGGGCCGGGGCTGGAGGCGGCGAAGAAGTGGCTTGAAGTGCTGCCGACCTACTGCCCGAAGAACCCACTCGGCCTGATGTTCCCGACACCACGCGGTAAGCGGCGGGACATCAAACCGCCGAGGACGTACAAGCTCGTTCGCGAGCGCTTCGGCATCATCCCCCGCATCGGCAAGGAGATCTGGTGGCACCTGCTCCGCCACACCTGCGCATCGTCGCTCGTGTCCGGCTGGTGGGGGATCCGCTGGCGGCTACAGGACGTCCAGGCCGTGCTCGGGCACAGGGACATCCGTACCACCCAGAGGTATGCCCACCTCGCCCCGACCACGGTTCAGGACACCGCGGACGAGGCTCATGAGGCCTACCTTGGCCGTCACGACGCCGTCACGCCGTCACGTCGCGGATCGCGCCAAGTACGCGGAATGATTCAGCACGCCCGGCAGGATTCGAACCTGCGACCTACGGCTCCGGAGGCCGTCGCTCTATCCAGCTGAGCTACGGGCGCGTGCGAGTTCCAGAAGGAGACTCCGCGCAAGAGTTACTCCAGCCCGGACAGGTCGTAAAGCACGTTGGTTCAGGGGCTTTCTTCTGCGGGCTTTTTCGTGCGGGCCTTGCAGCCTCCGGGGGCGGTATCGCGGCGGAGAATGGCAAATGCGCGCTGTTCGGCGGGCCGGGCCGTGGCCCGTCTTTCGAAGTAGGCGTGGAGCTTGTCGAGGTCGGCCGTGTTCTTGTCCTCACACAGGCGCGTCACCACGTCCGAGAGGGAACGTAGGGCGTCCGTGGCGTCGGCGCTCGAGGCGTCGGGCACGAGCGTGTCGAGGCGCGGGACGAGGAGGTCAGCGCGTGAGTAGCCGCGGGAGAGGGCGGGCCATAGCTGCGGAACGAGCTCGAGGGCGATGCGACCGTGATCCAGCATGCCGCCGAGGACGGTCGCGTCGACCGTGGTGCCGTAGCTCTCCGGGAAACGCTTCCAGTATTCGTCGCCGTTGTAGCGCCCGTAGTCTCGATGCGCGCGTGCGACGAGCAAGAGAGCGCTACCGCGCTTGTCGGGGTAGGCCTTCCAGATGCGTGCGGCTTCGGCTTCGTCCTGCCCGTGGCGCTCGCTCGCGAGGATGTCCACGGCGGCTCGCCACGACCGAAGCTTCGGATCGAGCGCGTGGAACACCTCGAGGAAGGCATTGCTCTCGCCGCGCCGTGTCGACGACGAGTAGTGCACCGTGTACAGGACCTGATCGGCGAGCGCGGCGTCGTTACGCGCGTCGAGCGCCTGCGCCAGCTTCTTCTGGCCGTCTGCGGACGACGTGGCGAAGCCCAACCAGCCGGTGTGCATGCTCGAACAACTTCGGTCCCGTGTGTGCTCGCCGCTCGCGGTGCGTACGGAGGGACAGACCACCTCGTCGAAGAGCTGGCTCTTCGGATCGTCGGCGCGGGCCGTTTGGGGCATGCCGGCCTTGAACCACGCATCGACGATGCCGAGGCCGAACGCGAAGCGATCGAAGGTCGGGTAGGCCTGCGGAGCGTCGGTGTCGCACACGTAGCGCGCGGTCGCGAGGCGTTCCTTGTCCGTGGCGGACGGCACTTCGGCGGCGAGAAAGCGGCCATAGGCTGCTTCCGCGTTCCGGAACGGCGTGCCTGGACCGATCGCGACAAGCTCCTTCTGCCGGTAGGCGTTGTGGAAGAAGGAGTAGAGCTGGTCGAAGAGCCAGGCGCGAGCCTTCGTCGCGAGCTCGGGATCGCTGCGCTTCGAGAGATCGTGGAGGCGCACCACGCGCGCGATGACGTCGGCGTGCGGTGACTGCGCGAGCGCATCGGCCGGCGCGAGGCCCTTCGGCCGATCGCGGAAGCGACGTTCGTAGAGCGAACCCCAACCCGGGCGCGTGCGCGTGAGGTACTCGAAATATGCGCGCCGATCCGAGGCTGGAATCGAATCGACGTCACCCCTTCCGAAGACGGTCTCTCGGTAGGCGTCGTCTTCCGTCGCAATCGCCTCGTAGAAGGCGCCGCGTGGGACGAGCGCCGCAGGGTGCGCATCGAGATCGATCGCCATCACCCCTGAATTCGCATCGAACGTAGCCGACGGCTCTTTCGCGGTCGCGCGGTAGCGGCACTCGATCTTCCGCAGCGCGTTCGCTGTGCGCGGAAACGCCGAGGGTTCGGCTTCCTTCCACGCCGTGAGGCTGCGCGCGACCTGCTCGATGGCGTCGATCAGCTGGCGCTCGAAGTCCGGACGAACCGCCGAGACGACGGCCGCGTCGAACTGGAAGGCAATCGGATGACCGGCCAGTCGTGAGAGCTGCTCGGTGGCCGAACGAAGACGGGCTCCGCGCGGGTCGAATGGTAGGTCGTCGGTTGCTGGGGTGATCGAGATGGCCACGTCGTTCGCGATTGCGACGTGATTCGTGGTTCCAGCACAGGCGCCGAGCACGAGCGCACCGGCGAGGAGCAGGGTCGATGCCTTCATGGCGTTCCCTTCTGGATGATCTTCAGGCGCTGCTTGCCGGGCACCAAGCGAACCTCGTTGCGTGGAGGAGGCGGAGGCGGCGCAGGCTGGCAGCTCTCCGAGGTCGCGTCTTTCTCGAGGCGCCCGAAGGGCTCACCGGGATGGCTCGCAACACGCTGCTTCAAATACGTGCGAATCGTCGCGAGGTCGGCGACGTTCTTCTCGGCACAAAGGTGTTGGATGATGTGCAGGAGCGCCTCGTAGGAGCCGTTCGCAGGAATGCTTCCAAGGCGGCCGTCGTCGAGCATGGCGTCTAGCTTCGGCACGATGAGCGCCGCGCGCGAATAGCCTTTGTCGAGCGCGGGCCACACGATGGGCAAGAGCCAGAGCGCGGTCGGCCCGAGGTCGAGATAGCTCTGGAGCTCGCTCGCGTTGACACGCCCGCCGAAGGCATCTTCGAAGCCGCGCCAGTCCACGTTGCCGTGGTCGTACGCGTCGATGTGCCCGAGCAGGTAGAGGATGGTGCCGCGGTACTCGGCGTGCTCGAGCCAGAGGCGCTGTGCTTCTTCGAGGAGGATGCGATCGGTCGAATTGTCCGAGGCTTCGGCGAGAACACGAGCCCCCGGAAGCCACGCCGACGCGTTCCGTTCCACGTTGCGGAGCATCGCGATGGTGGCGTCTTGCGACTTGCTCGCGACGTGGCGAATGTTGTGGAAGACCGTCTCGGTGAAGATCGGGTCGTTGCGCTCCATCATCGCGCTCGCGAGGCGTTTCGGGCCGTCGTCGCTCTCGAGGGCGAACCGATACCAGTCGTAGTCGCAGTGCGGGACGACGTGCGCCGTACCGTCCATCGCGTACGGGCAGGCGACGAACTCGTGCGCCAGACTCCGCTTCCCGGACGAACCTCGGGTCATCTGTGTGAGGTGACCGGCGGCGCGCCAGTCGTCGATCACGCGGAGGCCGAAAGCGAAGCGATCGATGCCTGGCCAGGCGAAGGGCGGATAGCTCTTGCCGCCCTGTTCGGCGCGCTCCTGATTGAACGAGCGAACGAAGAGCGAGCGCTCGATCGAGAGCCGCTGGTCGTCGTCGGCCTTGGCGAACGCGGCGGCGAGCCAGCGCGTATAGGCCGTCTCGGCGCGCTTGAAGGTGCAATCTGCAGGCAATGCCCGAACGAGCGACGCACGATGCGTGTATTGTTCGGTGAACCACGAGTTTTGCGAAAGAAGCCAGCGCCACGTGTCCTTGGCGAGCGCGGCGTCCGAGGTCACGAGCTCGTTCAGCCGCACGACGGAGACGATGCGTGCCGCCCTCGGTGCGTTCGCCAAATCGCTCGCCGTCTCGAGCTTCCCGTCGCGGAAGGAGCTGCGTCCACCGCCGTTCCCCGTGAGGTAGTCGAAGTAGGCACGGCGGTCGCTCGCGGCCACGCTGTCGGCGCTGTCCTTTGCGAAACGCTGCGTAACGTACGCCGCGAAGGCGTCGTCGAGCGCACGGTAGAGCGTGCCCTCGGCGACGAGCGCCTCGCGACGGGCCGGCCCGCGAATCACGAGCGTGCGCGACGGCGCATCGAGGGAAACCACGTCTTTCGTGGCGGTCACGTCGTAGCGAAGGCTGACGCGCTCCACCAGCGGCGCGCCGTAGGCGAACGCCGGCTCGGAGCGCTTCTTCAACGACGCGAGGTCGCGAATCATGTTCTCGAACGACTGACCGAGCGCCTCCTCGAAGCTCGAACGGAACTCGGGGACGATGGCCGCGTCGACGTCGATCGCGATGAAGTGCCCGGCGGCCTCCGCGAGCTGCTGCGCCGCCGCCGTGATGCGCGCGCCGCGAGGATCGAACGGGAGCTTGTCGACTGTGGGCGTGACCGTGACGGCCACGCGCGTCTTCACGTCGACGGTGGTCTTCGATGGTCCGCACGCCGTGGTCATCAGCGCCCACGCGAGACCCGCCGCGAGCCAGCGCATCGAGTGTCTCAAGGCTTTTTCTTTCCCGGTGCGGGGCATTCGATGGCGGCCACGGTGTAGGGATCTTCGGTGGTGGGCACGATGGTCGTGGGGTGAGGGCCGCGCATCTTCGGGCAGATCGAGAACTCGACCTCGGGCGCGGGAGGCGGCGTCGGGATCACGTCGCCGAGGGGCGATTTCATCTTCAGCGTGAGCGCGTTCTTCTCCACGCCCGTGACGGCGATCACGGTCACGCACGTGCCGTTCATGACGAACTTCGTCTCGACGGTCTGCTCGCCGGCGCTCTGTGTGGGAGCGAGGATGACCTCTTTGCAGCCGTTCGCATTCAGGCGCCTGAGGATCTCGTTGGCACGCGCCTCACCGTTGGCTCGCCGGTCCGTGAGCGAGGGCACCTTGGGCGTGCTCGGGACGGCACTGGTCGCGGCTGGAACGGGCGTCGGCGGTTGAATCACGGGTGGCGTTTCGTGCGGCTCGTTCTTCATGAGTGCGATCGCGACACCGGTAAGCGCGAGCAGAGCCACGGCCGCGCCCGCGACCATGAGCACCACACCGTTGTTCGACGGCGCTCCCCCCGGCGTATTCTTCCGGGCACGCAGGGCGAGGATGTCCTTCGGCAAGGTCGTGGCCTGGCCGCAGAACGAGCAGGTCGCCTCCACGGCGTCTTCTTCGTCCGGGATGGACAGCGCCGCACCGCAGTGCGCGCAAAGAAAAGAGCTCATCGAGATAGATGAGACGGGGCGTCAACGGCCGCGTCAAGTGGCGGTCGCTCGAGCCCGAGCGTGGCTACAGCGCAACTCAGTTGCGCTGATTGAATCATCAAACGGAGTTCGCGACAGACTTGCGCAAAGGACCGTGAATTTCGGGGCCCTCGCCCATCGTGGGCCCCGAAATTCACGGTCCGTGCAAGTGGTCGCCGCAGTGGGTGCTCCGCGGGCTCCTGGGCTATGGTCACGGCCCGTGATGACCCTGCGGCTGCGTCGCACCCTTCCGGATGCGACGATGTTCGTCCCCCGCTTCTTCGAGCGAAGCCCGCTGTTTTGGCCCGTGCTTCCCGCCGCGCGCGTGTTCGAAGACCACATGGACTGGCCCTCGGTCGACACGTATGGGCGCGTGTTTCGCGACGCCGTCGCTCCGGTGTCGTTCGTCCCGTCGACCGAGCCGATTCGCAAACGCGGCGAGCCCATCGATCCCAAGGCGCTCTACGACGGCCGCATCGTGCACGCGCGCGAAGTGCCTACGCGTCCTCGCTCGTGGCACGACTTCATGAATGCCCTCGTCTGGGCCACCTTCCCGCAGGCGAAGCTGGCCCTCCACGGCCGCCAGCACGTGGCCGTGGCAGAACGCGTCGTTCCCGGGGCCACCGTGCTGCCGAACGCGCGCACCCGCGAGCTCGACATTCTCGCGCTCATCGACGAGGGCGGGGTGATCCTCCTCGCGACGGGCAACGTCCGCCGGAGCCTCGTCTTCGGTCATGCCCTCTACGAAGGCATGGTCCTCGAGCAGCGAGCCACGATGGCCCGCGCCGTCTACGTGGACGGCCCAGAGACCGAGTCCGAGCTCCTTGCGATGACCGAGCGTGAGCTCGTGGCCCACGCCGACGCTGCGCTGGCGGCGATCGTGGCCGACCGCAAGAACGATCTCATCGTGCCGGACCCCTCGTCGCGCATCGGCATCGCCACGCTCGTGGCCGAGCTCGAGGCGCTGGGCTCGCGGCAAGCCTGAAAAGGCCGGGACCTTGACAGGTTCCTTTGCACGCTCCATAAGTGAACGGCGCATTCATTATTGATTCGCGCCGCACGCCCATGCCTCAGTTCCTCAAAGAAGACGTTCGGCTTCGCATCGAAGACGCCGCGCTCCAGGTCTTCGCCGACAAAGGCTTCGGACCTTCCACGATGGCGGAGATTGCCCGGGTCGCCGGCGTCTCGACGGGCAACCTCTATCTCTATTTCTCCAACAAGGAAGTCCTCTTCGAAGCGGTCTTGCCGGACTCGTTCGCGAACACGCTGCTCAAGCGCATCCGCCTTCGCGTCGAAGCGCTCTCCGGCATTTCCGACATCCGCACCCTCGATACCTCGGCGCCGTACCACCTGCTCTCCGAGGAGCTTCTCCAGTTCTGCATCGACAACCGCAAGCGCGTCGTCTTCCTGCTCGCCAAAGCCAACGGAACGAAGCACGCGACGTTCGCGGAGCGCACCGTTTCGCTCCTCGTGAAGCTCGCTCTCGAATACGCGCGCACGGTCGGCGGAGGGGCCGAGCCCAGCTCCGCGATGGCCTTCGCGCTCGAGCGAATCTACTGGAACTTCGTTGCCGCCATGGTCGCCGCGCTGGATCGATCGGACGACCCGGCCGAGATCCGCGCCGTCGTCGACATCGTCAGCGATTACCACCGCGCCGGCCTACGCGCGCTTCTCGTCCCCGCCGAACCTTCCACCCCGAAACGCGCGAAGTCGCGCAAAGGAAGCTCGTGATGACGTCAGGGACACGGATGAGGAAATTCCGCGCGCCCACGCCGAAGGCTCTGCTCGCGCGCATTC
This sequence comes from Labilithrix luteola, assembly GCF_001263205.1. Classification (GTDB taxonomy): domain Bacteria; phylum Myxococcota_A; class Polyangia; order Polyangiales; family Polyangiaceae; genus Labilithrix; species Labilithrix luteola. Next base: position 3,787,181 of record NZ_CP012333.1, read on the forward strand.
TCGATCGGCGTGACCTCGTCACCGCCGTTCGCGAGCTGCCTCCTTCCGGCCTCGCGCGGCTCATCGATCACGTGGGCCTCGAGGATGCCGGCGAGATCGTGGCTCTCGCGACGACCGAGCAGCTCGAGGGAGTCTTCGACGAAGATCTGTGGCGGAACGAGAGACCGGGCGAAGACGAGACCTTCGACGAGGAGCGCTTCGCCGTATGGCTCGAGATCCTGCTCGAAGCAGGCGAGGAGTTCACCGCCGATCGGCTCGCGTCGATGCCGGAGGATTTCGTCACGATGGCCGTGCATCGAGCGGCGCTCGTGGTCGACATCGACGAGCTCGCGGTCGAGATGGCGGAGCGCGGCGAGTACGACGACGATCGCGATCTCACCGAGAAGGCGCTGGAGAGCAGCCTCTACCAGGAGATCGACAACTACCGCCTGATCGCTCGCCAGCACGAAGGTTGGGACGCTCTCGTCACAGTGCTCCTCGCACTCGATACGAACCATCGGGCTTTGTTCGAACGCATCCTCGAGCGCTGCGCGGCCATGGCTTCGAGGTACATCGAGGAGAACGGCGGCCTCTACGAGGTGCTCTCGTCCGAGGAGATGCTCGAGGCCGACGTTGCCGGCGACCGCGACGATCGACGCGCAGGGCAGGGCTTCGTCTCGCCGTCGTCGGCGAAGAGCTTTCTCGCGCTGGCGCGCTTGCCGCTCGCCAAGACCGGCGAGGTCGACGCCGTCACCAAGGCTTACTTCCGCGATCTCGATCGCGCGCCGAAGGCCGCGCCCAAGCGCACGGAGGAGGGCGAGAGCCTCGGTCGTCTGGTCGCGGCGCTCGAAGAGGCCGAGGTGATCGCATCCGAACCCGAGCGCAAGCCGCGCGCGAAACTCGAAGGCCGGAGCGCGAAGCTCACCGGCGAACCTCTCGTCCGCGAGGTGCTCGCCACGCTGCAGGCGACCGAGCCGAACCTCTACGGGGAACGTCTCGAGGAGCTCGCGTATCTGGTGAACGTGCTCGTCGCAGGCTGTGCGTTCGAGGGCCGTCGCTTCCGTCCATCCGAAGCGGCGGACGCCGTGGTGGCGGTGTGCAGCTTGGGCCTCGAAGACAGCCTCGATTCGAGTCTGCGCGAGCCACGTAGTTTGGTTCGCGCGTTTCGCGTCGGCTTCCATCGCCTGCATCGCGACGTTGCGCTCGCCATTGCCACGGCGCTCGAGCGGCGCCTGACGAACCTCCCTCGCGCGCATCGTGTGCTACGGAGCGCGCTCGAATCGGGCAAGACGTGGACGATCCTGTCGGTCCTCGACGACCTTGTCGACGTCTGGGACGAGCCGACGCGCGAGACCCTGGCCGGTCTGCTCGACGAGTGTCCTCATCGCTCGGGCAAGCTCGCCGAAGAGCCGCCGTTCATCGCCTCGAAGGCGACGTTGAAGCTCGTCGCGTCGTTCGCGAAGACGCTCTAACGCCGCTCGCTCATGCGCGCCATTCGGCGCCGGAGCTCTTCGCCCGAGACCTGCTCGACCACCGTGTGGAGCGACCAGTGGTTGCCCGACTCGTCACGAACGAACGCCACGCGGTGACCGTAGAACGCGTCGTGAGGCTCGACGAGGGAGCTGGCGCCGGCCTCGAGGGCACGTCGATAGATGGCGTCGCAGTCGTCGACGTAGACCGTGAGTACCGCGGGCATGGGCGAAGCCCCCTCGTCCGGCTCGCCGAGGATCACGATCGCGTCGCCAATTTCCACTTCGGCGTGGACGACCTGGCCGTTCGGCGTCGCGAAGCGACTGACCTCGATCCCGCCGAAGACGTGCTTCATGAAGTCGATCAGGCGGGCAACGCCCGGCACGATGACGGCAGGAGTGACCGTGTGATGTCCAGCGGGGAGGGGGAGCTTTTGCATGGGCTTCTCTTCGCGAGACGGCTGCGGTCCACGGAGAAACGTAGGAACGACGGAGCGGGGGTGCCACCTGGGATGTCCCGCCCGACGAGAATCGAGCAAGAGCTGTTCCTTCGGTGCGCGCGCGCGGCGACCTCTTCCGCGAGTTGCCTCGGAACGCCGGAAATTCCGGCCCGAAATGCGTGCGCTTCACCTGCTGGGCCGGCCCGTCTATAGCGTGGCGGCGTGTCCCTCGATGTCTCGCGATGGCACGCGATTTCGCACTACCGCTCGCTCGACGGGCTGCGGTGTCTCGCGATCGTGCCGGTCGTCTGGCATCACGCGACGCCTCGTCCGCTCGACGGTCTTCTCGGGCGAGGGCCGCTGGGCGTCGACTTGTTCTTCGTCATCAGCGGATTTTTGATCACGACGCTTCTCTGTCGGGAGCGCGAGAAACGCGGGCAAGTCGCCATCGGACCCTTCTGGGTGCGCCGCTGCCTTCGCATCTTTCCGCTCTACTTCCTCGTCCTCGGCGCTTTCGTCTTGCACGCGGTGTTCGTGCGCGAGCACGGGCCCGTACGCGACCACTTCCTCCAGAGCGTGCCCTTCCACGCGACGTACACGTCGAACTGGTTCGTCGACTACGGCGTGCCGCACGCCATCGTCTTCGCGTTCGGCTGGTCGCTCGCGGCCGAAGAGCAGTTTTATTTCGTGTGGCCCCTCGTCTTGCGCTTCTTTCGAGGTCTCGCCGCTCCGGCGTTCGTGATGCTCGCCTTGGTGGGACTCGATCAAGGTGCCGAACGAGGTTGGCTCGACGCCGCATTCGGCTCACACGCGCTCGCCTTGCGCATCGTGCGCAGCTTCGCCACGCCCATCGGTCTCGGCTCGCTCTTCGCTCTCGCGCTGCGCGACCGACGAACCTTCGCGGTAGCACGTGCACTCCTCGGTCATCGCGTGAGTGCGCTCATCGCGTTCGCGCTGGTCCTCGTGGCAGCGGCTTGGGCTTGGCCCCTGCTCGTTGCGCAGCTCACGATGGTCGCGCTCGTCGGCGCGTGCACCCTTCGCGAGGACCATGCGCTCGTGCCCTTCACGGACCATCGGATCGTCCGGCACATCGGGCTCGTGAGCTACGGGATCTACTTGCTGAACGTGCCGCTCATCGAAGCGACGCGCAGGGCGCTGGCTCCGTTCGGTGCGCCGACCCTCGCCGTGTTCGTGCTGGGGCTCGCGGCCACGGTGCTCGTGGCGACGATGACGAGGCACCTCGTCGAGGTGCCCTTTTCGAAGCTCCGCGATCAGTACGAAGCGAATCGAAAGCTCGCCGTCGCGAGCCTCCGATCAAACGACGGGTAGACCGAGCGCATGCCACTTGAGCATGCCGCCCGCGAGGTTCGCGCACTCCTTGATGCCCTTCTCGCGGAGGATCACGGTGGCCTGCGCCGAGCGTCGGCCGGATCGGCAGACCGGAATGACGGGCACGTCGCGCGGAACCTCGTCGATGCGCGAACGCAATGCCCCGAGGGGCACGTGGATGGAGCCTTCGATCTTGCGCTCGCTGCCGCAAAGCTCGTCGGTCTCGCGGACATCGAGGATCGTCAGCTTCGAACGATGCTCCGCCACCCACGTGGGATCGATCTCCGGAATGCCCGCGTACGTCATGTAGACGGGGCCCCAGGTGGCCGGCGCGTGCAAGTCGTCCTTCTCGGGGCGACCGCAGCGAAGGTTCGCCGGTACCGCGATGTCGATCTGCTTCGGGTGCGGGAGGTTCAGGTTCTCCATGAACCCCGTGAAGTCGCGCTCGTTCGCCTCTCCGCCCACGCGCGGGTTGAAGGCCCGCTCCTCGGCCGTCGTGGTGAGCGTGCGCCCGGCGTAGTCGTGCGCCGGGTAGAGGTAGCAGGCGTCCGGGAGCGTGAAGATTTGCCCCACGATCGACCGGTAGAGCATCGCCGCGTCGCCCTGCTGGAAGTCCGTGCGACCCGCGCCGCGGATGAGGAGCGCGTCGCCCGTGAAGGCCATCGTTTCATCGTGGCTCACGTAGGTCACGCAACCTGCGGTGTGACCCGGCGTGGCGCGTACGGTGAGACCGCCGCTGCCGAACTCGATGACTTCGCCCGCTTCGATCAGCCGGTCCGCATTCGTGGTGCCCGAGCGCTTCGAGATGACGATCCGACTTCCGTGCGCGCGCTTGTGCAGCCACGCGGCGGTCACGTGATCGGCGTGCACGTGGGTGTCGAGCGTGTAGAGCAGCCGAAGGCCGAGCTCACGGATGAGCGCCGAGTCGCGCGTGAACTGCTCGAAGACGGGATCGATGAGCACAGCTTCGCGGCTGCGCTCGTCCGCCAAGATGTACGTGTACGTCGACGAAGCGGCGTCGAAGAGTTGGCGGAGGAGCATGATCGTGCACCTTAGCGCCGTAGAACGGCGGCAAAAAGAGTGGTTTCGGGGAAGCACTTCCGCGCGCCGGCCGTTCGAGCTAACCAAGCGACGTGCGTAAGGCCTTCTTTCTAACGGCTCTGCTCACGACGACGGCATCGCTGTTCGCGTGCGCCAAGGCCAGCGTCGAGTCGAGCTCGATTGAGGCCGGGAGCCGCGATCCGTCTGCCGCTGCCGAAGCGGCGGCCCCGCAAGATGGCGGTGCCCTTGCCGTCGAAGCGCGCGATGCAAGCCGTGGCGAGGTGATTCGCCTCGCGGCCGTCAATCATTCGACGTCGGTCGTGACGTCGCGCGCGTGGCCCGAGAGCGGGACGAACTCGAAGCGCGTCGGCTACCTCCGTCACGGCGCGCAGGTCGAGGCGTATTCGCAGACCACACCGAACGACGACTGCAAAGACGGGTGGTACGAGCTCGTGAGCGGCGGGTTCGTGTGCGGAAAGGCAGTCACCGCCGATCTCACGAGCCCGCGCGTTCGCCTCGCGCCCAAGCAGCCCGACCGCGATGCGGGGATGCCCTATCGCTACGGCGTGAACCTCGTCGACGGCACGCCGCTCTATCGGCGGGTGCTCAACGTCGAAGATCGCAAGAAGTTCGAGCCGGCTCTCGCGGCGCCGAAGCCCTCCGAGAAGGAAGAGTCGTCGGGCGGCGACGAAGTCGCGTCGGCGGAAGAGACGACGTCCGCCGAAGAGAAGCCCGCGCCGACCGCGTCCACGAGCAGCGGAAAGAAGAAGTCTTCGTCGCCCGTCGAAGACGCGGGTGCCGATGCGGGTGGGAAGCCGAAGCTCAAGGAGCTCAAGGGCCGCGGCGTTCTCGTTCGCAAGATGGTCCCTGGCTTCTATCTCGCGCTCGATCGCGACTTCAAAGCCGCGGGCGCACGTTGGTGGCGCACCACGTTCGGCTTTGCGGTTCCGTTCGATCGCATCGCCGTCCAGCCGGGCCGGACGACGTATAGCGGCAACTGGTTCGAGGAGACGGCGCTTCTCCCCGGCGCGCTGACCGATCTCGATGCTTCCGTCCTGGCCACCGACGCGAGCACGAGCGCCGTCGACGCGGCGATTGCCGCCGCGACGGACAGCGGCCTCGACGGTGGCGCGGGCGATGTGGCGTGGAGCGTGGGCTTCGTGCTCCAAGGATCGGCGCAGAAGTTCACGCTCTCCCCCGACGGCAAGAAGATGGCCTGGGGCGGCGCGCTTTCGAGGCGAAGCGCCGTGATGCTCACCGGCGAGACGGTCACCCTCGGCGGCATGACGTACCACCGCGCCGCCGGCGGCTTCTACGTGCGCCTCATGGATCTGACGCTCGCGCGGCCGACGCCGCCGAAGGATCTCGAGCCCAACGAGAGGTGGATCGACGTCGACATCACGCGCCAGATGCTCGTGGCTCTCGAGGGGCAGCGTCCGGTCTTCGCGACGCTGGTCTCGACCGGCCGCCGCAATCCGGTCGACAAAGAGAAAGACTTCCCCACGCCGCCCGGCACGTACCGCATTCGCGAGAAGCACGTGACGACCACGATGGACGGCGACGTCGCGTCCGACGGGCCCTACTCGATCGAAGACGTTCCCTGGGTCATGTACTTCCAGGGAAGCTACGCGCTCCATGGCGCCTTCTGGCACGACCAGTTCGGCCGCCAGCGCAGCCACGGCTGCGTGAACCTCGCGCCCGAAGACGCGCGTACCCTGTTCGGGTGGGCGAACCCTCCGCTTCCCGAAGCGTGGCACGGCGTTTTCGCGAAGGACGAGAAGGACGGCTCGCGTGTGGTCGTCCACGAGGACGCGCCGCCGAAGAAGTCACGCTCGGCCGCACGCCAGCCCTGAACCGGCCGCGCGGACGCAAGCCCTCGGCATGCTGGCCGAATCGGGAATTCGCGTCCCAAAAGTCGACGAACTCGACGGGCTGACTATCATTCCCCACATGAGCTCACTTTCTTCGAAGTCCAGTGAACGACGTGGCGGAAATCGCGTGCGCGCGTTCTTTGCCGTCGAGCTGAGCTCCGAAGAGAAGGCGGGCCGCGCCGGCATTGCTCGCAATGCGAGTGAAGCTGGCTTGCTCGTCGTCACGCGGAGCCGCTTCCGTGCGGGCGAGAAGGTGAAGCTGACGGTCTACGCCGGGAGCCAGAACGAGAACGTCTCGGGTCGCGTCATGCGCGTCGAAGAGAACCCGATCGACTCGGCCGAGATCTGGCGGTGGCGGCTCGCCATCGCGCTGGAAGACGCGACGCTCCCCGAAGCCTGTCTCCTCAGCGCCTGAGCGGTCGAGTCGGACGCTCGAGCACCGAACGACATGTGGCTCGGGTGGGAGCGGCTGCGCACGCTGTGTCATGTCCGACGAGCTTCGCCGGGCCGAAGAGACTTCAATTTGTCGCTGACGTCGTCGTTAATGGAGCCATGACGACGGGCCGCCAGCCGAACGAACGAGAGGGGATTCTCGTGACGGGGGCGATGGGTCGTATCTTCACGGCCAAGCTCGCGCCCGACGCCGTCTACTTCTACTTCGAAGGCCATATCGAAGAAGAGTGGTTCGAGTCGACCATGACGTTCGCGAACGACGTTCTTCGTTCGGGCGCGGCCAGACTCTACGGCGACGGCGGCAAGTGGAAGACCTATGCGAGCGGTTACCGCGGCGCGTGGACGACCTGGTTCACGAAGAATCGCGCCAAGCTCACTCACACCTATCTCGTGGCCGGCTCACCGGTCATTCGCATGGGCATTCAGGTCGTGAACCTGTTCGCGACGAACGCCATCCATGCGCTCGCGAAGAGCGACGAGCTCTATCGCATCATGAAGAAAGACGTGCCGCGGATGCGCGAGGTCGCCGCGGAGTGGCCTGCGGAGATCGCAACCCACATCCGCGGCACCGGCGCGCTCTACCGCACGATCGTCTAGCTCTCGGAGCGTCCACCGCTGAGCGGAGGCGTCTGGCGCCGACGCGAACCGAGCTGCGTTTGCCAGTGGCGCAGTCGGTAGCCGACGCCGACGAGCGCGCAGCCGAAGACGATCGCGTAGAAGCCGATCTGGAAGACCATCACGAGCGCTCCCACGCGTGGCGCCATGACGAGCAAGATCCCGAAGAGGATCGAGAGCAGACCGGCAAGGCCCATGACCCACTCGCCCTCGACCTCGCGTCGCAAGCGAATCGCCGTGACGAGCTCGATGGCTCCGGTGACGAACGCCCAGAAGGCGATCACGTAGAGCAACGCGACCGCGGTGAGCCGTGGTGCCGCGAGGGCGATGATGCCGGCGGCGATGCTCACGAGGCCGTTGACCAGCAGAAGCAGGGACCGCCCTTCGGAGCGGATCTCCTTTATCGCGCCAGCGACGCCGAACACGCCTTCGACCAGCGCGTAGATGGCGAACAGCACGATCAAGAAGCCCAGCGTGGGCCCTGGCACGACGAACGCGAGGATGCCGAAGATGATGGCGGCGAGTCCTCTCAGGACGAACGACCACCAGCTGCGCACGAGTCCGCTTTCACCAGCTCTGATGATGGATTCCATGTTGGCCTCTTCGCGATCGCACATTGCAAAGGCGGGGCCGCGCGGACCCAGGAGCTCGAGAGTTCGCTTTCCATTCGCTCGTCCACCTCGAGCAGGAAGCACGAATGACCGCGCCCTGGTCCCAGCGCCCTGCGCGGGCCGAGTGTTTAACTTCCCGCTTCGGCCACCATGATCGCCAAACACCCCGCCTTCCCGACGGCGCGACAGGAGCCCAAACGGGCGCTTCGCGTGCTGCTGGTCGAAGATTCCGAAGCCGATGCGGAGCTCGTCGTGCAGGAGCTGTCACGCGCGGGCTTCGAGGTCGAGGCCGAACGCGTGATGACGCGCGCCAACCTCGAGCGCGCTCTCGAGCGAACGTGGGACGTCATCGTGAGTGATTATTCCCTGCCCGACATGGACGCCCCAGCCGTGCTCGATGCCGTGCGTCGTCGCGGCGAGGACGTGCCCTTCGTGCTCGTGTCCGGCGAGCTCGGCGAAGAGCTGGCCGCGCACGCCATGAAGCTCGGCGCACACGACTGCCTCACCAAGCGCAACTTGCGACGACTTGGTCCGGTCGTCGTGCGTGAGCTCGCCGAACATCGTGCGCGCGCGGAGCGACGTCGTGTCGAAGAGACTCGTCGTCAGGCCGAGGAGGGCTTTCGCGTCATCGTCGAAAACTGCGCCGACCTCGTGATCGTGCATCGCGCCGGACACATTCTCTACGCGAACCCGCAGGCCGTGCGCGTGCTCGGCTACGACGATGGGGCGATCGTGGTCGGCAAGGCGCTCTCGTCGTTTCAAGCTCCACGTTGCGTGCTCCGTACCGAGGCGGACGATCCGCCCGCGCCGAGCGACCCAGGTCGTGCCGCGGCCGTCGAGGAGCTCTGGCGACGTCGCGACGGGAGTCTCGTGGCGGTCGACGTTCTCCGGCACACCGTCATCTTCGAGGGGGAACGCGCCACGGTCGATCTCGCCCGCGACATGACGAAGCGCAATCAGCTGGCTGCGTCGATGGTCGAGATGGATCGGATGGCGACGATCGGAACGCTCGCAGCGGGCGTGGCGCACGAGATCAACAATCCGCTCGCCTACGTGCTCGCCAACCTCGAGTTCATCTCGGCGGAGATCAAGGCGCTCGTCGAAGAGCTTCCGTCCGGAGCCAACGAGCGTTCGAAGGAGCGCGCCGTCGATCTGCAACAGGCCCTCGCCGACGCCATCGACGGTGCGGGCCGCGTGCGCGACGCCGTGAAAGATCTGCGCACGTTCTCGCGCGGGGCGGAGCGCCGGCACGACGCCGTCGACGTCCACAAGGTTCTCGACTCGGCTCTCCGCATGGCCGCCGTCCAACTCCGGCAGCGGACGACCACCGTGCGCGATTACGGAGACGTGCCGCCGGTACGCGGTGACGAGTCGAGCCTGGGGCAGGTGTTCTTGAACCTCATCATCGACGCGGCCCACGCGATGAGCGAAGGCACGCCGACCACGAATCGGCTCGAGCTGCGCACACGCCTCGAGGGTGGGTACGTGATCGTCGAGGTGAGTGACACCGGACGTGGCATTCCACGCGAGGAGCTTCCGAGGCTCTTCGACCCCTTCTTGCCGGAGGGGACACGCGAGGGAAGGCCTGGTTTCGGGCTCGCTGTCGGCCACCGGATCGTGAACTCCTTGGGCGGGGACATCGCCGTGGAGAGCGAGCTCGGCCGTGGCACGAAGTTCACCGTGCGCCTGCCTTCGCGGATGGTCGCGGGCGAGCGGCCGCCTCCGCCCCGCCGAAGTTTGCGCGGCTGAGGCGTCTCGACCTGGACGGCGGGGGTCGACGTTCAGACGCCAGATCCTTGGCCGTCCCACATTGTCTTACTTACGATCGCTCACCAGGAGGCCGCCCCCATGCTGTCCGTCGAGCCGGTCCGCCGCGCGTTTCGTCGTTTCGTTCGCATCGATTGCCAGGTCGTTCGTGAGCACGATTTCACCCTCGTTGGTGAGCTTGCGCTCGATCTCTCGACGAAGGGCATGCTCGTTCGAGCCAAGAAGAGGGTCCTGACCGGCGAAGAAGTCATCGTGACGTTCCGTCCGCCGCGTTCGAACCACTGGTTCGATGCCCAAGGCACTGTCACGCGCGTGCTCCACGGCCGCCGTCCCGGTGACTACGGACTTTCGTTCGGCATCGAGTTCCACGACGTGTCGCTCGAGGACGAGCGCCTCCTCTTCGAGCAGCTCCGGGGCCTGAGCGCGCCCGAGCCGCTCCGCACGCCGCGTCCGCTCGTCGTGCACGCGGCTTGATCCCGTCATGAGTCCAACAGAGCCGCCCGAGCCGCGGGAGTCGTCTGCGTCCCCCTCGGCTCGCGCCCGCGCTCGTTCGCGCGAGGAGCTCGCCGACTACCTCATCGAGCTCGGCGCCACGCTCGCCTCGTACGGATGTCCGAGCTACCGGCTCGAAGACGTCATGCGTCTCGTCGCCGACGTCGAGGGCTACCGCGCCGAGCCGTTCGCGCTCCCGACCGGGCTCTTCGTGCGCGTTCTACCCAAGGAGTTCGGCGGCTCGGGGCTCCCCGACGTCCATCGGATGACGCGCGTGTCCGACTGGGGCGTCGATCTCGAGCGCCTCACGCTGGTGGACGAGATCTTCAACGACGTGGCCGATCGTCGCGCCACCATCGAGGAGGCTCGCGCGCGCATTCGCGCCGTCGTCGCCAAGCCTCCGTACTGGTCGCCACCCCTCGTGTGGGCCGCCACGACTGCTGCGGGTGGAGCGGCCGCTGTATTCTTTCGAGGCTCGTCGATCGACGTGCTCGTGGCATCGATCGTCGGCGCCGTGATCGGTGGTAGTCGTTTCGTTCTCGGCCGTACGCCCGCGCAGCGCCTGCTCAACGACTTCTTCGGAGGCCTCTTCGCCGCCGCCTGCGCCTGGATTGCGATCCACGCGTTCCCCCACGTCTCGCCGCCGATCATCGTCGTCGCCGGCGCGATCTCGCTCTTTCCCGGCATGACCTTCACGACTGGTCTCGCCGAAGTCGCGCAGAAGAATCTCGTCTCGGGCGGCGCGCGCCTCATGGAGGCGGCGGTCACCCTGCTGCTGATTCTCTTCGGCGTCGCGCTTCTCGCCGGCTTCGAGCAGATGGTGGGCGAGAAGATGTCCGTCATTCGAGCGATGGCGGAGCCGCAGTCAGGCCTCACGCTTCCGTACCAAGCGATTGCGCTCGTCGTCTCGTCGATGGCCTTCGCCGTCATCTTCCAAGTACCTCGCCGCTTCCTCTGGGCTGCGCTCGCTTCGGGCGCGACGGGCTATGCCGTGACCGCTCTCGCTACGCGTCACCTGCCCGCGCATGTCGCTGCGTTCTGTGCGGCGCTCGCCGTGTGCGTGCTGGCCAACGGTCTCGCGCGCGTGACGAATCGCCCGGCACAGCTCTTCCAGTTGCCGGGGCTCATGCTCCTCGTCCCGGGCAGCTTCGGATTCCGAGCGCTCGGCGCCCTTCTCGATGAAGACGTCGGCGTGCTCGCGGGGTTTCGCAAGGCTTCGCCATGGCCATCATCGGCACGGCGCTCGTCGTCGGCGTTCTCGTCGCCAACGTGGTGATGCCCGCGAGGAAGCTTCTCTAGCGCTCTACTTCTTCGGAGCGCACTGGGGCTTCGGACGCCGGACCCCCCGCGCATCGACGGTGAAAGGTACGTCGCACTCGCTCCCGCGTGTCACGCGCGGCGCGGAGACGGTCTGTACCTTGGTGACGGGCGCGGCGCTCGGAAGGGCGCTCGCGGTTGCCGTGCCGATGACGATGGCCGACTCCGTCGGTGCGGTGCCGCCACTCGGTGCCGGCGACGGTTCGACCGTCGGAGCCTCGGCCGCAAGCTCCTGCACTTGATACCAGCGGAGTGCGAAGAGGATCACCGCCACGAGCAATACGGCGCCCGTGGCGATCAGCATGTTTCGGCTGACGCGCGAGTGCGGGGCGTGCTCCGTCTCGGTGATCATCGACGGCTCGGGCGCACGCAGCTTCTCTTCCTCGAAGCGTGTGCGCTCCCCCGAGATTTCCGTGCCCACGTCGCGGCCGTCCGGAACGCTGTCCGACTTGACGATGCCGCTCTCCATGTCGAGCGGGCGCGCCGGCGAATGGATGCGCATCGGCGGAGGCTTCGGGCTCGCCGTGTGAGCTTCGATCTGGCGAACCAGATCCATGCGCCACGCGAGCGGTTCGCCCGCGGCCTTCTCGACCCATGCTCCGATCTCGCGCGGAGGGGCCGGCCGGTAGACGCGTTCGAGCGCCTCGGCCATCTCGCGCGCGCTCGACCATCGCTTGTCGGCGTCGCGGTCGAGGCCCTTCATGACGATGGCGTCGAGCTCGGGGGATAGCGTCGGAATGATCGCGCTCGGTGGGCGGACGGGCTGGTGAATGATCGCGTAGACGAGCGAGGGAATGTCGTCTGCCTGGAAGAGGCGCTGGCCGGTGAGGGCTTCCCAGAGCAGTACGCTCGCGGAGTAGACGTCGGCGCGCCGGTCGATCGGTCCCTTCGCGAGCTGCTCCGGGGACATGTAGGCCACCTTGCCTTTGAGCTGGTCGGTGCGCGTCTCCTGGACGCGGTTCGTGGCCTTGGCGATGCCGAAGTCGAGCACGCGGGCGATGCCGTCGACGCCCACCTGGATGTTTTGCGGCGAGACGTCGCGGTGGACGATGCCGAGCGGCTGTCCCTTCTCGCTCTTCGCTTCGTGCGCCGCGTGAAGCCCCTCGAGGGCCGCGCAGACGATGCCGACGATGTAGCGCGCCGGCACGAGCCTGCCTTCGTCGCGCGTCTTTCGAACGAGCCGCGAGAGCGATTCGCCCGCGACGTACTCCATGACGAGGAAGAGCTCGTTGTCGTCGGAGACGACGTCGAGTGTCGCGACGACGTTCGGATGCCTCACGCGCGCTGCGAGCCGCGCCTCCTCGAGGAACATCCCAACGAATTCGGGATCTTTGGCGAGGTGCGGATGGAGTCGCTTGATCGCGACCGTACGCGCGAAGCCGTGGGCAAGGAGGCGAGCAAGATGCACGGTGGCCATGCCGCCCGCGGCGATCTCGCCGTACAGCGCATAGCGTCCGAGGCTTCCGCGGTAATCCGCGGTCGATTGCTCCGCCACGTGGACACCGAGCTTACCAGAGCGCTACCGGAGCTGATAGCGAGAGGTCCCCCGCGAAAACATGTAGGGAATCGCTTGCCAGAGACCCCACCCGCGTCTACGTGGCTAGCCCCATGGGCACTCCGGCGGCACCTGCGGTACCTGCTTCTCGCGGACGTCTCGCTCGCTTCGCGTGGTTCGTGCTCGCGTACAACCTGGTGGTGATCGCGTGGGGCGCGTTCGTTCGCGCCAGCGGATCGGGCGCAGGGTGTGGGCGTCACTGGCCCCTGTGCAACGGCGAAGTCGTGCCGCGCCCGAAGAGCATCGCCACGATCATCGAGGCGGGCCACCGCGCCACGAGCGGACTCGCATTGATCTTCGTGTGTGTGCTCGCGGTGTGGGCTTTCCGAGTGTTTCCCAAGGGGGATCGGGTTCGTCGCGGCGCCGCGCTGACCGTCGTCTTCATGTTCGGCGAAGCGCTCATCGGCGCGGGGCTCGTGCTCTTCGAGCTGGTCGCTCACGACGCGTCGATGAAGCGCGCGCTCTCGATGATCCTCCACCTCGGCAATACGTTCCTGCTCCTCGGGGCGCTCTCGATCACGGCGTGGACGATCCACCGAGCTCGAACGTCTCCGCCAACAGCGGAACGCGCATCGCGCTCGCGTCTTCTGACCGTCGTTCTCACGCTCGCGCTGCTCGCGGTGCTCGTCCTTGGATCGAGCGGCGCCGTGGCCGCTCTCGGCGACACCTTGTTCCCGGCGCGGAGCCTCGCCGAAGGGCTCGCGCAAGATCTCTCACCCGTTGCGCACGCGTTCCTTCGCCTGCGCCTGTTCCATCCGTTCATCGCACTCGCCACGGGCGTGCTCGTGCTCGGTGCGGCGAGCTTCGCGCGTGTCGTCCACTCCGCGCCTCGCGTGCGTCGCTTCAGCCACGCAGTGACGGCGCTCTTCGTCATCCAGTTCTGCGCCGGCCTGCTCAACGTGACCTTGCTCGCTCCGATCTGGATGCAGCTCGTTCACCTCTTGCTGGCCGACGCGACGTGGATCGCACTCGTGCTGCTCGGTTGGGAAGCGACGTACGGCGACGGCGCGCTCGTCCTGGCTCAGCCGCCCATCATGTCGAGGAACGGCCCCGGGCCGATGAGCGAAGTGCCGCCGTCGATGAGCAACGTCGACCCGGTCACGTACGCGCCGGCCGGAGAAACCAGGTAGAGCACCGCGGCCGCGATCTCGTCGATCGTGCCGTAGCGCCCGAGCGGAACGCGCTTCTTGAGGCCGGACTCGACGTCGGGCGGCGCGAGACGGCTCATGCCTTCGGTGCCCTCTACGGGGCCGGGAGCGACGGCATTCACGCGGATGCCCATGCGGCCCCACTCGAGGGCCAGGTCGCGCGTCAGCTTGGCGATGCCGGCTTTGGCGGCGCCCGCGTGCACCTGCAAGGGCGTCGGAACGTCGGCCTGCGTCGCGGTGATGCTGACGATGCTGCCGCCTTGCTTGGCGAGGTGCGCGAAGGCCGCTCGGCACGCATTGAAGGTGCCGCACAGATCGATGTCGACGACGGAGCGGAAGCCATTGGCGCTCAGCGATGCGGCCGGCGCGAGGAAGTTCCCGGCGGCGCTGTTCACGAGCAGATCGAGTCGCCCGGCCTGCGTCGCGGCGTCGTTGATCGCCTTCTCGAGCGCGGGGTAGTCGCGCACGTCGCACGCGTGCGTGGAGGCTTCGCCACCAGCGTCGCGGATCGTCTTGGCGACGTTCTCGAGCTTCTCCAGCGTGCGACCGACGAGGGCCACCTTGGCACCGTGGTGTGCGAAGAGCATCGCGATGCCCGCGCCGATGCCACTGCCGCCGCCCGTGACGAGCGCAGCTTTTCCGGCGAGGAGGTTCGGGGCGAAGACGTTTTCCATGCCCGCGTTTCTATCACGCGCGGGCGAGGCGCGTTTTCAGCCCGCGGTTCGCGGCACCGGCGTGCGGAAGACGCCGCGCCAGAGGGGGTAGCTCCAGAACACGAAGACGACGTTGCTCGTCACGAGACGCACCGCGAGAAACGACCATGACGGCGCGTCACGCAGCGCGAGCACTCGCGCGGCCTGGTCGTAGAGCACGCCGTTCAAGCCGAGCGCGACGAGCTCGACGAGCGAATAGAGAACCGCCTGGCGCATCACCGACCCCTCGGTTGCACGGAATGCGAAGTGGCGGTTGCCGAGAAAATTCACGGTGCCCCCGCGAGCAGTGCAGGCACGTTGGCGATGCGCGCGCTCAGGCCGAAGCCCGACACCAGCACGGCGAGCACGAGCAGGTCGGCGAGCGTGGCGGCGCCGCCAGCCAGCGTGGCGCGGAGAAAGCGAAGCCAACCCAGGCGGGGTGAAGCGACCATTCTCGGTAATTGGTGCAATGGTTGAACCAATTTTTGAGAGGCCACGATTTCGGCGCTCTGCGACGTTTCTGCGAACGCCGATTCGCGCGAAGGGCAGGCGGGATACGCGCTCGCCGACATCGCGACGAGTGTCGGAGGTCGAGGTGGCGCCCGGGCGCGGACGACGTGTCAGTCGCGCGACAAGTCAGGCGAAGACGATGAGCGCCACGACGACGCCCGCGATACAAAACGCGAGGGCGGCGAACACGAACGTCAACACGAGCACCGTGGCGTTCCGCGCTTGGCGTGCCGCGACGGCTGCCTGCTGGGTCGCTTGCAACGAGGCTTCATGCATCGGTCCCTGCGCGTAGCCCCAACTCGGGTGCACCCAATCGTGTGGCGTGGGTTGCACGCCGAAGCCACCCGCCGGCGGCGGAGCCTGGCCTTGCAGCTCGTGCATCCGCGCATGGGCGTTCTGCATCATCGGCTGCAGGTTCGGGCTGGCGAACATCTGGTTCATCAGCGCGACCTGCTGTGCAGCCCGCGCGTGGTGGGCGAGGACCTGCCCGCAGTGCAAGCAGTTCACGCGACGGAGGTCGTCCGTCGTCATGTTCTTGCCGCAGTTCGTGCATGCGACGCCGTTCGGATCCATCGCCACCTCCCCGTTGGACGGATGGGAATGCCGAATAGTCTATCGTCGGCGTGCCTAGAGCGTGTGCGTGCTCGGGGGCGGCACGCCGGGAGCGGCTTTTTCCTCGTCTTCGGCGATCTCCGCGAGTCCCGCTAGATCGGCCAGACGGAGCGGGTGGAAGGGCGGACGAGGCGTGAAGGGATGCGATGCATCACCACCGCGCTCGGTCAGGAGCTTCGCGCAGAGTGCAACGCAGCTCTTGCCCTGGCACCAACCCGTGCCGAATCCCGTGTAGCGCTTGAGCGACTCGATGTCGGTGTGGCCGCGTTCGACGGCCTCCTCGAGCTCGTGGAGCGTGACGTCTTCGCAGCGGCAGACCAGAACCTTGGCCATGGACGTGCCCTCTCAATCGCCCGTGTATTCGCAGCGCGCGTCACATGTCTCGAAGACGGTGACCTGCGTGAGCGAGGGGAGCGTGGGCTTCATCTGATCCCAGATCCACTTGGCGAGGATCTCGCTCGTCGGGTTTTCGAGCCCGGGGATCTCGTTCAAGTAGTTGTGATCGAGCTTGTTCCAGATCGGCTGCCAGATGTCGTGGATGATGTCGTAGTCGATGAACCAGCCCGTCTTGGGGTCCACGGGGCCCGCGACGGTGAGCTCGATCTTGAACGAGTGGCCGTGGAGCCTCCGGCACTTGTGGCCCTCAGGCACGAGGGGAAGGCGGTGGGCGGCTTCGAAACGGAATTCTTTGACGAGGCGAACGTTCACGGCGCCGCGAAGCCTACCACACGCGCGATGACAGCGGTTTTGCCGCCGAAATTTGGCGCCGAGCGCGAGCCATTCGCGCGGAGAACGCTGGATTCGCCGCCAGACTTGCCCGAGCAGCTTGCTTCGGCTAAATCGGCCTGCCCTCGAGGAAACCGACCATGTACCTCATCCTTTCGAAGAAGCCGCGCAAGAACAACCGCACCAAGACCAAGCGTTTCCGCGCCAAGTTGAAGGCGAAGGACCGCGGTCGTCGCGCGCGCGTCTACCAAGCCCACCGTGCGTGAGTAGGCGGGCGCTCGAGAGAGCGTCCACACGTAGCCTCGATGGAATAGGCAGGCAGGGCCCCTCACGGGGTGCCTGCCTTTCGTCGTTGTGCGCCCAGCATGGGCGCTGTCTTGTTGGTGCGCTGAACCGCTGGATGCGGGCCCACACGTCCGTGGTGTGGGAGGGGAGAGCTGAGGCGAATCTCGGCTGTCCCTACCCGATTGCTTGGCTCGTCAGACGTTGGGCGCGACGGGTAGCGTCGGGAGCGCGGCGCCGTGTAGAGGAGGTCGGGCATGCCTCGCTCGTCGACACCCCGTCTTACTGCGCGCAACGCGGACCGCCACGATCTCTACCAGCGCAGCGTCCAGTTGCCCGAGCAGGAGATCCGGCTCCTCGACAAGGTCTTCAAGGCCCACACCGGCCGGCGCCCGCTCCACCTCCGCGAGGACTTCTGCGGGACAGCCCTCCTCTGCGCGCAGTGGGCGAAGAGCCACCCGGAGCGCACCGCGATCGGGCTCGACACGCATCGGCCGACGCTCGAGTGGGGGCGCACTCACAACCTGTCCGCGGTCGGCGTCGCGGCCGCGCGCGTCACGCTGCTCGAACAGGACGTCCTCGTGCCGACGCGACGGAAGGTCGAGGTCATCGGCGCCTACAACTACAGCTACCAGGTGTTCCACGAGCGCGAGCTGCTCCTGCGGTACTTCCGCGCGGCCCATCGGTCGCTCACGAGCGACGGGCTCTTCGTGCTGGACGCGATCGGTGGGAGCGAGGCTACCTGCGCTCGCGTCGAGAGGCGCCGCGTGGCGGGCGGATGGACGTACATCTGGGAGCAAGAACGCTACGACGCGGTGAACGCCAACTTCGTCTGTCACATCTCGTTCGAGTTCCCCGACGGAACCGCGCTCCGCCGTTCCTTCACGTACGACTGGCGGCACTATTCGCTCCCCGAGCTCCGCGACATACTCCTCGACGCCGGGTTTGCCTCCGTCGACGCGTACTGGGAAGGCACGGACGCGAGCGGTCGCTACGGATCGGGCAGGTATCGGCGTGTGTCCCAGGCCGAGAATGAGTGCGTGTGGAACGCCTACCTGGTGGCTCGCAAGGGCCCGCCGCTGCCCGGGAGTCGCGACGCGCTCAGAGGATGATCTCCGTGAACGTTCCGGCTGCGAGCTTGCGGACGAGTTGGTGCGCTGAACCGCCGGATGCGGGCCCGCAAGTCCGTGGTGTGGGAGGGACAGCTGGGGTGAATCTCGGCTGTCCCTACCCGATTGCCTGGCTCGTCAGACGTTGGGCGCGACGGGTATCGCCGGCTTCGCGAGACCGCCTGCAACAGGCACCTCGTCGTCCGTCTCTTCGCCGTCATCGACGGCGTGGCTCTTTGCTCGGTTCGACACGAAGCCGAGTTGCTTGAGCAGCGCTCGCTGCGTGACGGCAATACGGGCGATCTGACTCCATTCGAGATACCAGGCCCAGAGCTCGTTCTCGGCCTTCTCGATCGCTTTCGGATCTTGCGGCGCCGCGGGCTCTTTGCTCACGGCGATCTTTCCGACGTTCTCGAGCAATGCGCGGGCGTCGTTCAGGATGGTGTCGGTGAGGCCGCGCGAGACGAGCACGTCTTTGGCTTGCTTGCCCTCCGCGCCGTACGAGCCAATGCCTTGCGCCATCTGGTCGAAGCGTTCGAGGAACGTACGTACGCTCACGGCAACCGCAGGCCCCTCCGTTTGCGAGAGATTCTTGAAGATCTGCGCGTGCACGGCGGGGAAGCGTCGCTCGAGCGTGGCGGACGCGATCGGAAACCATCGGTTTTCCCATGCATCCAGCTCGGTGAGCGTGCTCGTGTCCGTCGCCGGCGTGCCGTTCGCGTCGAGCTTCACGCGCCCGACGGCGTGGAGCAGCGCCCATCCTTCTTGCAGGTCCGAATCTTTGAATCCATACGCGGCCATCGCCGAAGCGATCCGCGGGCTCCGCATGCCCATCATCAGTTTGAGCACGCGCGCCGCTTTATCTCCCAAAGGCATTCTCGCCATCGAAGTCCCCCTTGTTGAATTGTAGGCAACCGTACGCTCGACACCCCTGAGCGAGACGGCGCGACGCACCCTAGGTCTCCAGATCGGGTCTGTCGATGCGGCCCTCTGTCGATTTTCGTCGGTTCGAAAGAAGCGTAAGCCAGACGCGAAGTTCCCCCGAGGCGGGGCCGCGCGCGCTGCGGCAGAAAGGATCTTCCGAGCAGGGGATCAACTCGCGGGAGCAGGGGATCGACTCGCGGGAGCAGGGGATCGACTCGTGGGAGCAGGGGATCGACTCGCCGGTTGCCCCAGCTCGTTCTCCGAAGC
Organism: Labilithrix luteola; assembly: GCF_001263205.1. Classification (GTDB taxonomy): domain Bacteria; phylum Myxococcota_A; class Polyangia; order Polyangiales; family Polyangiaceae; genus Labilithrix; species Labilithrix luteola. The sequence goes on from NZ_CP012333.1 coordinate 3,806,390, forward strand.
ATGGGACCGACGTCGACGAGGCCCTGAATCACTTCTCGGAGGGCGGAGTTCGCGTGCGGGAGGCGGGGCGGCGCAGGCCAGCCGCAGATCTGGCTTGGCCGGGGCAGCTGGGCAGCTTGCGTGCAACTCGTTGAATCGTCTCGCTCCCGTGCTTGGCATGGCGGCAGCTCTGCGCGGCGTCCGTGTCGACCCTCGCGCCCCGCGAAACCGAATCACTGTGCCGCTCTACGAAAAGAACCGAGCGCACGCAGTCTTCGAACACGGTCGTCGTCGTCATCGCATCACGAAGCGAAGCGAATCGCTGTCGTCGAGCGCACTGGCGATTCAAAGGAGAGTGCGCGTTCACCCGTCCCTTCCGTCGCCGAGGCGGCTCCGACGTCAGTCGCGCCGGTGCTTCTGACCGCGTCGTCGTCCGGCTCGTCGTCGGTGGCGCTCGTCACGCCCAATCATTCACTGTGCGGCACTAGTTGCGCGTCCTTGGCGGTCTGCTCTACGCCGCGTCGCCACGCTTGCGGTGGTCGCAGCTCTTACGGCGGACGTTCGACGTCGATGTCGATGTCGAGACGTGCCCGAACTGCAAGGCCGCGTCCGAGTTCTCGAGACCATCACGGCGCCGACGTCGGTGGCACAGCTCCTTACCCCGCGTCGGTCTCTCGACGGAGCCCCCGCGCCTGCACCGCGCGCGCGATCCGACGACGCTCGACGGCGACGCCACGTAGCCCGCCGCCCGCCGCCCGTCCGACGCACGCGCCGTGGGGTGATGCGCCGTTTGAACGAGCTCACAGAGCACGCGTTCCCTTGGTGCCGGAATCTCGCATGGGGCGGGGCGTACGCATTCAGTCCGCTCGGCTTTCCTTGTCCCGGAGCCCTTTTTTCTCTTCCTATTTCTCCACTCCTCGAGACGCCGGGAACCTTGCACAATTGCAGTCACGGGGAAGGCCACGCTGTTCGCCTTGATGAACGCGTACTTCACGCGTTCTCCTTCGCGAAGAACGTGGCCACCGCTTTCAAAATGTCGCGCTCCGTCAGCAGACGCTTGTTCTCACGACGCAAGCGCGCGAGCTCCTCGCGCTCCTCCGTCGTGAGGATATCGGCTCGCACGCCGGCGTCCGCATCGGCCTGCTTCACCCATGCCTGGAGCGACGTGGCGGTGGTCGAGCTCGCGCGCGACCTGCGACACACTCTTGCCGGCCCTCACCATGCGGACGGCACCCGCCTTCTCCTGCGGGGTGAAGGAGCGCCGCGACCGCCGTCGTTTACGTTCTTTCACTGACTTCGTCATCGAACACTATCGCGCTATTCGGGGGTCCGTCAGCAGGGGGAAGGTCATGATCCCGGCTCTACGCGATCCTGTTTCGTGAGTCTGAATGAACGAGGGACTGCCGCTCGTCATCTGCCAGCGCTCGATACAAGGCGTGTTCCGTTCTGGCCACCCATTCGTGGGACGTCGCGCGAGCGAGATGGACATCCGCTATTCGGAGTGCTTCCAGGGAGCGACGGCCGCCGATCCAGGGGATGAGTTCCAGAAGTCGGCGCACGCTCGCATCGCTGCTCGAAGCGTCTAGCAATCGCGATGCTGCCCAGTCATCGAGTTCGGCGCGGAGTTTTGGTCGGACATCTTGATTCCAGCCGATCTCACCCTTTACGTCGTCAGTTGCACTTGGAAGTACCTCTCGAACAAGCTTTGCGAGCCAAATTCCATCATTCATTCGTGTTCCGACAACGATCAGTGCCATCACGCTCTTCCGCATACGCAAGCGCCGTTCTAACAATTGGAGCTGGCGTTCCGAAAGCGACCGCTGACCGACGACCGGCAGCCATGCCAGCAGCGCGTCGCCGTGTTTTCCAAACTTGTCATCAACGAGCGCTTCGAGCACTGTATCGAGGAGGTGCTCATCGTTTGCGAATAGCATCGTCAGGCCGAGGCAATATGACAGGTCGTCGTCCTCCGCAGTGTGCAGGTACTTGGCAAGATCGTGCAGATGCTCCTTCGTTGCCGAATTTGCGAGTGCTTGCGCGAGCCAGTAATTACTCCGCGCGTCGAGAAGTCGTTTCGCGCCTGTCGTAACGAGATCGATGAGTGGGGAGACGAACTCGACCGATGGCATTTCGCTCATCGCGATCATCACATCGCCGCCGAGGTTCGAAAATGGGTCGTTGCGAAGTAGGCTGATGAGCCTTTGCGTCGCTGGACGATAGTCGAGTTCAGCAATTGCGCGACAGAGCCAGCCCTGGTTCTTAGATAAATCGAGTCGCACGAAGAGGGCATGGCCAGTGTCCTGGAGTCTTGAGAGTGCGAGAAGTTTGCAAACTTCCTTCGCGACATACGATGTCTTGGCCGTATCATGAATCTCAAGCAGGCGATCCCGAAGAGATGAGGTTTCGAGTGCCGGATACCAGCTTCTGATCCAGCTGAGTACGTTAGGATCAGCGTCCATAACGAGCCCCAGGAAGAGCTCGGTGCGCCCCTCAAACGTTCGTCGCTCCACCGCTGTAGCGACATAGCGACGTACGTAGCCATCAACTTTCGGGTCACGCAAGATCGTGACGAGTCTCGCGGTACATTCTGGCGAGTCGAACGCCACAAGAGCATCAGCGACTTGGTGCATCCCGAGTCCGACGCTATTTGCAGATCGAGCGATAAGCTCAACCATTGCAACAAGAGTCCGTTCAGCGCCGTCTATACTTACTAACCGACATATCGCATCTACAATGCGATGAGCCCGCACTCCGCCGTCGTCGTGTGCGGCACGCTCGAACGCCGCGAAGAGGCGGCTGAGTAGGCGATCTGCCACGCCCTCTAAGATGTCTCGCGAGAAGATTCCCACACCCCACGAAAGCAGTCGTGCGATTGCTTCGCCATCTCGCGTTGCCTCGCCTTCGGCGAAGGCCTCGAGCGTGTCGCGCTGCTCATCCTGCGTTCCCGTCGCGGCAAAGTAGAGCACTGCGTCGATGCCAGGACTCGATCCAGAGTGAATTGAAATCCATCTTTTGCGCGCCGATGACTCACTTGTACTCAGTCGGCCGATCATGATGGCGATGACGTAGTCTCGAATGTGCGAATGGTAGAACGTGACGTATTCGATGCCCGAGTTGTCGGCGTGCCTGAGGAGAAGACCCGAGAGAAATATCTCATTTGGTAGGTCATCAAGCAAGGTGAGGCCGAGGTCTTGGCGCAATACATCGATTGTGCAATGAAAGGAAGATTGAGAGAGCAGGCGGTGTGCAAGGGCGACGAGAACCCGCTGACCGAGCGAGGGAGGGGACGTCTTTGCGAGGGAGAGTTCGAGGAATCGCTGCAGCACCAGTCTCGACGACGAGTGCACGCTACCAAGGGGCACGCCGTCGTTAGCCGCGATCTCGGTTACGACGCGCAGTGTGAACGGATGCCGCAACGCTTCGTTATCTGTAACGCGGCCGTTTTCCGGCTTTAGATTCAGGAAAGCTGTCGCTCGAGAGATTGCGTCAGAACGTTCCGCCTGAGTGAATGTTCCTAGTTGTAATATCGGCACATCAAGGTGTTCGGCGAGAGGTCTGCTGATGCCGCGTTCAGTCAGAAATTGTGGCCAGTGCTCGTCCTTGCACGTCAGAATTACCTTGAGGCCTAGTTGTGCGGCGACGGCGGAGAGTCGATCGAGCTGGGTACTTTTGTTGTTTGCTCGCCATTCGTCTATGGCGTCAATGATGATGATGAAATGCTTTTGGTGTGCACGGGTTAGTGCGGTAACTTTTCGAAGGATGGATATGTCGCTCTCTTGTGCAGAGAATGTCAGGTTGAAGTCGAATGCAATCTCGCTGAGTAAGGATTCTCCGAGCAACGTGCCGGAATAAAAAAGAGTTGGCGCCGGCAATGCCGCCGGCAGTTGACAGGCTAGTACCGTCTTGCCGCAGCCGGAAGGACCGATGCAGGCTAAGATAGGTTGTCTAGCCTCGCGAACAAAGTGATGCACTCGTTCCAGGGCCTCAGTACGTTCGACAGAGAGGGCCGGAATAAATTTCTTTGTCAGCTGCGAGCGGATAGCGTCTCCGGACGCCGCCTCAAATGGGCGCATGGCGCGCTGACGTTGAATGGTGCTAAATGCTATTAGATTGTCCAAAGAGTATCCGACGAATGACAGGAGAGCTTCGTATCGAAGTCGAAGGTCCGTATCGATGTCGGGGCGATAGCTTCCTTGTCGGTCGACTTGCTCGATCTGTTCCGATGTTAAAGTGTTGAACAGATGGCTTTTGTGGCCATTGGATATTAGGACGAATGGAGCCATCGGTTCAAGCAGGCGAGCGTACGAGATTGCTTGACGTGCGGCGTTGGTGTCCACTCTCTCCGACGGCGCTTTTAGTTCTGCGATCAGTAGGTTGTTTCCGTCTCGTTTGCAAAGAATGTCGAGCCTGCCGTGTGCCTTGCCCGTCACGGTGTGCCTACTGCGTCCCAGTTGGATCGTGAAAGTCGACTCAAACACAAGTTCACTCTCGTCGAAGCCGACGCTCCGCAGGAAAGGAACTACGATTGCATTTTTGAATGTTTCCTCATTCATGCTGTTTGCTCATTTGGCGCAATGCGGTACTCGTCAAAAAACGTATCATCTTTGTGCGCTGACGAGGTTCACGACGTGCGCCGCAGCGTCGAACGCACGAAAAGGCTGCGACGCGGTGTGAGCCGGTCTTCCAAGAGCGGGAGCACTCGTAGTCGCGCCCGACGTGCCACCCCGTCGACATGTCTAATCCGAAGAAAGGTGGAGAACCAAAGCGGATTGCGTTCCGTCTATGCTAAAATTTCGCAGAAAACGGAATTGCGTCGACTCGGCGAGAGCGTTTTTGCCCAGTCAAACCCGTTTGCGTTTCCTTCCCCCCCATTCCTTCGAGAACCGGTAAACGCGGGCGCTGGCGTTGGGATTGATGGTGATCATCGTTCCACCGGGCTTCATGACTCGAAGCATCTCGGTGACGGCGCGGCGCCGCTCTTCGGGTTCGAAGTGCTCGATGACGCCCGTGTTCCAGACGACGTCGAACGTTCCGTCATCGAAAGGGAGCGCGAAGATCGAACCTTCGATGAACGCGACCTCGATGCCGCTCTGTTCGTAGTAGGCGCGTGCGATCTCGAGCGCGGGTTTGGCGACGTCGAGGAGTGTCACGCGAGCACCGCGTGCGGCGAGCGCGAGTGAGTTCAACCCGTTCCCGAGCCAACGTCGAGGACCGCCTTCCCCGCGACGTCGCCGAGGACCGCTTCAGAATGCCAAGCGTGTAGCGGCTGCTCGACATCCTGCCAACCGCCGCGATGTAGCGGCGGAGCAGTCGGCCGCGGAAGGAAAAATCCGGACGCATGTTGGAGCCTCCCAGTAGTCCGTCCAAGTCTTCGCGACTGCGTCTGCGCGGGATTCTATGGGCGTCGTATACTGCTCCGGGACGGGGATGGACAAAGTCCAGTCGTCGCTTGCCGTCGCCCCGCAGCGGCTCCGCTCGCCTCGTCCCAGCGGTCTGCGAGGACGAGTGCCATGCGGCGCTCGGGGGCTTCGAGCCGGAATCGTCAGTTGATAGACGTAGAGTCGAGCGACGCCCATTCGACTGCGAAGGTCATCCCATCGCAGCGATCCAGTGAGAAAGGCTGTTCGTCCCGTAGCGCTTGCCAGAGAGAAGCGAGCGAGTCGGCCGTGAGCAACAACGCATAGCCGTCTTCGAAGAGGCGTACTTCATCGCGCTCGACGCCGCCGGTGACGAGTAGAAAGATGCCCGTCATGCGCGAACCATCGGAACCTGGCGGTGTGATTGCCGTCGGCTCTGTCTGCCTGGGCCTCCAGACGAGCCGCGCATTTGCATCGGGCGCCGGATCGGTGAGAAGTGCAACGGGCTCGCTCGGAGCGGACGGCTCGAGCAACTTGCGTAAAACGGGTCTTCCGTCCGGCGTCACCAGCATTCGCAAATGACCAGACTCGGCGACGACGGATGAACCCGACACGCGCGCCCTCGCCATCTTCGCGAGCACGCTCGTCGTCTCTTGTTCGCCCGTGGCGACGCTCGATCGGTGAAGGTCGTTCCATCTTGGAAATGGGAACGTCCGGTAGTGTTCGCCGAGGCGAGCGAGCACGCGGTAGGGGCCGGAGGCTCGGGCAAGTGCGATCTCGTCCGGTCCCACGACGATTGCCGCGAGTGGAGCCGGTGGGAGATCGATATCCGATATCGGATTTGCGTCGACGTAGAGAACTCCATTGTTGCTGCCGCCGAGCAGACCTCGCTCGCCGAATTGAGTGAAGTCACCGTTGCGAACGATCTTTCCTTCACCCGCGAGGCGGTAGACGAAGACGAAGAAGTTGGAGATTTCACGGATGATGGACGCCAGGTCGTCGACGTCTCGTGTGCGGAGCGTCAGGAGGATCTCGCGTTGTCCTCGTGAACGAAGTCCCTCGGTGACGATCGTGACGAACGGACCGTCGACATCCTGCATGGCATGAGCGTGAGCGCGCACTGTCAGCACACCAGGGATCGGTACGAGCTCGATGGGCTTGCCTAGAGCGGGGAGGGAGCCCGATGGCGCGCGCGAGCCGCACAGCTTGGAGAAGATGCCCATCGCGCGTGTTGTACTCCTGCGGTGTCTGTTCGCCAGTGGGTTCTGTCGCTCCCGTTCGACCTCCGGGCTCTCGCGGCGATCGATGCCAAGGTCCTTCGCGCGCTCGTTCAGCGGTTCGTCTTCGCGATCGAATCGCGCTACCGAGCGTGGGCGGAGCGAGCCGGGATCGCCGGAAAAGGAGAAGCTCGCGGAGGAGTGGTTACCTTCGTGCAGCGCTTCGGTTCGAGTCTCAACCCCAACGTGCATTTTCACGTAGTCGTGCTCGACGGCATCTACGTACGCAAGTCGGACGGCGAGCTTGGTTTCATGCTTCACAGCCGCCCGACGGAGCAGAGCTCGTCGCGGTTCTGGGGCAGGTTCATCGGCGAGCGATGGCGTGGCTCGAGCGCCACGGGTACATCGGTCGTTCATCGAGGACCGCCAGCGAGGGCACCCAGGTCAACGACGCACGGCGGTCGCCGCTCGAGGCGTGCGTCTCGATTGCGACGCAGAAGGAGACGACGCGCGCGCTAGCATCGGATGATCGGCAGCTCGATGACCGGGCTTGAGCCGTCGGGCAGGATCAGGAGGGTCACTTCCTAGCGCGCTACTTCTTCGCCGAGCCGCTCGGCGGAGGCGTGGGAGCGACGCCCGGGTCGAAGATGATCGGGTAGACGACCGTGACGAGGCCAGCCTCTGGCTGCGGGAACGAGAGCTTCTGGAAGCTGCTGACCACGCACGCGGCGACACTCGAACTGGGCAGATCCGAGCCGCCGTCCTTCGCGTCGCTGACGGCGCCCTTGTCGTCGATCACGAACTTCACCGTGACGCGGCCCTGGAGGTTCGGGTTCGAGCGGAGCCCGGTCTCGTAACAGCGGCGGAAGCGGCCGAAGTTCTGCCGCACGATGCGCTTGATGATCTCCGGGGGGAGGCGACCATTCACGGACATCGCGCCCTCGCGCATCGACGGCGCCGGATGCGACGAGCCGCTGCCGAGCGTGCCGAGCCCGATGCCTTCGCCGGCGCCCGAGAGCCCGAGCCCGCCCTCGCCGACGGTGTCGCCGATCGCGTCGCCCGTCACGTTGCCGCTCGCGGCGGATGGCGGCGGGGGTACGTCGTGCAGCGCGAAGATGACGGGGTAGACGACGGTGACGTTGCCGCTCTCGGGCTGCGGGAACGAAAGCTTGGCGAAGCTCTGGACGACGCAGCTGACGGTGTCCGCGTGGGGGAGGTCCGAGCCACCATCCTTCGCGTCGCTGACAGCGCCCGCGCGATCGATCACGAACTTCACCGACACGCGCCCTTCGAGACTCGGGTTCGACTTGAGGCCCTTCTCGTAACAGAGGCGGAACCGGCCGAAGTTTTGGCGCACGATGCGCTGGATCACCTCGGGCGGGAGCTTCCCGTTGACGCTGGTCGTGCCCTGTCGGAGCGACGGGACCTTCTTGCCACCGCCGGTAGGCGATGCGCCCGCGTCGACGGATGCAACGGGCTCCGCCGCGCTGGGCGGGGGCGATGCCGTCGGCGCTGCCATCTCGCTCGGCGCCGCGTCGGGGGCGGCCTCGGCGACGGGGCCGGCGGCGCTCGGCGCGACGACGATCGGCCGCTGAGTCTGCGGCGCCGCCGCCTCTCCGCACGCGAGGGCGAGGAGCGCGAGGAGACAGGGAACGGCGAAGAGAACGGGCGCCAGGACGGTGGAGCGAGAGCGCATGCGCGTACTCTACCGGAACGTAGGATCGCGACCATGACGTTCGACGCAAGCGACGACGCATCCGCTGCTGCGATAAGAACTCATTCCGGGAGGTTGGGACCGAAGCTGCCCGTCGATCTCGGATTGGATGCAGTGTGTAGGGTGCACGTGTCTCTCTTGCGAAGAGCTCATCTCTTCGCCTCATCGCCATGGAGTGCTGGACTGGGTAAGTCCCTTCCACTTCGAGAAGGCTCGCAAGCTACGCACGTCAAGATGCGAGCGACCTGCGTCTGGGATGGGAGTGGTCGAACGAGCTCGAACGCCTCCTGCGCGTGGTTCGAGGCGAAGTGGACAAAACGACGAACGCCCACGCAGCCTTTAGCGGTGCGCCGCTTGGACGAGCTCACAGAGCTCGCGTTCCGGGCTCGTGTTCCGTTCATGGAGGAATCTCGCAGCAGTGGTCCGGACGTATGCGTTCCGCCAGCGTTTCGTGGCCCCCGGGCCCGGTTAGCTTTTCCTTCTCTCCATTCATCGACGCCGGCAGTCCTGATTTCGGCGTCGGCTTCTGGATGAATCGTAGGAGCACGCCGCTCGTCCATGGAGGGTGTCTCCGCGGCTCGCCACGCCACTCCTCGTCGTTTTGAGCGTGGTCGCTTGCGCGTGCTTTTTGGGCGCAGGTTACACGTGGTCGCTTCGTGAATATCACGTTCGGGTGCCCGCCCATCGATCGCGTCAACCCGACGTGGTCGAGGGTGAACCCGAATCCTCGCCCGCCTTGACCGTCGCGCCGCCGCTCGGCTCCACCTACGGCCGTGACTCACGCGGCGCCGGCGACCCACGTGGTCTCGACGAGCTGAAGGGGTGCCCGGCCGGTTCCAGCTGGGTTCATCTCGGGCCTCCACCGGTCGGCGGAACATGGCTCGGATCGTGTCAACGAACGTCTCCGTGCCCGATCGGTTCCGTGTGGTTCGGTATGTCCGCCAACGGCGATGGCGGTCTGTCACTCGATTGCCGAAAGCTACCTACTCGCTAGCGTTTGCGCACGGAGCCTCCGCTTTCTGCGTTGTCGCGCTGCGCACGCCGGGACCAACGAAAGCTTCCGCCCTTGCGACGGGGCATCGCGCAGGTCTTCGCCGCGGAGCGACAGTTTCTCGACGCGGGCGCCGGCACCGGTAATGCCGTTTTCCAATACCCCGTGATGCCACCGAGCAGTTGCTGGCGTGCCTCCGCGAGCCAACGAGAGCTCGCGTTCACGTTCACGTTCACGTTCACCTGTCCCTTCCGCCGCCGAGGCGGCTCCGACGTCAGTCGCGCCGGTGCTTCTGACCGCGTCGTCGTCCGGCTCGTCGTCGGTGGCACTCGTCACGCCCACTCAGCTCACTGTTCGGCACTGGTCGCGCGTCCTTGGCGGTCTGCTCTACGCCGCGTCGCCACGCTTGCCCGCGCTACTTCGGTTCGGAGGCCGCGGCGATGCACGCGAGGACGGGTGCAGGATCGCAGCCGTTGAGGCCGGCTCCCCACGGGGCGTTGCACTCGACGAGCGCCCACTGGCCGTCTTCCATGAGTCCAACGTCGACCACACACGTCCGGGGAAACGTTGGAGCCCCCATCGTCGAGACGATTCGTTCGGCGAACCGCGCGGCATCGGCCGCGCTCGCCTCCCCTTCGTAGATGGCGCACGCTCTGACGGAGCCATCGAGAACGAAGGCGCGCGCCTCGGCGACGAACGTGACGACACTCGAGACGAGCACTTCTTCCGAGGCCGCGAGACCTTGCGTCTCCGCCGTGAGCGAGGCTTCGGAATCGTAGACGGCGCTCTTGAATTGCTTCGGAATGACCGACTTCACGAAGACGGGAAACGCGTCAGCCTTCAAATCGGCGAGCGGTAGTATGCGGATCTCACGACGAGCGAACTCCTTGGGAATCGACGCCAGGATGTGGTCCGACGGTGAGACGAGTTGGAGCGAGAGCTTCTCCGCGAGCACGAGGCAAAAGGTGTCATTGCCATAGACGTGCACACGTGAGCGGTCGACGTCCGGGGGATCCCAGAACCGTCCAATCCTCATGACCGAGCCACCGGCGCCCTTCCAAGCCGTCGCGACCGCATCGCGTTCGACGTCGGCCTTTTCGGGTATGAGCAAGAGCCGCTGCCGCATCGGCAGATATTTACGCGAGAGCGCCGAACGCGTCGATGCGCGCGTCAACTCACGTCAACAGACGTCAACTCACGAAGATGTCGCGAAGAACCGTGAAGACTCAGGGGAACGTGACTTCTTGGACGGCGTGGAGCGCACTGCATGCCAACGGGGAAGGCGTTCTCTCCTGCCTACCGACTCGCCTCGAAGACGACGGGATACACGACCGTTGCCACTTTCCCGACGGGCTTCGAGAACGAGAGCTTCTCGAACTGCGCGAGCACGCACGGCACCATCTCGCCAGCAGGTACGTCCGAACCGCCGTCTTCGATCATGGTGGAGGTTCCGGAGGCATCGACGACGAACTTCACCGTGACTCTCCCATCGAAGGGCGTCCCGTATTTGCCAAGCGCCTGCTCGTAACACGCTCCAATGAGGCCGAAGCGAGCGCGGACGACGCGCTTGACCGCGTTGGAAGGAAGCGGCCCATTCACGACGATAGCCCCCTCCCTTACGAGAACTTGGGGCTTGCTGGGCCGTGCGTTGGGGACGCCATCGTGCGTGTTCGGTGTCTGCGCGTCAGCAGGCGCCGACTCGGCCCCCGTCGACCGCGACGCGTCGGGAGGCGGAGGGGGATCCGTTACCGACGCTGAAAGCGTCGCATTTTGCTTCGCTGGCGACGCAGGCGGCGCCAGCTCGTTGCCGGCCCCACCGCCACACCCCACCAAAAGAAAAACAGCGAATCCCAAGGCGGAAACCATGCAGCGGTCGCTCATCCGCCAGAGCTAGCACAGGCGCACGCCCTGGCCACATGGCTAGGGCGTTGCGCATATCTCCTCGGCGTTGCACGAGCAGCCCCGGCCCTTGTGACACTGCTTCGATGCGGAAATGCAGCTGTTTCCGCACGCCCGGCCCGCATCGCAGACCCGGCAGCACTTGTCTGCAGGAATGCATGCAGCGGCCCCCCGACCGTCGCTCTCGACGGTCACGCTGTCGTCCGCGGAGGCGCGCGTGGAGGAGCCAATGGCAAGTAGCGAAGTGACCACGACCGCGACGAGACACGAGCGAATCGATCGTTCCATCATCCGCGACCTCCGGCGTTCATCCTTCGACGTCGAGCCAGCCTTTCATGAAAGCACGGGCGCGCACGCCGCGAGCGAGGAATCCGCTCGAGAGCGCGATGTGGTTCGACGACGCGCCTCGTTTGCCAATCGCTCAATCGCTCCCTCTCGCACGCATGGGAGGCCTCTCGAGGAGGCTCTCCGCCACATGTCCGCGACGGCGCACATCGGTGACAACCCTTGGAATGAAGACGCTCACTCACGAAATAGCGGACCGCATCTATCGCATCTCGACATGCATGCCCGACGTGGCTCCGGGCGGCTTCACGTTCAACCAGTTCCTGATCGATGCCGACGAGCCGCTCCTTTTCCACACGGGCCACAGAGCTCGCGTTGCGCTGGTGCAGGACTCTCGCAGCCGTAGGGCGGAAACGTTCATTGCGTTCGTCTTCTCTTGCCCCGTCGCCCCCTTTCCATTTCCTGCTCTCCTCCAGGGCTTCGCTCGCCAAGCTCTCTTCGGCAATCGCGACGTCTTGGCGGTGGGGAAGGATGTTACGAGAGCATCGCGACGAAGCCCTCGGTCCGATTCACGCGGTGGCACCTCGAGGCTGCCGCGCGCGTGATTCGCGGCGGGAGCGTCGGCAAGTATCCGGAAAGCGCGCGACGATTGTCCGGAAAGCGAACCTCGTACACGAACGAGCGGTTCCTTCGTGCAATGCGAAGTGGCCACGACTAGCGTCCGACCTCATGCGATTCGGCGGTACCTTTGCCTCGCGCTCTTCGATTCCTGCGCTCGTCCTCTGCCTCGCTGTCGCCGCGTGCGGTGGTGAGGATGGCAGCCCCGGTCCCGCTGGCCCGCAGGGCTTGCAGGGAGCCAAGGGCGATACCGGCGCGGCCGGCGCGACCGGCGCGGCTGGCACGACCGGCGACGCCGGCGCGACCGGTACCGGCGGCGGCGTCTCCGCGGACGGCGGCGGTGGGGACGTCATTTATTCCGATTGGCTGAGCCTGAAGTTCATCACGGACGTCGACGACCCGAACACGCATTACGTGAAGATCGCCGTCCCCGACCTCACCAGCGAAATACTGCTCAAAGGCGATGTGCGCGTTTACGTGAACGCCGGCACGTCAGCATCCCCAACGCTCTACAGCTTGCCGTACTCGCAATCGGACGGCTTGTATATTCGAGCTGGGATTTACGAGGGCGGGATTTCGCTCGTATCGAACTCGGACCTCAGCACGATTGTGCTCCAGAACAACGAAACGCAGTACCAGTACCGTTACGTCCTCTTCGAGGGGACCACGCCGGCCAAGTAACGGCTCGACACGGCACACGCGCGACGTCGCGAGCGTCGTAGTCACCTCTCTTGCAGCTCCTCGAGCAGCTTGGCGGCTGCCACGAGGTCTCGGGCCGTGTAGAACAACGACACGCGCGCGGCTGTTCGTCGCGATCAGCTCCGCTCCTCCCCACCTGTCCCGCGAGCGCCGCGATGTGTAGCCGAGGAGCAGCCAGAAATTCGGCGAGCGCGGGCCACGCTTCGATTCGCGGCGGGGGAGGCGACGGCGCGCGAGAGTGAAGACGAGCGCGCCGATGCCCCAAAGGGGGAGTTCGCGAGAGCCGTTCGAACCGACGTTGCAACCCCCGTGACCTTCGGGTCCGTGCACGACGGAATCGGGGGAGGGGCGGCTTCGGCAAAGACGCGCGCGGCGCTGAACGTGATGCCCACGGGGATCACGAGGACGACGGCCGGCCAGAAGAGCGAAGATGCAGCGGCGACGCACGAGCGAGAGAGCGTCATAATCGAGCTCGTGGATTGTAGTCTGCATGCCACCGCGGAATCGCCGACGATTCGTGATTCGTACACGAGGCTGGTCTGGTGACGCGATCAAGGTGGAGGCGCGCATATCGAAGAGAGGCCATTCATCTTGTCGATGCGCGCCACGAGCGTCGAGTCGTGACCTGACTCGCAACGGAACGACGATCGCCGCACGTAGGACATGCCGGCGCCTTCATTCGAGGCAGCGTAGATCGATGAGGTCGATCGAATCCGGCGTGCTTGCGGACGCGGCTCCTTACTCCGCGGGTACCAAATGGCCGTCGGGGTCTTCTTCGAGGTGGCCGGCGTGCGGGTCGTCGAGGATGGCTTCCTCGGGGTCCTTCTTCTTTCGCTTGGCGAGGATGGTGAAGACGGCGGGGACGAGGAAGAGGGAGAGCGCCGTCGAGGAGGTGAGGCCGCCGACGACGGCGAGCGCGAGCGGGCGGTTCGAGGCCGACGCTTCGTCGAGGCCGAGTGCGGTCGGCATGAGGCCGGCCACGGTCGCGAGGCTCGTCATCAGGATGGGCGTGAAGCGAACGCGCGCGGCGTCGACGACGGCGTCGAGCGGAGACATCCCGTTTTCGAGCTCACGGTTCGCGTGGTCGACGAGGAGGATGCCGTTCGAGACGGCGATGCCGATGACCATGAGAACGCCCATGAGCGCGGTGATCGACAGGCCCTGGCCGGCCGCCATGAGCGCGCCCACGATGCCGACGAGCGACACCGGGATCGTGAAGAGCATGACGAACGGCAAGCGCAGCGACTTGAACTGCGTGGCCATGATCATGAAGACGACCATGACGGCGAGGCCGAGCGCGACGCCGAGACCCGAGAAGGTCGTGCGCATCAGCTCGATCTGGCCGACGAAGTGGAACTTCACGTTCTTCGTGCGTGGATCGCTGGCGAGCTTCTTTTCGAGCTCGTTCGCCGCGCTGCCGATGTCGCGTCCTTCCGTCTGCATGTAGACGTGTGCGACGCGCGCGAGCTGGTTTCGCGTGACGAGGACCGGGCCCGTGTCACGACGGATGTTCGCGTACGCGCCGAGGGTGACGGGCTGTCCTCGAGGGCCGACCCGCACGGGCACCTCGGAGATGGCCGACGTGTCCTTGACGACGCTGTCGTCGTAGTAGGTGATGACGTAGTACGACTGGCCGTTGTTCGTGTCGGTCCACACGGCCGGCGCGTTCACGTTGCCGAGGGTTGCTTCGAGTGTGGTCTGCGCGGCGTCGCGCGCGTTCACGCCGACGAGGCCGGCGGTTTCGCGATCGGTGTCGACGCGAAGCTCGGGGTAGTCGTTCTCGAGTCGAACGTAGACGTCGCGAATGCCGGTCACCCCGCGAGCCACGTCGGCCACTGCGCGTGAGTCGCTCAGCATGGTCTCGAGGTCGTCACCGTTGATCTCGACGACGAGCGGAGCGATGTAGCCGTTCGAGAAGACGCTGGCCACGAGGCCGCCCGGTGCCTGGAGGAAGTCGACGCCGGGATACGTATGCTCGAGGATTTCGCGCATGCGGTCGGCGAGCTCGCGCTGATCGAGCTTGCGCTTGCCGGCCTCGGTGAGCTCCACGCGAATGAAGCCCTGGTGCGTGCCCATGTTCGGGCTCGTCATGGCCGAGCGCGCCTTGCTGGGCGAGCCGACGTTCGTGAGGACCAGCTTCACCGAGCCCGGCGGAAGCTTCTCTTCGAGCGTCTTGGCCATGGCCACGGTCTTGGCCGAGGCGTCGTCGAGCGACGTTCCCGGCGTGAAGCGCACGTAGACCTGCTCCATCGACTCGTCGATGTCGGGGAAGAACGTGGTCGGAAGGCGCGAGCTGGCCACGATCGCCCCGGCGACCATCGTGAGCGCGCCGGCGATGACCCACACGCGATAGCCGAGCACCGCGCGAAGCAGCTTGCTGTAGCCGACGGCGAGCTTGTCGACGCCGCCCGCGAGGGCCTTGGCGAGGCGGCCGGGCTCTTTGTGCTCCTTCGGCAGGAAGTAGCGGCAAGCCACGGGTGTGACGAGCATCGAGACGATGTAACCGGCGACCATGCCCGTCGCGACCGTGAGCGCGAGCGGCGCGAAGAGCTTCTTCGCGAGGCCGGCCAGGAGGACGACCGGCAGGAGCACGGCGATCGTCGAAAGCGTCGCCGCGAGGGCCGCGATGGCAATGGCGTTGGCACCGTGGAGGGCGGCGGCGACCCGATTTCTCCCGTGCGAATTGCGGTGCACGGACTCGAGCACGACGACGGAGATGTCGACGAGCGGGCCCATCGACAACGTGAGGCCGCCGAGGGTGAATGCGTTGAGGCTCTGCCCTGTGACGTAGAGGACGATCAGGATGATCGCGAACGAGATCGGGACGGCGATCGCCGCGATGAGCACCGAGCGCGCGCTCTGGAGGAACACCAGGATGACGAGGCCGATGAGCACGAGCGCCTGGGCGATCTCCTTGACCAGGCCTTCGATCGTCTCGCGCACGAAGTGCGACTGATCGAAGATCGGCTCGACCTGGATCCCCGGCGGGAGGTCCTTCAGGTTCTCGACGATCTTCCGGACCTGATCGTTGATCTGGACGACGTTGCCGCCAGGAACGCGCAGGACGTTGAGATACACGCCGACGGTGCCGTTGATGGTGACCGACTGAGCGTCTTTCGATCCTGCGTCTTCGATGCGCGCGACGTCACGAAGGAGAACGGGCTTGCCGTCGACCATCTTCACGACGGCATCGCCGATCTCGGTCACGGTCTTGGGAACGGCGTTGGTGTAGACGTTCGCCGAAAACGTCGGCGGATTGAAACGACCGGAGGGGAGAAGGGCGTTCGCCTTGTCGACCGCCTTGGCGATGTCGCTCGAGGAGAGCCCGCGCGCGGCGGCTTTGGCCGGATCGACGACGACGTTGATCTGCCGTTCCTTGCCGCCGTCGGGCGCCGCGCTCGCGACGCCGGGGATGCCTTCGATGAGGGGCTCGATGTTGTTCGCCGCGTAGTCGTAGAGCTGCGCGGCGCTGATGCCCTTGCCGTAGACGGCGACCTGCAAAACCGGCGCGTTCGACGGGTCGTACTGCAGAATGAACGGCGGAATGATGCCGAGGGTCTTGGGGACCGACGACATCGCGAACGTCACCTGCTGCTGCACGACCGACTGGGCGGCGTTGAGGTCGGTGCCCCACTTGAGCCACACGAAGATGATGCTGAGGCCGCTTCGCGACACGCTCTCGACGTGATCGACACCGGGCGTTGCGCTGACGGCCTTCTCGAGCTGCCAGGTGAGGGTCTTTTCGACGTCCTTCGGGCCCATGCCCTGGGCCTTCGTGCCGATGACGAGCACGGGCGGCGAGAGCTCGGGGAAGGTGTCGACGCTCATGCGGGGCGTCACGACGCTCGCGAAGACCACGAGCGCGAGACAGAGCATGAGGACGAAGATCGGATTTTTGAGGGCGAGACGAGTCACTTCGCGACCTCGACGGCAGAGGGAGTCGGCGCGGGGGCGGCCGAAGGTTCGACCTTGGCCGCCACGCGATCGGAGTCGGAGAGCAGCGAGCGGCCTTGCGTGACGACCTGCGTACCGGGCTTGAGCACCGTGGCTACGAAGAGGCTGCCGCCGCGTTCGCCGAAGACGTCGAAGGTCTGCTTCTTGGCGACTCCGCTGTCGACGACGAACACGGTCGCCGACTTGCCGCGCACGCGCGCCGAGAGAAGCGGGATCTCGGTGGCCGGCATGGGATCGCCGACGTCGACATGGATCTCCGCCGTGGTGCCGACGGGGATGTTCCGCCCCGGGTTGGGGATGTCGACCTCGAAGTGGATGGTGCGCGTCGACGTGTCGGCCGACGGCGAGCGGCGAACCACTTCACCGGTGAGCGGCTTGCCGGTGGCGAGCAGCTTGATCTTCACGGGCGTCTTGGGCGCGATGGCGTCGAAGTCGATCTCGGGCACGTCGGCCGAGAGACGCACCACGCCGCGATCGACCACCTCGACGATGGCCGCACCGGGGCGAACGAAGGCGCCGGGATCGGCGAAGCGTGAGGAGACCTCGCCGTCGAAGGGCGAGCGAAGCACGCAGTCGTCGACCTCGAGCGACTTGCCGGCGCTCTGCGCGAGCAAGGCCTGCATCTGCGCTTCGTTCGCGGCCGCCGCGGCCTGCTTTTGCTCGACCTCGTTGGGCGCGGCGTATCCACCATCGAGGAGCTCACCGAGGCGCGAGGCTTCTTTGGCGGCGGCCTTCTGGCGTTCGGAGAGCGCACGAGCCTGATGCGCGATGGCCTGACTCGCAGCCGAGGCGTTGCGGCAGTCGATGGTCGCGAGCACTTCGCCCTTCTTCACGACGGCGCCCGGGCGAACGAGCACGGTGCCGACGAAGCCGGACGCGAGCTGCGGGCCGACACGGGCCGAGAGCCAGGGCTCGAGCGTGCCGACGTAGCGTCGTTCGGCGCGGAACGACGACGACTGCGCGAGCGCCACGGTCACGCCCTTCGGCGCGTCGGCGAGGGCCACCTTGTTGACGTTTGCTTCGGCGCGCACGGCGAGCCATGTGCCCGAGGCGAGGACGAGGAGGACGACGGCCGCGATGCCGGCCGGGACGAGGCGATTCTTGTTGTTGTGCGAGGCGACGGTCATCGAATCTCTCCGATCGCGCGGTCGAGCGCAGCGCGTGCGCGGGCCGCCTGGAACCGGCCGATGGCCAGCTGGATGTCTGCTTCCGTGCGCAGGGCCTGCGCGTCGGCGAGCTCGGTGCTCGTGCCGAGGCCGACGTGGAAGCGGTGGTCGGCCTGATCGTAGTTGGCTTTGCCGGCGTCGGCTCCGCGCTGGAGTGCGGCGAGGGCTTCGGTCGTGACCTTCGCTTCTTGCCAGGCGGACGAGACGAACTGCCTCTGGTTGCGGCGAACGTTGTCGAGGTCGGCCTTGGCGGCTTGCTCGCGTGCGCGCGAGGCGTCGGCGCGGCGACCCCACATGGGATCGAGGATCGGCCACGTGAGGAGGACCCCGGCGTCGTAGTTCGGGACGAGGGGGATCCAACCGTTGCCGTCCGGGACGGGACCGGCCGAAGGCGTCGCGCCGCCCGCGCGGCCCGAGATGGACGCCGTGGCCATCAGGTTCGGTCGAGTCTGGGCCTCGAGACGCTTGGTCTCGGCGCGTGTGGCTTCGACGCGCGCGCGTCCTTCGGCAACGATCGGCGTCTCGTCGGCGCGACCCCTGAGATCGGCCAGCCTGGGAAGGGGATCGGCCGGGGCAGGGCGGGCGCTCGCGCCGATCTCGGCGTCGTCGGCGCCGACGGCGAGCGCGAGGACGCTGCGTGCAATATGCAATGAGCCCGTGGCGCGCGTGGTCGCGGCGTCGTAGCGAGCAACGTCCGCCTCGGCTCGCGTGAGCTCGATCGGCGGCCGGAGCCCGCTCGTGACATTGGCGCGCGCGAAGTCACGATGCTGCACGGCCCGGTCGTAAGCGGCGCGCGAAGCCTCCTCGATCGCGGTCGCGGCCAGGACGGCGTAGTAAGCCTCGGCGACGCCGTACGAGACATCGAGCTCGGTGTTCGCGACGCGATGCCTCTCGACGTCGGCCTGGAGCGTGGCCGCGGCTTTGGCGGCCGCGATGCGCCCGAAGTCGTAGAGCTCCTGGCGGAGGCCAATGGCAACGACCGTCGATGCGTACGGTTGCATGTCCGGCGAGTCTGTGACCCTCGTTCCGCCGATACGCGGCAGGTCGAGACCGCTGGTGCCGAGGATGGTCGTCGTGCTGTTGTTGGCTGTGCTCCCGACGAGCTGGGCCACCGCCGCGAGCCGCGGAAGCCATTCGGCCCCGGGCACCTCGGCATCGCGCTTTGCCGCTTCGAACCGTGATCGGGCGGCGGCGATTCGGGGCTGCTGCGTCAGGGCAATTCGAACAGCCTCCTCGAGGGTGATCGTGCGAACGGGCGCTTCTTCGGTGGGAGACGGAGGTGGTGGTGGCGGAGCCTCGGCCCGCGCCTGACTGCTCGCGGCAAGGACCGCCGCAAGCACGGCCGTCGCGAGCCACGATGTGCGTGAACGGAACATCTGAGCGCCGCTCGAGCAAGGCCTACGCCAGCGCGAACGATGCCTATTTTCCCGAGGAATCGTGACGTCGTTGACCCGCCATCGGGAAAAATTCCGGGTCGGCCTTCGAGCACCCGGAGAATTTCCCGATGGGTGGACGGCGCGTTCTAGGCGCGCGAGATGGCGATCGTGGCGCGGGTGCCGCGGATTCCGGTGCGCTTGGCGAGCGTGAAGGTGCCGTGGTGGTGGCTCACGATTTCGCGGGCGATGGTCAGGCCGAGGCCCGAGCCGCCTTCCTCGCGTCGGGTGCTGAAGAAGGGCTCGGTCGCGCGCTTGGCGACTTCGTCCGAGATGCCTACGCCTTCGTCGTCCACCACGAACACGACCCTGTCGTCTCGCTCTTCGACGCGCATGGCGACCCGCCCACCGCGCGGCGTCGCGTGGCAGGCGTTGAGCAAAACGTTCACGAGCGCTTGCTCGAAGAGCGACGGTTCACAGGCGACGAGCGGCAGGCCCTCGGTGGTCTCGACGTCGAGGATGACTTCGGCGTGGTCGAAGCGGTGCGCGACGAGTGCGGCCGCGCGTTCGGCGAGAATCGCGGGCGGCGTCTTGTCGAGATGAGGGGCGTCGCCACGGGCGAGCGCCAGGCAGCCACGTACGATGGCCTGAATGCGTGCCACCTGGTCGAGCACGATGCCGAGCGCCGCCTTCGCGCGTTCGTCTTTTTCGACGCGCGGCATGACCTGATCGACTCGTCCCACGATCACACCGAGCGGCGTGCCGACTTCGTGTGCGATGCCGGTTCCCAGCGCAGCGAGGGCGGCCATCTTGTCCGCCTTGGCGAGCAAAGCCTCGCGCTCTCGTTCGAGCGAGGAAATCGCAATCTGGCGTTGGAGCTCGAGCTCCGTTCGTTGCCTTCTCTGCGCGATGGCACCGAAGGTTGCAACGACCGCCGTAATGATCAGGGTCGTTGCCCCGAGTCGCCACCATCCGTGGCGCTCGCGGTCGCGTATGCGTTGCGCGCTGGCGAGCACGACGACGCCCCACGACGTATCGTTCGTCGACGCCACGCGCGCCAACCCGGCGATGGCGAGGCGTCGTGGAAGCCCGAACGTGGCGGCCTCGTCGCGTGGCACTTGAACCGATGCGTCGCCCCGATCGAGCGCCTCGCGAAGGCGCGTCGACGGGATGAGTCGCCGGTCGGTGGTGAGGAAGCCCCCCTGGCCCGGTCTCGTGACCAGCACCATGAGCTCGTGCGCGTGTTCCAGGCGATGAGCGCCCGCGAGCAAGCTGCGAACGGCCTCGTCGAGCATCAGAGCATCGGTATGACCGTCGTTCTCGGCCCGCTGGGCGGCGAGCCTTTGCTCGAAATCGATGGCCACCGCCTGCGCGAGCACTGCCTGCTCGTAAGAAAACTCGTCGAGCATGTCTTTGCGTTCGCGTGACATCCACGAGGAAGCCACGCCGAACACGGCGGCGATGGTGAGCACCATGACCGCCCAGAGCCCCCAGCGACGCGCGAGACTACGAAGCGGCGAGTTAGTCGCGATCGTCATCCGCGAGCCACTTGTTGAGCGTCTTGGCGTCGATGCCCAGCTTTTCGCAGGCGATCGTCTTGCGTCCGCCGACGCGTTCGAGCACCCACGCCGCGTAGCGTCGCGAGATTTCCCGCACGGGGACGATCGCGTCTCCGAAGTCGACCTCCGCGCGAGCCATTCGCTTTGCGCCCACGGCGGGAGGTAGATCGCCGAGGCGTGCCTCCACGTCGCGACCGAGGAGCACGGCGCGCGATACGGCGTGCTCGAGCTCACGCACGTTGCCCGGCCATCCATGGCCGAGCACGGCGTTCATCGCTTCGGCGGCGAGCCGCTCGACAGGACTCTTCGGATTGGCCGCTTTGGCGCCTTCGAGGAAGCGGTCGACGAGAAGCGGAATGTCGTCACGACGCGTGCGCAGTGGTGGGATCTCGATGGCCACACCTTCGAGGCGATAGACGAGGTCTTCGCGGAACAATCCTTCCTTCGCGCGCTCGCGCAGATCGCGATGCGTGGCCGCGACGATACGCACGTCGATCTCGCGGTCACGCGATGCGCCCACGGCTCGAACCACGCGTTGCTCGAGCACGTGCAGCAACTTGGCCTGGAGCGCCGGCACCATGTCGCCGACCTCGTCGAGGAACAACGTTCCTCCGTCGGCCTCGACGAAGAGGCCTTGCCGATTCGACGTTGCGCCCGTGAAGGCACCTTTGACGTGCCCGAAGAGTTCGCTCTCGAGCAGGTTCTCCGGCAGCGCCGCGCAGTTCACCGAGACGAACGGCCCGGCCGCGCGCGTGCTCTCGGCATGAATCACGCGAGCGAGAAGCCCTTTGCCGGTGCCCGTTTCACCGGTCAGGAGCACAGGTACATCGGCGTCGGCAACGCGAAGCGCAAGCTCGCGCACTTCGCGCATCGCCTCGCTCTGCGCCACGAGCACGTTGCCACCGTAGCGATCGCCGAACGCCTTCTTGAGCGTGCGAGCCTCGCGTCGAACGGCGCGGTCATCGAGCGCGCGTTTGAGGAAGAGGTCGAGCTCGGCGACCTTGAACGGCTTGAGCAGGTAGTGATACGCGCCGCGCCGCAGCGATTCCACCGCGGTATCCACCGCCCCGAACGCGGTCATCACGATGACGGGCCGCTCGGGCACGAGGCGCTTCGACAGCGCGAGAACCTCGATGCCGTCGGTGCCCGGCATGCGCAGGTCGGTGACGACGGCATCGAACGAAGTATCTCGAACGAGCGCGAGCGCATCGGCCGACCGTGTGGCGGCGACGGCGTCGTAGCCGAGATCGACGAGCCCGTCCGTGATGGTCGAGGCGAGCGCCGCGTCGTCTTCCACGACCAAAACCCGGCATTCCACGCTTCGGCTCGGTGCAAGCCCTTCCATGTACGCTGCACTCTAGCGCCGGTGCGCCGTCGCCGCGAATGCAGTCTGCGTTGGCCTCCACGGCGGGCGCGTCTGCTGATGTTTGGTGACGTTCGTTCGATCAGTGGCGCACGTTCGCCTGCATCTCCTTGGCCATGGCCAAGTGATGCTCCAGCGTCGGCAGCGTCTTCTTGATCCAGGCGCGGAGCTCCGGGTCTTTGACCTTCTGCTCGGCCTCCTTGAACTCCTTCACGTCCTGTTCGTGGTCTTCGACCATGTCGTCGGCGTACCTCTTGTCGAGCTGCGGTCCCGAGAGCGCGGCCATCTCGTCGACGTTCTTTCGCTGTTCGGCACCGAGGTCGGTCGGGAGCGTCACGGACTTGCTCACCATGAGGGCTTTCAGCTCGGCGTCGGCCTTGCCGTGGTCGGCGACCATATGCGCGGCGAAGGTCTTCACCACCGGAGCGGTTGCCTTCGGCTCGACGGCATGACCCATCGCAACCTCCTCCATGCCGCCTTGGGCCGCCTTCGTTGCGAACTCGCGGTCTTCAGGGGCGAGCGGCGGAGGCTTGTTTGCAGGCGTTTGCTGCGTCGTCTTCTCCTGCTCGGCCGCCGTTGTCTCGGTCGTTTGAGTCGGTGTCTGGTCCTTGTCGTTGGAGTGGCCACGGCAGCCACTGACGAGTCCGAGTGCCAAACCCGTGGTCCATAGAGCGACTCGAATGCAGCGCTGTCGTGACGCGATCATGATGAGCTCCTTCGTGACGGACCCTTGCGATCCGCCGCTCATGTGGCACGACACGCGCCAGTCTCGAGGTCAGCTTTCGTTCAGCGCAGGCGTCGAACGAGCGTCGAAGGTGGAGCGCGATGTCTCGATGAGGGCCAGGTTGTCGCGAACCCACATACAGATGCCAGTGACCGTGATGAGGAGACCCCGGCCGAGTGGCGTGAGTCGATAGTCGACGCGAGGCGGAACCACCGGATGAACCGTTCGAGTCACGAGCCCGTCGCGTTCGAGCTGGCGAAGCGTCTGCGTGAGCATCTTGTGGCTCACGTTGCCGATCCGGTCTTGCAGCTCGGTGAAGCGAAGGAGCTCGACCTCGCCGAGGTTCGCGACGACGAGCAGCGTCCACTTGTCCGCGATGCGCTCGAACATCTCTCGTGCGATGCCGTTGGCGTGTTCGACTGCCCCGATCGATGCGGAATCCGGCTTGGTTACCACGGCGAAACTGTAGCACTGCGAAGTGCGTACTTCCGGGAAGCGCGAGTCGCACGCAAGGTGACCTTCGTTCGAAGGAGAAAACGCATGCGCTCTCTCGTCGCCACGCACAGCTCGAGCTTCGTCACGATCGCCCTGGTACCGGAACCGACGCCTGCACCCGATGAGGTCCTCGTCGAGGTGGAAGCCTTCTCGCTGAATCGTCCCGACCTCCTCTATCTGCAGATGCCTCACTCGACGTTTCGTCCCGGGATCGATTTCACGGGGCGAGTGGTGAAGGCCGCTGCCGATGGAAGTGGGCCACCCGTTGGCGCGTTCGTCCTGGCGCATTCGCCGTCGGGAGGAGGAGCGGCCGAGCGAGTCGCAGTTTCTTCGCGTCAGGTGGTCGTTCGTCCGGAGTCGCTCTCCGTTTACCAAGCGGCCGCGTTGCCGCTCGCAGGGCTTGTTGCGCTTCGCCTCGTGCGCGAGGCAGGGCCGCTCGAAGGCAAGAACGTTCTGGTTACGGGGGTAACGGGCGGTGTCGGTCACTATGTCGTGGAGCTCGCCGTATCCTCGGGGGCTCGCGTCTTCGCATTTGCATCACCAGAAGAGCCGACGGATCGCCTTCGCGAGCTGGGCGCCGTGCTGCTGTCTTCTCTTGATGCAGCGCCAGGCCTTTTCGATGTCGTGATGGAGTCCGTCGGAGGCGAGCTCTTTTCCGAGATTGTCCCACGCCTCGCACCGAACAGCCTCGTGCTCTGGTTCGGTGAGGCGAGCGGCAAGCCCATCGCACTCGACTTCTTCCACTTCTTTCCGGGCCACGAAGCGATGACGCTCCGTCATTTCGTCTACACTCACGTACCGAATGCCGATGACCGACGCGACCTCGAAGAACTGGTTCGCCTCGTGATCGAGGGGCGACTCCACCCCGAAATCGGCCGGGTCAGCGATTGGAGCGAGGCGTCGGACGTGTTCGCACAGATGCAGAGTCGAAACCTGCGCGGCAAGGCCGTCCTCACCGTTTAGCGTCGAGCTACTTCGCGCGCATCGTCATCGCGCCGCGCAGATGCACGACGGCGACGATCTCGCTGCCGCGAAGACCCGCCGTCGCCGGCTTCGATTCGTCGATGCGCGCATCGACCGAAACTGTCGCGTCCGAGAGTCCGCGCGCGAGCTCGGGGAGGGCCGTCGCGAGGGCGTCGGGCGCGAGTGGCAGCGCGATGCCGATGCCTTCGATGCTTTTGACGAAGCTCGCGACGTCGACGTTCGCGGCCGCGAAGCGCTCGGCGTCACCGCCGATCGGCTCGACGTTCGCGAGAGACACGGTGGCGGTGTCGTGCCAGGAGGCCGAACCCGCCGTGATGCCCGCGGCACCGCAGGCCTCCCCGAGGAGATCGAGCTCGATGCCCGTGGCGGGATCGCCCGAGGCCTTCGTGACCTGTGTGCGTGAGGCCATTTCCAGCGTTGCGCCTTCGAGGGCGCGCGCCGCGACATCGGGCGGGAGCACGATGCCGAGGTTCACGTCCGAGGTCGCGGTCAGCGCAGCGTCGTCCTTCAGCGGAGGGAGCGACGGCGCTCGCGGAGCCTCGCCACAACGCACGCGCAGCTCGGGCCGGGCGAGGAGCCCAAATCGAAGATGCGCCAGATCACCCGCGGCCGACGCCGGCCCCTGCGTGATCTCCTCGGGCGAAAGCACCACGCATGATCCCAGCGGCAACGAACGCGGTTTTCCGAGTTCGTTCCACAGGCGCGTTGCTTCGGGCTTCAGGTTGGGCAGCTCTTTGTCGATCGCCGCCTGGATGCGCCCCGTCTCTTGCGCGAGGCCTGCGCGGATTTGGGGCGTCACGTCGATGCGAACGAAGCCGCCGGCCACCTTCACGGTGCAGCCCTTCGTGATGTCGACGCGCACGCTCGACGTGCGAAGCTTGTAATCTGCACCGAGCTTGAGCGGCACCACCGCGGTGGCCTTCGCCTCGGGATCACAGCTGGCGTAACAGCTGCCTTTCGCGCATGCTCGTGCGTGGGCGACGAGCGGCGCCTCCACGACGATCGAATCGTTTACCGCGCGCACGGTGAAGGCGCCGCGATCGACCGTGTACTCGAGCCGACCGGCGATGCCGATGTCGTGATCCCGCTCTTCGGCCACTCGTCTCGGAACCTTCGTCTCCAGCGTCGGCCCGAGCCCGGCGAGCGGAAGGTCCACGTTCACCACGAGCGTCGAACGCGGCGCCACGAAGGCTGCTCGCGGCTCGGGGCGCGCAGCGGCAGCGGGCACGCCACGCGGAGGCAACTTCACATGACAGACGCTAGGCGTCGAAGAGCGAGAGGAAGCGCCACTTCCTCCGCACCCACAAACCAAGAGCAGGAGCCCGCAAGCGAGGCGCGTCAGATCGCTGCCCGCGAGCCTAGAGTTCCAGCCCACGAGGCCTCTCATCGCTCCAGAGGCGCGAGGCCTCTCATCGCTCCAGAGGCGCGAGGCCTCACGAGCAGAGCGCGACCGCGCGACAAAACCGTACGCTCAGCCGCCGCTCTGACCCTTCTTCAGCTCGGTGAGAACGAGCTTCGCGACCGCCTTGAGCGTGTCGAACACGCCGTTGCCGGTGCGCGCCACGGCCTCGAAGTCGGGCACGTTGGTGGGGTTCAGCATCTGACGAAGCTCGTCGACGCTGGCGACGTTCGGCAGGTCCCGCTTGTTGTATTGGACGACGTACGGGAGCTTGTCGAGCGAGTAGCCCTGCTCGGCGAGGTTCGTGCGGAGGTTCTCGACCGACTCGAGGTTCGCTTCCGTACGCTCGATCTGCGAGTCCGCGACGAAGACGACGCCGTCGACGCCCTTCAGAATCAGCTTTCGCGAGGCGTCGTAAAAGACCTGACCCGGCACGGTATAGAGATGGAAGCGCGTCTTGAAGCCGCGAATCTCACCGAGCGACAGCGGGAGGAAGTCGAAGAACAGCGTGCGCTCCGTCTCGGTCGCGAGGCTGATCATCTTGCCCTTCGCGTCCGGGTTGGTGCGCTCGTAGATGTACTGAAGGTTCGTCGTCTTCCCGCAGAGACCAGGCCCGTAATAGACGAGCTTGCAGTTGATCTCCCGCGCCATGTAGTTGATGAAACTCATCGTCTTCGGTTCCTAGGCGCGCGCCGGTCAGTCGTTGAAGAGGTTGTCGATGTCCTCGTCGGTGATTTCGGCGAAGGGCGAATCGGCGCCGGGCTCCTGGACCTTCTTCAGGAGCGACTCGAAGACGTGGTTGAGCTCCTCGCTCGCCTTCTTCACGCGGAGCCGGACGAGGCCGAGGCTCGAACGCGAGTCGAAGATGACGACGAGGATGACGCGATTGCCAACCAGCTGGATGTGGATGTTGGCCTTCTCGCCCTCGTGGAACTGAGTTGCGAACTCGTTCTCCTTGAGGAGCTTGGCCATGCCGCCCGTCGCGGCGATGTTGCCGGCGGTGAGCGACGCGAGGCTCGTCGTGTCGACGTTGTCGATGTCACCGGCCGCTGCAATCAGCTGCCCGTTCTTGTCGACGATGAAGACGACCTTGGCGTTCGCATCCCGAACCAAACGGTCCACGACCGCCTGGATCTGGTTGAACTCCTCCTCGTACATCACCATCTGGGGATTGACCATCCGAACCCTCCGCAGACTTTGCTGCGAGCTGCGACGTCGAGCACTAACCGACACCCGAGACACCGGGCCCCGAGACACTGTAACCGAAACATCGGCAACCGAGACTCTCGAAACCGAAACTCGAAACTTCGATCGCTTGCGACTCGATCCGCTGTTTCTATCCGATACGAGAGACAGCTTTCGGTTCTATCCGATGCTGGGTGCGGACAGCAAGTGTACGTATTCGGTCCCGTCGCAGGTGAGCCAGCACGTGCGCTTCCCGCCGTCGATCGGGCTTGGCCTCGGCTCATCGGGCCTCATCGGGCCTCATCGGGCCCGGCCTTGGTGCAGAAGTCGGACACCGCCTCATAGAGCACGCGGAGGCCCCATTTCAGGCCTGAGACGGGGATCCGCTCGTCATGGCCATGGTACATTTTCGTGAAGTTGACCTCGTGGGTGGGGTCGAACCGAACGGGCGAAAAACCGTAGCAAGTCGTCCCGAGTCGTGCGTAGGCCTTCGCATCGGTGAAGCCCGGGATGAGGTACGGCAGGGGATGTCCGGTCGGATCGTGGCGCTGCAGGGTTGCCGCGAGGTGATCGAACAGTGGCGTCCGCGTGGTGGATTCCACGGCCGGCATCGTGCGGAGCACTTCGAAGTGCGGGTCGCCGCCCATCACCTCGCGTAGCTCGGCCAAAAAGGCGGATTCCGACTGCCCCGGGAGCGTTCGGCCGTCGATGTCGACCGAGGCGCGCCCCGGGATGACGTTGACCTTGGCGCCCGCGCGAAGAACCGTCGGCGCGGCCGTGTTCGAGAGCATGGCGCTGAACGAGGCGCGCTGTCCTTCGTCGCGGATCACGTGGTCGAGGATGAGCGCGGCCACTTGAGGCAGCGTGAGCCGTTTGAGAACGAGCCTCTGGGGCGCCGGCAGTTCCTTGGCCATCCCGTGGAGGAAGTGCTTCACGACCTCGGTCGGATGGAACGGCATCCGCTGTTTTCCGAGGCGCCCGATGGCTTCGCTCAGGCGGACGATGGCGCTTCCCGGCCTCGGCATCGAGCCGTGCCCCGGCTCGCCCTGGTACGTGGCGCGCACCCAGCAGACGCCCTTTTCGGCGACCTGAATGGGATAAAACGTCTTGCCGAAGACCTGGACGGAGAAGGCACCGATCTCCCCGAGCATGTATTCCGCATGCACTTCCACGGGGTGGTCTTCGGTCAAAAATAGGCTTCCGAGACCGCAGCCGGCCTCCTCGTCGGCGACGGCCGCGAAGATGATGTCGCGATCGAGCTTCCTTCCGTCCCGGGCCTCCTGCGCAAGCAGGGCCATGACACATGCGCTCATCGCGGCCATGTGCTTCATGTCGACCGCGCCGCGTCCCCAGACGTAGCCGTCGTGGATTTCGGCGGCGAACGGATCGTGCCGCCACGCCGACGCGTCGGCTTCGACGACGTCGAGATGGGCATTGAGGAGCAGGGGAGGCTTTTTCCCCGTGCCTTTGAGGCGCACGACGAGGTTCGTGCGCCCCTTCACCTTCTCGAAGAACTTCGGCTCGAGGCCCGCCTTGCGGAGGAACTCGGCGAGAAGCTCGGCGGCGGGGCGCTCGTTGCCTGCGCCCTCGTCGCCGCCCGTGCCTCGGTTGACCGTCGGAATCCGGATCAGATCACGTAGGAGCGCGACGCATGTGTCGCCTTCGCGCTCCCAGTCTCCCGGCTCCGGCTTCCAGTCCCCACGCGTTGCGCCCGTCCTGCCGTCCACGGCGGCAGGATACTCCGTCTTGCGGAGGCTAGCGTCGCGCTCTCTCGTTTCTCAGAGAGCGACCGCGAAGCGCATGAGGATCTCGTGGAGCGTGTGCGCGTTGTTGCGAGCCTCGTTGTCCACGCCCACGGGGATGGTGTTGCCCGGCGCGACGGCGCGGTTGTTCGAGGTCTGGACAGGGCCGCCGGGTGACGAGGGCGAGGCCGGCGCCGAGTCCGGGAACATGTTGACGACGTAGTTCAGCGACAGTCGGATGTGGCGCGACGCCCAGTAGTTCGCACCGAAGGACAGCGCGTTGGCGCGGATGTCGCCGTCGATGTTCTTGCTGTCGGGCGTGCCTGCGCGGCTCGCGCTCTGGTAGTTGAGCGAGACCTGCTCCCACTTCGCGAGCAGCTGGAGGGCCCGCGGCGCGATCGCGGCGTCGGGCTTGCTCCAGTCGATGCGCGGCGGCGTTTCGTAACCGGGCAGGCCGGTGATGTCACGCTGACCGAAGGGCCAGTAACCGACCTGCGCGTAGTACGAGATGCCGTGGATGTCGCCGAAGCGCTCGTTGTTCGTGGCCTGGAAGCCCTCGACCGCTTCGCGCGTGTTGTTGTCGATCCAGACGACCTCGCCCGTGAAGTCGAAGCGGTCGACCGGGATGCGGAGCTCGCCGGCGACGCCGAACTGGTTGCCCGAAGGAATGACGTGCGTGGGGCCTTTGCTCCCGTTGTACACGGGCGACCAGAACTGCCACGCGGCCTGGGTGATCATCGGCGCGTAGTCGTATTCGACCCACTTCGGATCGCGCGATCCGTAGTGGAAGCTGCCGCCGATCTGCGCGTCCTTGATCGGAGTCTTGATGCCCGAGCCGGCGAGCGGCTTCACGAACGTGCGCGCGTAGAGGTCGCCACGCGAGTCGACGTTGGGGCGGTTCTGTCCGTCGCCGTTGAAGAGGCCGGCGGAGTAGTACCAGACACGGTTCTTCGTCTCGCCGAACACCATGCCGCCGATCTCCTTGTTCGAAGGGATGCCGACGGCGCGCACGGCGAGCGAGCGCTCCATGAACGGGATGTATTTGTCGCTCGTGCGGTTCTCCATCGTGAACGGGGCGTCGAACTGACCGACCTGCACGTTGAGGAGCGAGTTCTGGTAGTAGACGAGGAACACGTCGGTGGCCGCGGCGCTGAAGCGCGTGGCTTCGGCGGCGGCAAAACGTGCCGTGCTCGCACCCGGTTGAGCGCCCGGCGCGGCCGCTGACGTCTCGTTCGTTCCGCGCGGGTTGTCGATGCCCGTGGCGCCGAAGTCGCCGGCGAGCATGAAGCGGAAGTGACCGAGGAAGTCGCCGGTGATCTCAGGACGGATACGGCGCAGGAAGAGCGTCGGCTTCAGCGCCGTGTTCGACACGCCGCTGCCCGCGTAGCTGTAGAAGTCGATCTGCGCGCGACCTTGCACGAACAAGTTGAAGTTGTCGTGCGGGTCACGGAGGTAGAAAATGCCGTTGTGATAACCGGCGAGCGGATGGCTGTCGTCACCGACCGGCGAGTTGTCGACCTTCACCGCGCCAGGAGCGGTGGCTTCGGTCTGCTCGTTTTTTTCGAGCGCGCGCGCCGAGGGAGCGGCCTGGACTTCAGACGTCGAAGCAGGCGGACTCGCTGCGGGGGGCTCTGTCGGAGTGGCCTGGGCAAACGCCACGGCGGGCGAAGCCAGGACGGAGAACGCCGCGAACGCGGCCGTGCAGAGAGGCGTGTGTTGGCTTCGTGACAAGGGGAGTGTTCTCAAGGCCTTATCGGGCCGTTGTCGCCCGGTGAGGTGACGGCCGTGTGACACGATCGACACGACTCCGAGGCGAACGTCGAGCTTTGCTACGGTTGCGTTTAACGTCCAACGAAACGGACCTCGATGTCGAGATTCTCGTCCGGAGAACGTCCGCGGGTCACCGGAATCGCGGTGAACGCGGGGTCGCTTCGAAGTGCGTCGAACACGGCACGGACCACACGAGGTCGTACCGTCGATTGCCAGCGTTCGAGCCACGCGTTGCCGTCGTCGTCGCCTTCGTAGTCCTCCCCGAACTCGGCGCCGAGCTCGATACGGATCGTGAATTCGCCCTCTTCGCGGTGCGCGGTCATGACCGGCGTATCGGCGTTCCACGCGCGCGCCGCAAGATGCGAGGGTGCAGCGCCCACGCATGTGTGCGACCATCGCACGCGGATGTCGGAGACGTCGCTGGGGATCCGCACGCATGAGCTCGACGCGGCCGAGGCGGTAGCCTGGTCGAGTGGTGCGCTCGCGCGTCCGATGATCGCGCCCGCGGAGCTGTCGGTCTTCACGGTGCGCGACGAAGCCATTCTCCTCGGAGCCTTCCAGCGGTCGTCGGAGCTCTCGCCGCCGATCCGGGACAGCGTCTTCCGGCGCGCGTCGGGCGGCCCTGCGTTGCGTGTCGCGCCCGGCACGCTCTGGATGCAGCTGTCGCTCACGCGCCCCGACGTGCTCGTGCCGTGCGAGGTCTCACGCGTTCTGAACCGCTACGTTCGCCCACTCTTGAAGGCCGTCACGCGCGTCGCGGCGCTTGCGAACTACTTCGATCGCGATTGGATCGCGGTGAAACACAGGCCGGTTGCGTTCGTCGGTTTCGCGCACGAAGCCGCTTCCCGGAGAACGCTCGTCGAGGCGCTGATCTCCGTCCGCGCACAGGCCTTCGTTGGCGAACACGCCTCGCTTCGTGGCAAGACGCCGTGGACCCTCGAGGAGGCGGCGGGCAAACGTGTGGAAGATACACGTTTGTCCGAGGCCGTCGTGGCGAGCTATCTCGAGGCCTATTCGTGCTCGCGCACCCCGCTCTCGGGGAGCGTCGAACCGGCATCGTCAGCGAGCGACGAACCGGCGTGGACGGCTTCACGTGAAGAAGCCATGGGTCGGGTCTACGCGGGGCGCGATCACGACGGACGTATGCGCGTCGGCGGGGAATTCATGGCTTCGCGCGATGCGGTCGATGCCCTCGAAACAGGCCTCGCATCTCTCGATTCGGCTTCGCGCGACGACGTCGGGCGCGCCGTCGACGAGACGCTCGGCGCCGCAGGGACAGCGCTCTTCGGCGTTCGCTCGCTCGTCTCCGTGCGCGACGCGATTCTCGACGCTTGGAACGGCTAGCCCACGTCTGCGCACGAGGCGCTCAGAAGCCGGCTTGCAGCACGCTCGAATAGATGAACGTGTGCTTCGACGGAGGCGGTGAGCCTTCCGGGTGCGCGTTGTCGATCACCACGTCGACCTCGTTCATCCAGCGCAGGTTCTTCGAGAAGCGCAGTACGGCGACGACCGCGTGCGTGTCGCGCGCGTTGTTCTTGATCGACGAGTCTGGCGTGTAGGTGTCGAAGCGATAGCCGACGAGTGCGAGCGGGGTGATCTCCTGCTCCACGCGCACGTAGAATCCGCGTTCCATCAGGTTGGCGACGTTGTCGCTGAAGGGCGTCGGGATGGATGGCACCGCGAACGGGTAGGCCGTGCCGATGTCCATGTTCTGCATGAACGTGAGCTCGGTCGAGACGAGCGTTTCACCGAGCCGGCGCAGGAAGACGTGGTGTGCGCCGAGCCCGTAGTTGAGCATCCAGCGTCCGTAGTTCTTCACGCGCAGGAGCTGCGTGTCGACGATCTGACCGGTGCCCACGTAGCCGGTCGTCGTGAGATTGACCTTGCCGAGGCGGTACTTGACGACGCCGTAGTAATCCTTGGCCTGATTGAGGTCGGGCAGCCTGATGAGGTCCGGCTGGTCGAGGCGCTGGCCGTTCACGACGCCCACGTCGACGAGGAGCTTCTGGTCGAAGGCGTACGTGCGTGCGTGGGCGCCGATGTCACGGCCGCTCGGGAAGAGCGATTGCACGAGCCACGAGCGTTCGATGAACGGCCTCACGTTCGAGCGCTCGAAGAGCTCGAGCCTCAGCGGCAAGAGGAAGATGCCGGCGGAGAACTCCGTTCGCACGTCGCGCGACCAGTGTGCGATGCCGGTCGCCTCGGCGTCGCGAACGATGGTGCCGATGACGATGTTGTTCGCGCCGAGAGGGAAAGGGTCGACCTCGAGGGAGAAGCGCGCCACGTCCGTCTGGAACACCGTGCGGAAGCGCGTTCGGCGAAGACGGAAGTAGTCGTTGTTGGTGGTGGTGCCATCGGGATTCGCGATGACAGCATTCGCCGAGATGCCGGGCGGAAGAACGCCGTTGATGAGGTTCGACGAGGCTGCCGTGTTGTTCACCTGGATGATGAGCTGCGGCTGGACGTAGCCCGAGAAGG
Source organism: Labilithrix luteola (assembly GCF_001263205.1). Classification (GTDB taxonomy): domain Bacteria; phylum Myxococcota_A; class Polyangia; order Polyangiales; family Polyangiaceae; genus Labilithrix; species Labilithrix luteola. Next base: position 3,839,341 of record NZ_CP012333.1, read on the forward strand.
TGAGGTGCTTGAGGATGCGTTGCCCGACGTCGAGCCGGTTGAGGCGCGCCTCGTCTTCCGCGAGACGTTCTTCGAGCGCTTTGATGCGCGCATCGCGCACGTCGGGACTGCCAGTGTCGGTGGTTCCAACGACGACCGTGTTCGCGCGCTCTCGGTCCGGCGGCACGAGCTCGGTCCCCGACGTCGACGTGGGAAGGCGATCCTGTCCGGGCGGAGGAATGAGTGGCGGATCGGCTTCTTTTGCCGGGTTTTCGGGCCAAGGCCGCTCCGACGAAGTACCCGCTGGCGCCTGCTGCGCGAACGCGCGTGATGACGTGAGTGACGTGAGCGCGAGAGCGATGGAAAGTGCACCGAGCTTCCCGAAGCGACGAGCAGGAAGGGTCATCGTGTGACCCCGCATTATGCACGCCTTGGCGCGAGGTCAGCTTTGATTCGGACGGCGTTCCCAGACGCGCGCCTCGCGGAAGATGCGAACGAGCTCGGGATCGAGGTGCTGATCTTTCACACCGAAGCCCAGGATCTCGATCGCCTTCTCCGCCGGGACAGCGCGCTTGTACGGGCGATCGCTCGCGGTGAGTGCATCGAAGATGTCCGAGATGCTCATCATCTTCGAGCCGATCGGGATGTCGTTGGAAGCGAGGCGATTCGGATAGCCGGTTCCGTTGAGTCGCTCGTGGTGCGCGCCCGCGATCTCGGGAACGCGCCTCAGCGCCTTGCCCCAAGGGATCTGCGAGAGGAAGCGATACGTGTGAACGACGTGGCTCGAGATCTCCTCGTACTCTTTCGGCGTGAGCGAACCCCTCTTCACGCTGAGGGCCACGGCCTCCTCCGCCTCGAGCAAAAAGTGCGGGTCGCCACGGAGATCTTCGTAGGTCTCTTTCGCCAACTGTTCGACCTTCGCGAAGTCGCCTGCTGCGAGGACGGTGGGCTCGTTGGCGGACAGAATCGCGTGCCAGTTCATGTCGAGCTCGGCGCGGCGCACTTCGAACTCGTGATCGAGGGCGTCGATTTCGTTCCTCGGCGCACCTCGTTCGAGCAAGGTCACTTTCCGGCGCAAGATCTCGGCCTCGAGCGAACGCGCGACGAAGTCGAAACGGGAACGAATGAGCGACAGTCGTTCGTCGTAGAGCTTCTTCGCTTTGACGAGCACCTTCTCGCGGACGCCGATCTTTCCGAAGTCGTGCAGGAGGCTCGCGTATTCGAGCTCGCGCAGGTCCTCGACGGAGAACTTCGCGTCGCGGTACGGACCCGCGCCCTCGAGATCGACGACCTTGGCGAGCTCCACGGTCAAGTCGGCCACGCGTCGCGAGTGACCGCTCGTCGTCGGATCGCGTGACTCGATGGCCTCGACGCTCGCTTTCACGAAGCCTTCGAAGAGCTTTCGAATCTCGTCGTAGAGCATCGCGTTCTCGAGCGAGACGCCTGCTTGCGCGGCGACCATGCCGAGGAGCTCTTCGCTTCGCGCGTCGAAGGAGACGACGCTCTCGGAGGCGGACTTGTCGCCGAGCAGTCTCTCTTTCGGATTCTTCTTCTTGTTGATCAGCTGGATGACGCCGATGACCTCGTCTCGCTGGGAGATGAGAGGCATCGTGAGCATCGACTTGGTGCGGTAGCCGATCTTCTCGTCGAAGCGTCGATCGAAGCCGTAGGGCGCCCCCGGCGGGAGATCGTAGGCGTCGTCGATGTTGATGGCCTTCTTCCCGAGCGCCGCGCTGCCCGCGATCGAGCGCTTGGAGAGCGGCATCGCGAACTCGCGTGAGTCGTAGTTGACCGAGTCGTTCTGCGAGAGCTTGAAGCGCAACACCGGGCCTGGATTGAGGCTGACGGGCTCGCTTTCGCCGGTGAGCGTGATGCGCGTGTTCTGCTCGACGACGTAGATGCTTCCCGCGTCGGCGCCGGTGACGAAGCGGCTCTTCTCGAGAATGACGCCGAGCAGCTTGTTCACGTCGCGCTCGGTGGTCATGGCGCGCGCGATGTCGACGAGCTCGCCGGTCTCGAAGCGATAGCGGCTGAGCGACTGCCCTCGGCTCTCCGCGCTGCCCTTGGCTTCGAGCAGCTCGAACGCGCGCATGCCGGCAAGGAAGAGCTCGTCGAGCGAGGCGTCCTCCGCGACGATGCTCGCGAGACCGCGATTCATGGCCTGTTCGAGATCGACGTCGTTCGGGTATCCGAGGAGTACGAGCATCGCCTCGCCGGCGGCCATGCGACCGGCGAACGGCTGGAGGAGCTCGCGGCCGGAGTCCCAGACGCGCGCCGGTGCGGCGAGGACCGTGAGGTGATCGCGCGTGACGGCCACGAGGAGAGGATGCGGTCGTGTGACGATTTCCCGACTCAGCCGAGGATCACGGCCGAGCTGCTCCGCGAGCCGCGTCATCCGATGAACGAGGGCAGGGGTTGCGGTCGTGGACGTCCCGCTCGCCGCTCCGCCTTCGACGCCCTCGACGCTGGCTGTTGAACTCGTCCCGACGCTCTGGAAATCGGCCATCGTCGCCCTTTGCCCCCAGAGAAACGTATCAGAACGCCGCGCGGAACACGCTTATTCGCAGATGGGCATGGCGCCCCCTCGCGCCCCCTCGCCCCCCTCGGGCCCATCTAGCCGCCATCCACGCGCGGACCCCTCCACCGGACTTCCAACGGCGCCGCCGCGGCGCTACATGACGGTCGCGATGTACGTCGACCTCACGGAGATTCGTACGGAGTACGCGCGGGCTGGCCTTCAGGAGCGCGCGCTCAACCCCTCGCCCATTCGACAGCTCGAGCGTTGGCTTCGCGAGGCCATCGACGCGAAACACCCCGAGCCGACGGCCATGACCGTCGCCACGGTGGACGCCGAGGGCCAGCCGTCCTCACGCATCGTGCTCCTCAAGACGCTCGACGATCGCGGGCTCGTGTTCTTCACGAACTACGACAGCGACAAGGGCCATGATCTCGCGCAGAACCCGCGCGCGTGCGCCTCGTTCTTCTGGGTGATGCTCGAACGTCAAGTTCGCGTCACTGGCTCGGTATCCATGGTTCCGCGCGACGAGTCGGAGGCCTACTTCCGCAGCCGCCCGCGCGAGAGCCAGATCGGGGCGTGGGCCTCGCGTCAGAGCGCCGTCCTTTCGGGACGGGAGGAGCTCGATCGCATCGTGGAGGAGACGCGCGCCCGCTTCGGGGAAGGGGAGATCCCGTGCCCGCCGAACTGGGGCGGCTACCTCCTCACTCCGTCGCGTGTCGAATTCTGGCAGGGCCGCCCGAGCCGCCTGCACGATCGCCTGCGTTACACGCGTGATGCGCAAAGCACGGACGCGTGGGTGATTGAGCGTCTCTCGCCCTGATCGGCGGCCTCGTCTGAGAGGGTGTTGGCGGTCGATGATCGTCTGCTAGCGTTTTGTTGGTCGTGCTTTTTCGGAATCCAGCGGTCTTCGCATCGAGCTTGATCGTCCTCGGTACGCTCGGCGTGCTTGGCGTGAGTGGTGGTGCGTGCAGCCCGTTCGGTGCCGAGGACGGCGAGGACATCGAGACGCTGCCCGCGACGAATGCGGATGCGTCGTCGGTCGACGCGGGGCCGCTGCCCGATGCGGGAGTCGACGCCGACACCGACGCCACGGCCGACGCCGGAGCCTGCGCGGCCACGTTCTGTGAAGGTTTCGACGACGACGCGTGGGGCAAGGCCTGGTTCCTGATGGATCAGAACACCCTGACCACCGCGAACGATTTCCACCTGAGTCCCCCGCGCTCGCTCGAGCTCAAGCTGCCGCTCCTCGCGAACTCGGATGGGCCCGGTAAGAGCTGGCTCAAGAAGGACTTCAAGGACGTCTCGCATCTCAAGGCGTCGGTCTGGATGAAGATTCTGCAGATGGGCGACGGATCCGTCGATCTCTTCGGGATCGTCACCCAGGACCAGGTGAACGCGAAGCCCATCGCCCTCGTCTACGACGGTTCGAGATTCATCCTCGAGGCTCCGGCTTCGGGCAACGCCGCGCCGAACGAGCAGGTCACGGTGGGCCTCCCGCCGATCCCGCTGAACGACTGGACGAAGATCGAGGTCGAGGTCGACCTGACGACGCGAGAGATTGCGCTGCGGGTCAACGACGGGAGTACGCCGTCGATGACCATCACCAAGCAATGGGAGGTGGGGCGCCTCCCGCTGGCCGTCGAGCTCGGCGCCGCGTGGACGTCGCCGACAATCCAGAAGCCCTGGATCATCCATTTCGACGACGTCGAAGTGACCGCTACGCCGTAATCGCTACTCGCCGGCGGGCGTCGCCAGCTTGCGCGACCACATGATTGCGTCTTTGCGCTCGCGCCCCACGATCAGGTGATTGGCGAGCAGGCCCGTGCGACGGAAGCCGTTGTGCACGAAGGCCGTCGCGAGGGCTGCATCGTCGCTGGGGGCCAGCGCGAAGCAGCCGACGACGCCCTTTTCCAGGAAGTCGTCGCAGAGCGTACGCAGTGCGGACACGGTCGCGAGCCGCTCGGTGTCGGTCTTCGGGCCGGTCAGAAGCTCGAGGAACGCGTTGCCGAAGCAGCCTTGCGACTCGATGCGCGCGATCAGCTCGAATCCGCCCTTCGCGCCGATCTGGTAGAACGTCTGCTCGCCGTCTCGCCCGAAAGGCTCGAACGCCGTGAGGGCGCGCCCTGCGCGTAGAGCCTTGTCGGTCGCCTTTTTGACGTCCGCCGCGGAAGGCATTCCGAGCTTCACGATCGGCAGTTGGCGATCGCTGAGGCCCTTCGCGTGCTTCTTCGCGGTGATGACCGTCTTCTCGGCGAAGTCGATCGCGGCCGAGGGTGCGGCCTCTTCGGGCTCGTCGTCGTCCATCGTCGCGGGGAGGCGGAAGTTGCCGGCCATCGCTTCGGCCACCGCGCAGCCGAGGATGAACGCGTCGCTTCGCTTGTAGAACGCGGGAATGTTCGCTTCCCGGGTGAACCCGAGCTTGATCCAGGTGGAGACTTCGTCGCGTTCGACCAGCGTGTAGACCTTCTCGATCCCCTCGCGCTGGGCGAGCTTCAGGACGAAGAGCCGCTTGGCGTGGCTGGGCCCGGCCCGGAAGTCGATGACGCGCATCGTCTTCGTGCGCCGGTTGAGCAGGAGGCAGACCGAAACGGCTTCGTTCTGCACGAACATCTCTTCGACGCCGCCGCGTGTACCCCCTGCGCCCGACGTGTCCCGACGTGCCCCAGCCTTCTTGCTCTCTACGCGCTCCCAGGCTCGTGCGACCATTTCTGCCCCGCCCCGCATTGCGACCCTGCAAGCCTGTCGAGGGTCGATCTTTCAGTGTTGAAATGGGCCCGTAACACGGCGACCTCGAAAGGGTCAACGTGGAACGCGAGCGTACGAGCTCTCCTTGACGCATGGCGTCGAAGGATTTGCGCTCTCGTCATGCATACGCCACGGGGATCGCGGGCGCGCGTCATAGCGCGGCGCGTTGGCTGCCCCGCTGCCACGCACCCGACCCCTCAGGAGAGGCTGTCGATCTCCGAGCGAGGCACGCCAAGACCGGACATCGCGTCGAGGAGGCGGTCCTTGTTCACGGAGACGAGCGTGGGCATGCCGCCCGAGAGGCCGAGCAGCTCGAGGAAGCTGATTCCGCTGTCGAAGGGAGCGGCCAGCGTGAGGTTGTCGCCGTCGATGACCATCGCAATCGAGGCGCGCTCCTGCCCGAGCAGGAGGAGCATGGTCTTGTCGTAGCGCGCGGTGCTCTTGCGTCCGGTCACGTCGAGAAACGCAATCGACTTGCACGCGGGGACGAGCGGCTTCGCGAGATCGATTCGTCGATAGCCGCGCGCAAGCTCGGCCGTGGTCTTCTCGACCGCTTCGAGCTCGGCGCCGGCGGCGTCGATGGGGACCCAGAGCGAGTCGTCCGAAAGGCCCGTCGCGAGGTGGCGGACGATGAGGCCGAGCAGGCCCGTGTCTCGTGGGCGCGCGCGAATCGCTCGGTCGAAGCGGCGGGCGATGGGGGATGGCGTCCCGATGCGCGTGTCGATGGCGCGCGCGTCGTCGTCGGCACCAGGATAGGGCTCCTCGCCTTCTCGGAGCCACTTCGCGGCGCTGCAAAGGCCGTCGAAATCCGTGTGGCACACGATGGTGTCCACCGGACCCACCCTCGCGCAGAGCTCCTTCGTCACCATCTCCGGGCAAGCGCCGTGTTCGGCCTTGGTGGCGAGGACGAATCGCGGATCTTGCTTGTATTGTGCATGGAGCGCGTGGTCGTGATGGTCGACCCAGGCCGCGAGCCTACTGCCGAGCCCGTCGATGAAGGGCTTGGTGATCTTCTCGAAGCCGCCCCCGGACGCCTCGGACGCGAATGCCACGTCCAGAACAACCACGCGGCCGCGCGTGGTGCTGGCTTTCGGGAGCTTTCGCGGGGTGGCAAAGGAGAGCTCAGCGCGCATGAAGTGGTGACAGGGTACCGCTGCCTGTGGCGTATGTCGCTCCGAGATGGCATTGAAGGTGGTCGAAACCATGCTCGAGTTCGACGAGAACGCGCTCCTCCCGGTCGTCGCGCAGGACCAACTGACCGGTGAAGTTCGAATGGTGGCCTACGCGAACGCGGCGGCCATCCGTCACACGCTCGAGACCGGACGCGCCACCTTCTTCAGCCGATCGCGCAAAGAGCTATGGGTGAAGGGGCTGACGAGCGGAAACGCCATGGACGTCTCGTCGGTGCTCGTCGACTGCGACGCCGATTGCCTCGTCTACCTCGTCCGTCCGCACGGGCCGTCGTGCCACACGGGCGCGCCCACGTGTTTTTTCCGGCGCCTCTCGCTCGACGACGACAAGCTCGCCATCCACGACGACGAGGTTCCCGCATCGACGTTGCTCGCGCGCCTCGAGATTGTGCTCGACGCGCGCCGGAGCAGCAGCGCGGCCAAGAGCTACACGAAGAGCTTGTTCGATGGCGGCCCCTCGAAAATCGGAGAGAAGCTGCGCGAAGAGGCCGACGAGTTGTCACGCGCAATCGACGGCGAAACCGACGATCGCGTGACCAGCGAGGCGGCGGACGTCCTTTTTCACGTCATGGTCGCGCTGAAGTCGCGCGGGCTCTCCATCACGGAGGTGCTCCGCGAGCTCGAGCGGCGCTCGGGAACGAGCGGTCACGACGAAAAGCGCAGCCGTGCAACGGCGAAATCCGGCGAGAGCGAGACGAGCGAGAAACCGGGCGGCGGAAAATCCTCATAAATAAGCCGAAATCCTAAAGCCGTGGTTTGACACCTTTTCTACGCGCCACCTATTCTCGAAGCGCGATGGGGCAGACAGTCCTGGTTTTCGAGAGCGACGCGGCATTTGCTGGGGAGCTCCGTAACGAGCTCTCGAAGCTCGGATGCAGTGTTCAAGTCGTCGATGACGGCAATACGGGTTTGCAGCAGGCGACGTCTGCCCCACCTGACCTGATCCTGTTGTCGATCGAGCTCCCGCGCATGAACGGGTTCTCGGTCTGCAACAAGCTGAAGAAGGATCCGTCGCTCAAGGACATCCCGCTCATCATCATGTCGAGCGAGTCGAGCGACGAGACGTTCGAACAGCACCGCAAGCTGCGAACGCGCGCCGAGGACTACGTCCACAAGCCCATCGCGTTCGGCGACCTGCTCGCCCGCATCAACCCGCTCGTTTCGCTCGGGGCGCCGCCTCCTCCCGCGGCCGCGCCGTATTCCGAGCCCGAGCCCGAGCCCGTGCCGGCGCCCGAGCCGGTGGCCGAAGTGGTCCAGCCCACGTACGCCGATGGCGATGCCGAAGTGGCCACGGAATCGCTCGATGGTGACGACATCCTCATCGAGGAGATGCCGTCCAATGCGCCGGGCATGCGTTCGTCGCGCGCTCCTGCGCCGGCCGAGGCGGAGAGCCTCGTGGCCGCGGCCATCGAGCACGTCAACGGCAACGGTTCGGCGTCGCTCGACAACGCGCTTCGCGTCGCGAGCCAGCCCCCGCTTCCGCGTATCAGTGAGCTCCCGCGCCCCGACGACGGCCGCGCCGAAGCGCTCGCGCGCGAAGTCGATGACGCGAACGCCAAGATTCGCGAGCTCGAAGCCGCCGTGACGCGCGCGCGTCGCGAGAGCGAAGACGCCAAGCGTGAGGTCGAGACCGCGCGCCGTGAGAGCGACGACGCCAAGCGCGACGTCGAGCTGGCGAGGCAGGAGATCGAAGACGCGCGGCGCGAGACCGAGGAGGTCCGTGCGCGTGCCGCCACGCAATCGAAGGCTCCGCCTGCGGGTGGTATGTCGAGCCGCGAGATCCTCGATCTCCGCGAGGGGCTCAACAAGAAGGACAAGGAGATCCTCTCCCTCAAGGAGGGGCTCGGTCGCAAGGACAAGGAGATCGTCGACATCAAGGACAAGCAGCTCGCCCTCGAGCGCTTGAAGTCCGATCTCGACGACAAGGTCCTCGAACAAGAACGAGCGCTCGCCAACTTCGAAGACAAGGTCGAGTCGCTCCAAGCCGACAAGGAGCAGGCCAAGAAGGCCGGCGACGACTTCAAGCGCCGCGCCGAGCGCGCCACGCAGGAAGCCGACGCCCGGACCCGCGAGGTCAACGAGCTCAAGGAAAAGCACGCTCAGGAGCTCGCGGCGCGCGAGAACCAGCTTCGCGAAGATGCCGCCGCGGCGCTCAAAGCGGCGCAGGAAGTCCACGACGCGGCCCTGGCCGACGCGGCCACGGCCAAGGCCAACGCGCTCGACGACGCGCGCCGCGCCGCCGAAGCCGACAAGGACGAAGCCCTCGCTGCGCAGAAGCAGGAGCTCGACGCCGAGCGTGACGCGAAGGTCACGGCCCTCGTTCGCTCGCACAACGAGCACACGAGCCAGGCGAAGAGCGCGCACGAGAGCGCCGTCGCCGAGCTGACGAAGCAGAGCGAAGGCGCGCTGGCCGAGGCCGAGCAGCGACGCGCGAGCGAGATCGCAGCGCTCGAAGCCGATCGCGACACCACGGTCGCCGAGGTTCGCGCGAAGGCCCAGGCAGACGTCACGGCTGCACGCAATCACTCCGACGAGCGCATCGCCGACGTCGAGCGTGACGCGGCGACGAAGCTCGCGAAGATCGCCGAGGAGACGTCGAACAAGCTCACGCAGGCCGAGCAGGAGGGCGCCGAGCGTCTCGACGCCGCCGAAAAGGCCGCCGCCGAGCGCCTCGCATTCGCGGAGAACCAGGCCGCCGAGCGTCTCGCGACGGCCGAGCGCGAGGCTGCCGAGAAGCTCACGAACAGCGAAAATCAGGCGGCGGCGACGCTTGCTGCGGCCATCGCCGAAGCTGCCGAGAAGCTCGCAGCCTCGGAGTCCGCGGCGGCTGCGAAGCTCGCGGCCTCGGAGTCTGCGGCGGCTGCGAAGCTGGCGTCGACGGAAGCCGACGCCGCGGCTCGTTTCGCGGCGGCCGAATCGGAGGCCGCGGCTCGTCTCGCCACGGCCGAATCGGAAGCGGCTTCGAAGCTCGCGGCGGCCGAAGAGGAAGGCGCCTCGAAGCTCGCGGCCGCGGAAGCGGAAGCGGTGTCGAAGCTCGCGGCCGCGGAGGCGGAAGCGGCGTCGAAGCTCGCGGCCGCGGAGGCGGAGGCGGCGTCGAAGCTCGCGGCCGCGGAGGCGGAGGCGGCGTCGAAGCTCGCGGCCGCGGAGGCGGAAGCAGCCTCGCGCCTTGCCGCGACGCAGGCCGAAGCGGCGGAGCAGCTCGCGACGCTCCAGAAGGAATCGGCCGACACGCTTGCCGCAACGCAGGCCGAGGCCGCAAGCAAGCTCGCTCGAAGCGAAGAGGCGGCGGCCGCGCAGAAGGCGGCTTCCGATGCTCGCATCAAGGAGCTCGAAGACGCGCTCGCCACGAGCGAAGAGAAGTCCGAACAGCGCGCCGCCGAGCTCGCCGAGACCGTTGCCGCGCGCAACGGCTTCGAGAAGGACCTCGACAACGCTCGCGCTCGCATCGCCGTGCTCGAAGCCGATTTCGCGGCTGCGAAGCACACGATCGAAGAGACCAAGGGCCACTTCGTCACGCAGACCGGCCGCCTCGAACGCGCCAACGCGAAGATCGAAGCCGACAAGCTGTCGCTCGATCGCGCGAAAGACGCGCTCGCGGTCGCTCTCTCGATGATCGAAGAAGCGGAGCAGCGCGCCTCGTCCTGACTTGTGGGGGCTCCGCCCCCCTCGAGTCCTCCGGACTCGAGCCTCCCCCGGTTGCCCGCGGCGGGTCGCCTTCGGCGCGTCGCGCTAGGAGCGCGACGAAGAACCCGCCGCTCGCGTTGGGGCTACGGGCGAGCGTCTTGGTCTCTGAGTGCGTAGCAGGGGAGGCGGGCCGGGGAGTGGAGGCGCGCTTCGAGGCCGCTAAACGTCCGCCCGCGCGGTGAGCTTTTTTGCTTCGCGGCGCGAGGCAGCGAGCACCGTGTCGCGATCGAGGCGCTGGTGCTCGCCATGGCGGACGACGTGTTCGCCATCGACGAACACGTGCTCTACGTCGCGTGCGGTGCACGCGTAAACGAGCTTCGAATAGACGTCGCCGCCGGGCTCGATGTGCGGGCCGTCGAGCCTCGTGACGACCACGTCTGCTTGCTTGCCGACTTCGAGCGAACCGATCTTGTCGGCGAGGCCGAGCGCGCGCGCACCGTCGATGGTGGCAAGGCGGAAGGCGCGCTTGGCGGGCAGCGACGTCGTCGAGACGCGGATCTTCGCGAGAAGCGCGGCGTGGCGCAGCTCGACCCAGGGATCGAGGTTGTTGTTGCACGGGGCGCCGTCGCCGCCGAGGGCGAGCGAGACGCCGCGGTCGTCGAGGTCGGAGACGCGCGCGATGCCGGAGCCGAGCTTCAGGTTCGCGCTGGGGCAGTGGACGATGCTCGTGCCGTCGCGCGCGACGAGTTCGGCCTCGTCGTCACGGAGCTGTACACCGTGCGCGAGAATCACGTTCGGCCCGGAGAAACCCCACTTGCGCATGATCGCGATGTCGTCGTCGCCGAGGGCGTTCCGAACGGCCACGCGCTCGTCGGGGTGCTCGGCCACATGGCTATGGAGCTTCGCGCCGTTGGCCTTGGCGCGCTCGGCGGTGCCGCGGAAGACGGCTTCGGTGCACGAGAGGATGAAGCGCGGAGCGTAGGCATAGGAGAGGCGTCCACTCGCCTTTCCGGCCCACGTTTCATGGAGCCGGTCGCTCTCGCGGAGGCTGTCCTTGGTGGTCTCCTTGAGGCCCTTCGGAACGCCGCCGCCGGCGTCCATCATCGTCTTGCCGCCCACGCAGCGGATTCCGGCGCGCGCGCAGGCGTCGAAAACCTCGTCGTAGTGGTGGACCGTGCCCATATCGAGGATGGTCGTCGTCCCCGAGAGCATCATCTCGAGGAGTCCGAGCTCGGCGCTCGCCCGGAGGGACTTGGTGTCGTGGGCCGCCTCGAACGGCCAGATTCGGCGCTGAAGCCATTCGAGGAGAGGCATGTCGTCGGCCATGCCCCGGAAGAGGACCTGGCAAAGGTGGACGTGCGCCTGGATCAAACCAGGGACGACCGCGCAGCCTCGGGCGTCCACGACGCGCACCGGGCCTCCGCCGCTCGCCGTGCCCAGCGCGGACGCGGGGACCTTCCCGACCCGGGAAATCCTGGGCCCGTCGATGAGCAAGTCTCCTTCGTATACCGCCCCGTCGGGGGTGCACGGGACCAGCGTTCCGCCTCGGATCAGTGTCTTCACGTAACCTCTACTCTAGTCCGTTTCCGAGGGTCATGTCGCGATGCTAACGTCGACGGTCGACCTCGGCCTTCGGGGCGCCGATCGCGCGTTGCTGCGTCCGGTCGCTCGACGAGGGGTTCGGGTCGCTCCTTCGCAACCCTCGTTTCCTAGCTCTGGGCAGCTCAAGCTATGGCGTCGCGCATTCTCGTCGTGGACGATAGCCCCACCATCCGTCGTGTGGTGTCGGCGATTCTCGAACGTCAGGGCTACGACGTGGCCCTCGCTTCCGACGGTCAAGACGCGCTGGAGACGCTCACGAGCGGCGAAGTGAAGGCGGACCTGATCCTGCTCGACTTCGTCATGCCGCGCATGAACGGATTCCAGTTCTGTCGCGAATTGCGCGCCAACGCGGAGCTCGCGATGCTGCCCGTGGTGCTGATGAGCGCCAAGGCGGACCGCATTCGCGATCAGTTCGTCAACCAGACGGGCGCCATCGACGCCATCACCAAACCCTTCGATGCGAAGGCCCTCGTCGCCATCATCGAGCACGCCCTACGTCGCGTCACGAGCGGGCGCGCGAGCTCCACGCAGCTCCCCACCGTCGACGAGCAAGAGGTGGAGCCCGCGGAGCCGACCGAGGAGGAAGTCGAGTTCGAGACGCGGCGCACGAACATTGCGCAGATCGTGGCCACGAAGCTCTCGCACATGGTCTCGCGCACGCTCTCCGAGCGGCCGAGGGCAACGCCCGGCGAGCTCGCATCGCGCCTCACCGAGCGCCTCGCGAAAGACGCGATCATCGAGATGCTCGAAGTCGTCCGCGAGCTCGAACGCACGGGCGACACCACCGGTCCCGTGCTCACCGGCGAGATGGCGAGCATTCCCATCGGCGCCGTTCTACAGCTCCTGCAGGTCGAAAATCAGACCGGCGTCCTCACGTGCCGAGGACAGAACGTCGCCGTCTCGGCCACGTTCCGCAATGGCCTCATCGACATCGTCCAATCCACGGGGGTCGGCGACGAATTCCGTCTGGGCCGCTTCTTCGTGGAAGAAGGTATCCTCTCGCCCGAAGAGATCGACGAGGTGATGCGAAAGGCGAAGGCCGCGGAGTCCGACGCCGAGACATCGAGCGCGCCGAGCTCGCAGGTCCACCCGTTCGGTCGCCCGGGTCCGTCCGAGGCCGTGGGGGACGACACCCTGGATCGCCTGACGCTTCCCTCCGAGACGGAGAACGGTGATCCGCCCGACACGCTCGTCGTCGACATGTCGAAGGCCGTCGCGGCATCGCGCTCCGAAGCGGTCGCCACGCTCGCCAAGCGCTTGGAGCGCCGGCCGCGCTTGCTCGGCTCGCTCTTGCTCGAAGCCGGCAAGATCACCGAAGCGCAGCTCCGGAGTGCGCTCACGCGTCAGTCGAGCGAGCTGCTCTACGAGGTCCTTCGATGGCCCAAGGGCCGCTTCGACTTCCGTCGCGGCCCGGCGGCCATGGCCAGCAGTCCGCCGACGGATCCCAATTCTCGTCTCGGGCTGCCGGTTGCCTCGGTGGTCATGGAGGGGTTCCGGCGCGTCGACGAATGGCGCGTTCTCGAGCGGACCCTCGGCAGCTTCGATGCCGTTCTCGTTCGCGACGACGTGGCGCTCGGAACGCTCGACGAGAAATCGCTTCCCGCCAAAGAGAAGGCGATTCTCGGCGCGGTCGATGGCGAGCGAACGGTGCGCGTCATCGTCGAGTCGAGCCACATGTCGCCGTTCGACGCGTGCCGCGCCCTCGTGCAGTTTCTCGAGGCGCGGATTCTCCGCCGACGGACGGCCTGAAAATGCCCGGCGGGGTCGTCTTTCGCGTGGGGGCGGAACTGTGCTTCCTCCCTGCGCACATCGCGTCGAAGCTCCTGCCCGTGCCGCGCCTGGCCCGCGTGCCGGGAGCGCCGCCGGAGCTGGTCGGCCTGGCCCTCGTGGAAAGCGAGACAATCGCGGTGGTCGACGTTCGGCCCCCGCTTTCGATGAGCCGACCAGCCGTTCCGGTGCGGACGAGCGACCTCGGCGCCATGCTGGTTTGCACGTATCTCGGTGAGCGGGTCGGCCTCGTTGGCATCGAGGTCGTCGCCACCGGCAATTTCGAAGCCGCGCCCGCCGAGGCAGTCGTGTGGCGAGGTGAACAGGCTCATCCCTTCGATCTGGGGGCGGTCATCACCTCCCTCCGCGAAGGGCGATGGGCCGTGTAGGCTTTTGCGAATCGCCGTCGCGCTGTAGCCTTCGACCTCGTGGCTCCTCCGGACAAGTCGCGTCGTCTGTTCCGACTTCTACGTCGCGGTCGCGCGCAGACCTTCGAGCGAAGCGCGGCCGAAGAAGCCGCTTTGTGGGCTGCACACCAGCGTGCCGCCACCGCGGTGCGTGACACCGGGGAAGCCGCGCAGCGGATCGCCTCGCACGTCGCCAAGCAACGCGGCACTGTCGATTCGCTCTCGGATCGAGCGCGCACCGTGTCTGCGAGAGCGCAGGAGCTCGCGGCAACGTTCTCGCGCATCGTCGATGCGTTCGCGCGGCTCGAGCTCGTGGCGCTGAACGCAGGCCTCGAGGGCGCACGCCTCGGCGAGGGCCCTGGGCGCGCACTCGGACTCGTGGCGGACGAAGTCCGTGGTCAGGCCACGCGCGGCTCCGAGGCTTCGCGCGAGCTCGCCACGTCACTCAGCGAGATCGGCAGCGAGCTTGCGCAGGTGAACACGAATCTCGATCGTGCGCGCGAGGCCGCCGCCGAAGTCGGGCAGGAGGCAGCTCGCGTGAGCGGCGCTTCCGCGGATGCCGAGCGCGCGCTCGAAGAAGTCGGCGAGCGCTTCCGCAAGACCACGGGCAGCGATCCCGAAGCGGCGCGCGCCATCGCCGAAGCGGGTGAGCATGCCAAGGCGCTCATCTCTTCGCTCACGGGCGTGAGTGGCAAGGTTCCGCCTGCGCTCGTTGCCAACGCCCTCCGCCCTGCACTCGAGCCGCTCTTGCGGTTGCTCGAGAGCGACGCCTCGAACGACGCGTCGGAGTGAGCGGTTCGCGACGATGTCGACGCGCGATCCCGTTCTGACCAAGCTCCTCATCGAAGAGCTCGGCCGCCACTTGCGCGAGCTCCGAAGCCAGACGCGGGGCGATTCCAAGGAGTCGACGCTCGAACCCACGCGTCGCGCCGTCCACGCGCTCAAGGGGTCGGCGGGGCTTGCCGGCGAGCCGGAGCTGGCGAGCGCGATGCAGCGCCTCGAGCGTCGTCTTCGCGATGGTGATCCGAGCGCCTTCGACGAGGTGATCTCCACCATCACGCAGGCCATCGAGCGGCTCGAGGCAGGCAAGAGCGGGTTCGGTGGCGTGTGGCCGGAGCCTCCGCCGGATCTCGCGCCCGGCCCGATCGATCCTCTGGTGCGTGCACAATACATCGCCGAGATCAAAGACCGCCTCGCTCAGATCGACGAGGCGCTAGGGTCCACGAACGACGCCGTGTCGGCCGCCACCACCGTCTACCGCCACGTCCACACCATGAAGGGCGCCGCGAGTGCGGTGAGCGACGAGCCGATGGCGTGGTTCTGCCATGGGCTCGAAGAGCGCATTCGTGGCGGCGGCGCGAGCAGCGAGGCGGCGGTGACGTCGCTCGAGGTCGTGGCGCGCTATCGCGGCGTGCTCGGCGGGCTGCTCGACGACCCCGACGCTGCGCTCGCCACCCTGCGCGGCGTTCCGATGCGTCCGCGCACCACGCATCGTCCTTCCCAGAGGCCCCAGAGCGCGTGGCCCGACGACGAGCATCGCGGGCCCGAGGGCGACGCTACCGTGCGCGTATCGGCACAGGCCGTCGATCACTTGCTCGACCACGTCGGCGGCATCACCGTCGCGCGCGAGCGCGTGGCTGCGCGCGTGTCGCGCACGTCGGAGCAAGCGCAGGAGCTTCGTCGCGTGCGTGCCGAGCTCGCCGAAGCGCTGCGCCTCATCGGTCCGCCGAGGCCGTGGGGAGCGCCCGCCGCTGCCCTTCGGCGCATCGACAACGCCGCGCAGATCCTTGCCGAGATGGGCGACGACTTCGAGCTCGCCATCGAGGAGCTCGAGATTGCCGACCAGGCCCTCAAGGACAACACGGGCTCGGCCAAGAAGCTCCTCTCGGCCATGCGCCAGACGCCCATTCGCGGCATGTTCGCGCGGCTGTCGGCAGCCGTACTGGCCGAGTCGCGTCGCATGGGGCGCCTGGTGTCGATTCGCACCTCCGGCGCCGACGAGCCGATCGATCGTCGCCTGGCCGAGCAACTCGCCGAGCCATGTTTGCAGATTGCACGAAATGCCATCGCCCACGGCATGGAGACGCCCGAAGCCCGCGAGGCGAGGGGGCTGCCTCGCGAGGTCACGCTCACGTTCGCCGCACGTCGTCAGGCCAATCGCTTGCTCGTGACGATCGGTGACGATGGCGCAGGCGTCGACGTGGCCGCCGTTCGCGCGCGTGCGGTGGAGGCGGGCGTGGTCACCGAGGTGCTCGCCGAGGCGGCGGACGATCAAACGCTCCTCGAGCTTCTCTTTCTGCCGGGCTTTTCGATGCGCGCGCAGAGCCCCGACCTGCTCGCGGGCCGTGGCATCGGTCTCGACATCACGCTCGCTGCCGTGCAGAAGCTCGGAGGCACGATTCGCCTCTCCAGCCGTCTCGGCGGAGGCTTCGAGGCTCGCGTCGACGTTCCCATCGAAACGGGGCTCGCCAGTGTGATCTGGGTTACTGCGGGCGGCATGGAGCACGCGATCCCGGCGCTCTACGCCCGACGAATCCGTGTCAACGAAGGGCCCGACGCCGAACGCGTTCCGCACCTCGCGGCGTGCCTCGAGCCGGCGAATCTCGAGCGGGCGCCCTACGTCGTGGAGCTCGACGTCGATCTCGACGCGCGCGATCCCTGGGCCGCTGGCAAGCAGCCGCGCCGTCTCGCGATCGGTGTCGACGAGGTGGGCGTGACCGAAGAGGTGCTCGTACGCGAGCTGTCGCCGCTCTTGCGCGGTATGGGCCCGTTCGCCGGCGCCATCGTTCGAGGTGACGGATCGCTCCGGCTCGTGCTCGACATCCTCGCTCTCGCGCCGCGCGCACGTGCCCTCGGCCGCGTCCCGGAAGGCCGCGTCTCCGAACCGCCGTCGCGCCCGCCGCTCTCGCGCCGCTCCCCCGTGCCTCCGTCGAAACCGAGCTGAGCGCCGGTTCGTGCGGAGAGTGCGCTTGCCGACTCAGCCCTGGTAGCGGACGGCGAGAACGGTCACGTCGTCCTGCGGGGACTGCGCCCAGGCTTGCACGCTGGAGACGACGCTCTCGATGACGCGCTCGGCCGATTCGGCGGCGCGCTCCTCGATGATCTTGAGCAGCCGGTCCGGACCGAACTGCTCACGCTTGGCGTTCATCGCCTCGATCACGCCGTCGGTATAGAGGAAGAGCAGGTCGCCCTTCTCGAGATGCAGCTCCGCCTCTTTCGTGTGAGGAGCGATGTCGGCGATGCATCCGAGCCACGTACCGAGCGTCGGCACGGTTTCGCAACGCTGCGTCCGTGCGCGCCACACGATCAGATCCTCGTGCGCGCCCGCATAGACCACCTTGCCGCCCTGGAAATAGCGGAGGAGCACGAAGGTCACGTGCTCGTCGTTCTTCATGCGCTTGCGTACGTTGTCGAAGAGCACCTTGTTGAGCGCGCAGAGTGCTTCTTTGGGCTGGGTCTCGGTGCGTGCGCGTGTGATGCCGGCGAGGGCACTCTGGGTCATGAGCGTCACGAGCCCGCTCTTCAGGCCATGACCGGCCACGTCGCCGACGGCGATCCAGCAGCCGTCGTCCGTCGGCACTACGTCGTAGTAGTCGCCGCCGACGACCTCGGCAGGCTGCATCGTGGCCGCGATCTGCAGCTCCGGCACGTTCATCTCGCGCGGGAGGATCGAGGTCTGGATTTTCGACGCGATGTGCACTTCGCGCAGGAGACTCTCCTTCTCGCGAAGCGTGAGCTCGGAGGCGCTGAGGATCTTGCCCACCAGATAGATGCCTGCCGGCACGAGAATCGCCGCCGCCAGAAGCATCGCCAGGAAGAGCAGCTCTTGCGTCTTGCGGGTCGCGTCGCTCAGCGAGAGTGAGAACTTCGTCGTCAGCGGCGTGAGCTCGGCGTTGATGACCCTGATGCGCTCGAGCAGCGCATCGATGACGCGCGGATCGGGATGGCCCGTCGCGATCTCGGCGTGCATCTCGTGGGCAACGTCGACCAGCTGCAGGATGTACGTATCACCCTGCGTCCAGAGCTCGACCGGCCTCGTCAGGATGCTCGTCGAACGGAAGCGCCGGTAGATCATGATGATCCCGTCGACGTCTTCGGGGCTGTTCTGCCCTTCGAGAAAGCCGAGTCGCGCGGTCGCGTAGTCGGGCACCGACTGCTCGAGCGCGAGGCGCGCTTTGCGATCGCCGAGCGGAATGGCAATCGCGGCCTCGAACTTCACGTAGTCGGTTTCGTCGTGCGTGCGCGCGTACTGCACGACTTGGTAGATGGCGTCTTTCTGACCCTTCGACCACGTGCTCTCGCCCGTGAGGTACGAGTGCGCGCCGTTCATGATCTCCACGCTCTGCCAGGCGAGCAGCAGCAGACAGGCAACGGCCCCGAGCAGCGGCCACGCGATGAGCGCGCTCTGTTTGATTTGTTCGAGGCTGCGGCGCACGGTCTCAAAGGGTAGAGGCCGCGCTCGCGCACTCCAAGTATTACGGGTCTTGCGTGCGTCGCTCGCGAGCGCTGTGCGCGTCGGGATTGGCAGGCTGCGTCAGGAATCGCGCCGAAGGCCCGGCTTTCGATGGATGCATCGACGTGGTCGCTGACACGTCGACGGAATCCGCGCACACCGTTTCGGGGAGTGGCGGATTCCGACGGGGATTGGTGAAGACCACCAGCGAGCCGCGACCTCACTGACACGCGCAGAGCGCGCCGAGCTTTCGCGTGATCCCCATCACCGCACTGCCCGCCGTCAGCGCCGTCGTCGAGCACGGAGCTCCCGCGATCATCCCGCGCTTGCACGCCGTGTACGTCGATGGCCAGTTGACCGCCGTCACCCGGTCGCTGTCGTAAGCCACGTTCGCGAACGCTGTCGCCGCCGTGAGAGGTTGGAGAACCGATGCGCGGGTGCCCTTGTCGACGCACGCGCAATGACCTGCGTTCTGGACGATCTCCGACGTGGTGACGTCACCGGTGGCGAGATCGACGGTCGAGCACGGCATGCCGCCACGAACGGCTGTTCCACAAACGGCCTCTTCCTCGCTCCAACGAACGGCCCCGTTCGGGATCACGAACGCCCGGTAGAACGCGGGAGCCGTGGCGCCGGTGCGCGCATCGAGCGGATCCGCGACGTACACCGCCGGCGCGCTCTCGTCCGCTTGGGCCAGCGTGGGCGCAACGGCGAAAACGAACATGACCGACGAAACGAGCGCGCGCACCCGAGCAACCATTCGATTCTCCTCGGCTGCTCTGTGGAGAGCGGCCTTCGAATGGGGATGCTCCGGGCCGTCCGAAAGCGATCGCGGGTGCTCGCAAAAAGATCAGGCGAGCAGGAAACTCAGCGCTTCTCTCACGGTCTCGTGCGGCCGCGCTCCGACGATGTCGCCATGCGCGATGAGGATTCGATCGAAATCCTCTGCGAGCAGCTTCTCGATGCTCTCTTTCGCCGCGCGCCGGTCGCGATACACGAAGCGCAGTAGGCGATGCCAACCGGGCTTGCCGTAAACGCCACCGAGCTTGAGATAGGCGCGCGTGAGCGCATCGTCGGCCGTCGCGAAGTTCTCGAGCAAGTCGGCCGAGACGACCGAGCGCGAAGGCCGATGAAGGAGCACCGTCTCCTTCAACATCGAACCGTGGATCGTGTGCATGTCGAGCGTGCCGGCCCAGCTCGCAGGCGCCCCTTCGTCGACCACGTGGTCGATGTGGAGATCGGGCCTCTTCTTGCGCAGCGCGCTCGGCGCCACGAGCTTTGCGGTGGGCCACGCCTCGAGCGCTTCACGCACGAAGAGGTGGTGAAACACGTTGGGCGCCATGACGTAGCGCACGGGGCCGATCGACTCGACGGCGGTGCGCACCGCGGGTGTCATATGCGCGGGGGAGTGAACGACGACACCGTCGTCGATGCGCAGCACGGTCATGCGCGTTCCGAGCTCGACGAGGCCCATGAAGCGAAGCGGTGCCTCGAACACCCAAACGCCCTCACCGATCGCGCGTAACGGCGTCATCGGTGGGAGTATCGCACGGTCTACTCGGAGCGCGTTGCAAAGCGCCGGACGCACTTCACGAGCTCGTCCACCTCGAAGGGTTTTGCGAGCCACGCGTCGGCGCTGACTTCACGGGCTCGCTGGGCGGCGCTCTCTGCCGCAGTCACCACGACGATGCGTGGTCTCGGAACACCGGTCGACGCGAGGTTACGAGCGAAGCCCCAGCCGTCCATGACGGGCATGGTCATGTCGAGCAGCACGAGCGCCGGTCGATGCTCCACGACCGCCTCGAGGGCTTCGGCGCCGTTCGAAGCGTCGACCACATCGAGATCTTCCGTGGCGAGGATCATTCGCATGAGCTCTCGGAGATCAGCGTCGTCGTCGACGATGAGCACCTTGGGTCGAGCGCCGCTCATGCTGCCAGGCTCCTTGTTACGTTCTTGTTCCCGAATTCGCATTCCCCCCGAAAGAGTCGACAGCCGAACCGAGAGGATATTCCGGGAGCGGCCGGGCGTGTTGCCGGACCAAGCTCGGCGGTCCTCACGGCGCTCGGATGGAACCTCTTCGTCCCGGCTTGCCCCGTTTGCCGCGCTTGCCCCGCTCGCGGTTCCGCCATCCCTCCCTTAAACAAAGACCCTCGACCTCCCAACGCAACGGCAGATCGCCACGCCATGGATTCACACGCGGCTCATTGACCAGCCCGTCCGGGGAGACGGCTCTAGCAATTTCATGTACTTGCAGGAGTTGACCGATTTTTCGCGGTCGCTTGTCGATCCAGTCCCTTTCCGTTCGTTGCGTGGACAGAGGCGGACATGGGCCGCCGTCGAAAGGAGATGACGATGAAGGTCATGGTGATGGTGAAGGCGACGAAGGACTCCGAGGCGGGTGTGATGCCGAGCGAGGAGCTCCTTCGTGAGATGGGGCAGTTCAACGAGCAGCTCGTGAAGGCTGGGATCATCCTTGCCGGTGAGGGCCTTCACCCGAGCGTCAAGGGCAAGCGCGTGAAGTTCAAGGGCAAGACGACGTCTGTCGTCGACGGTCCTTTCACGGAGACGAAAGAGCTCGTCGCGGGCTTCTGGCTCTGGCAGGTCAAATCGATGGAAGAGGCGGTCGAATGGGCGCGCCGCATGCCGAACCCGATGCCTGCGGAGATCGAATCGGAGGTCGAGATTCGTCAGGTCTTCTCGCCCGACGACTTCGGGCCTGCCCTGACGCCCGAGCTTCGTGAGCAGGAAGAGCGCCTCCGCGCGGAGTCAGCTGCCAAGCAGTCCTGACGTCGGGCGCACGCGCGCTCGTGTCGACGACCGCGTCGATCGGGCAGGGCTCACTTCGTCTTCGGGGTGACCCTGCTCGATGCGTCGTCGTCGGCATCCGACTCGTCCGGGGCAGCCTTGGCTTTCTGCTTCGCGATGGCCGTCACGGCGCGTGATTCGACGATGGCGTTCACCAGCGTTCGCGAGACGCGGCTCGGCTCCTTGACCGGTGCGACACCGACGTTGAACTCGAACGCGATGCGATCGATGAGCTTTCCCTGCTTGTCGAAGAGCTTGACCGATGCCTTGTCGTATTCGGACTCGTCCTCACCGCGCTGGCGCACCGTGCTGCTGAACGACGACGCGAGATCCCAAGGCCCGCTGTCGACGAGCACGTAGCCTGCGCCGCGCAGGTCGTCGGCCATGGCGCTCTCGAGAGCGACAGTCGCGGGCTCGGCGATGCTGCGCATCGCGCGCTCGTCGAGCTCAGCGGCGCGCAACAACTGCACGCGCAGGCCTTCGGAGCGAAACGCGTGTTTGAGCGGCGCGATCGGAGGTGGTGGAGCGGTGCATCCAGCAACCCAGAACGACGAGGCCAAGGCGAGCACGGCGCCCATCACGAGCCGACGCATGACCCTAGCTGGTTAGCGCGTCCTCGAGGTCGATCAAGGCGATCACGAGCCCCGCTTCGTCCTGATCGCGCGTCGAATTTCGCTCGAGCGACACGCGAGCGACGGCACGTCGACTGCTTCGACAGGCGTGTCGGTCGTATTCGATGAAGCTCCCGTCGATCGAGCGGAAGACCTTGGTCCGTGGCGTCTCCGTGGTTGCGGCGCTGGGCCTTCTCGTCGTGGTCATCGCGGATCGCGGTGAGGCCGCGCGTGCGCTGCGCGTCGTCATGCACGTGCGTCCAGGTTGGCTCGTGCTCGTCGCGGTTCTCCAGATCGCGTTCTTCTTTCTCACCGCGCGCATGTGGCTCTCGATAGGGAAGCTCCTCCGTGAGCCGACGTCGTCGCTCGCCGGACTCTTTCGTCTGTCGCTCGCCACGACGTTCGCCGATCTGACCATGCCGACGGGTGGGGTCGCGGGCTACGCGTTCCTCGAGCGAGGCCTGCGCGCGCGCGGACTGTCCACGATCGGTGCGCCGGAGGTCGCGGCGCTGGAGCTCCTCGGCTTCTACGCCGCGCAGCTTCTCGCCGTCGTCGCGTCGATGATCGTCTTCGTCGTTCGCGACCAATGGAGTCCGGCTGCCCGCGCCGTTTCGATTGCGGCGCTCGTGGTCGCGCTCGTCACGCCGCTCGTCGTGCTCACGGCTTCGACCGCCGTGATTCGACTGCTCCCCGCACGCTTGCGCGAGAAGCGTTTCGTTGCGCACGTCGCCCAGTTGCACGAGGAGCTGGTGGCGACCGTGCGCCGTGGTCCGCGCTACGTCCTCGTGCCCGCGCTCTACAAGATCGCGATGTACGTCGTGCAAGGGCTTGCCTTCGCGGCATCGTTCGCGGCTTTCGGTGAGCGTCTGCCCGCGGACGAGGCGGTGGCCATCCACACGGTGGCGACGACCGCCGTGACTGCCACGTTCCTGCCCGGAGGCATCGGCGGGTTCGAAGCCGCATCGATCATTCTCTCGCGCGCGGCCCACGCCAGCGACGCGGGGGCCCTCTCGGCCGTGCTCTTCTTCCGCGCGCTGACCTTCTGGCTGCCGCTCGTCCCGGGCGCCATTGCCACCCAGCTCGAGCTTCGCTCCTTCGAAAAGATCGGTCAGCCGTCGAACGCGTAGGCCGGGTGACGGCGCGCACGGCTCCCCGACCTCGCGCGTGATAACGTTCCGCGCGTGACGAGCGGGACCATTCCCCTGACGAGCTCCGCGGAAGCGAGCCCCGTCTCCGATTCGAACGTCGGGCGGTTCGTCGAGTTCCTGCTCGTCGGCGGCGCGACGCTCGTTCTCTTCCCGCTGTCGTGGATCGTGCGGAAGGTCGTCGGGCTCGATCCCTCCGAGCTCGCCATCGGCTTTCTCACGTTCTACGCGGCGTACGTCGTCAACGACCCGCACTTCACCGTCACGTACTTCCTCTTCTACAAAGATGCGCGGCGCCGGGCTTTCGATCCCAGCGTGCCGCTCGCATCGCGCGTTCGTTGGGTCGTGGCCGGTGTTCTCGTGCCTGCCGCGCTCTTCGCGTGGGCGGCGACTGCGCTCGCTCTCGGTTCGGCGCAGGGCCTCGGGTGGATGGCCCAGGCGATGTTCTTGCTCGTCGGCTGGCACTACGTGAAGCAGGGCTTCGGCGTCGTCACCGTGCTCTCGTCACGTCATGGTGTGCGCGTGGGCGATCGCGAGAGGCTCGCCATTCTCGCGCACTGCTTTGCCGGCTGGGCCTATGCGTGGGCGAACCCGGCCATGCCTGCGGGCGAGTTCGAGGAGAAGGGCGTCGTCTACTGGGCGCCCGCGCATCCGCGCTGGTTCGAGCTGTCGGCGCTTGCGGTGCTCGTGGCGAGCTCGGTGTGGCTCGTCGTGACGCTCGTGACCGAAGCGAAGAAGCGAGGTCGCTTCCTTCCGCTCGCGCCGCTCGGCGGGTTCTTGATCACGGTCTGGGCGTGGACCATCTATTCGAGCATCGACCCGCTCGTGCGGTACGTGATCCCCGCGCTCCACTCGATTCAGTACCTGTATTTCGTCTGGCTGATGAAACGCAACGAGGCCCGCGCGCAAGAAGGGCCGCCCTCGTTCGGGCGTCCCGTCGCGGTTCGCGTGGGCGGACTCGCGGTGGGAGCGCTCGTACTGGGCTGGCTCCTCTTCCATGGCGTGCCAGGCTTCTTGGACGGGGCGTTCGTCCCGCGACCCAGGCGCAACGTCATCGTCGGGCCTTTGGGCGAAACCCCGTTTTTCGCGGCGTTCTACGTGTTCGTGAACATCCATCACTACTTCATGGATCACGTCGTATGGCGCCGGGACAATCCGGACACGGCCTACCTGCGCGGGGCGTGAACGCGTCACGCACTCACCTTGCTCGCGCGCCTCGAGTCAGGCTAGGGCGAGCTCCTTCGCGCGACCCCAAGCGACGAACGCGGCGAGACCACCGAGCATCACGTTGTTGGGGATCATCGCCACCTCGGCGCGCGAGAGGTGGTACATCGCGGCGAGCACCATGACCGTCATCAGCCCGAGCGCCGCGGCGATCGTCACGCGCGGATTCACGCGGCTCAGCATCGGCTCGAGGGCGATAGCCGCCGCCACCTCGGCGAGCGCGATGAAGACGATGAGTCCGCCCGGCAGGTTCATCGCTTGCGCGAGCACGTGGTTGGGGATCGCGAGCTTCAGCAAGCCGGCGATCGCGAACACGGCGACCAGGGCCACCTGCGCAGTGTCGAGCGCCGCGTGCAACGCCTTGCGCGAGGTCGTCGCGGTCTTCGTTGCCGTACGTGCCATCGTCGCCGCCTTGGGGAACATCTTCGTGCCGTTCATGACTTCCTCCGAAGAGAGGGAATTCGAGGGGGCGTCTCCGCCACACCTCGAATCTGGCTCCGAACAGCGCCTTGGGACAGTCGGTAATTTTGAGCCAGACTGTTCTCGTTATTGCAACAATAGGATGAGAGCCCTCACCGCCTCGCGCCTCCTCGAATCATGCGCATGAATCCCATCGTCGTCATCGAGCCCATGGTCCCTGCCGATCTCGACGCTGCCGTCGGCATCGACGTATCGGCGTTCAAGCCCAGCGAGCTCGGTGCGGGCTCCCAGGACGTGCGGGCACTCCGGGAGAAGCAGCTGACCGAAGAGCTCTCACGTCCGTTCGCGCGCGTGCGCGTGGCGCGCGGCGATGGAGGTGTGGTCCTCGGCTACCTGCTGTCGTGGCACGTGGTCGACGAGGTTCAGCTTCTGAACGTTGCCGTCGCCACGGCGGCTCGCCGCCAAGGAATCGGGCGCGCCCTCATGAACGATCTCCTCGAGCACGCGCGCGCGAGCGGTGCCGCGAAGATTCTCCTCGAAGTGCGCGCGAGCAACGCCGCGGCCATCGCCCTCTACGAATCGCTCGGATTTTCGACGTTCAACGTCCGATCGGGCTACTACGCCGACGGCGAAGACGCGGCAGAGATGATGCTCACCATGGCTGCTTGAGCTTCGCGTCACCCGACGCAACCTGCAGCCCGCGGCGGGCGCTTTCCGCTACCGTGTTGATCGACATGCGGCGCCTTGCTCCCTCGACGCTTGCCCTCGCTATCGTTCTCGCGGCCGGTGCACTCGACGCTCAGCCCTCGCCCACCGCTTCGGGGCCACTCGCCAGCGGGCAGAAGGCGCTTGCGGCGTCCGACTACGCGAAGGCCGAGGAGGAGCTCGCGCAGGTCAAAGGGGCAGGGGAGCCCGAAGCGAAGCTCGCCCTGGCACGCGCGTCGTTCGAGCAGGGCAAGTTCGATGCTGCCGACAAATACGCGCAGCAGGCGGCCGCGTCGGCGGCTCACAAGACGAAGGCCATCGTCCTTCGCGCCGAGATCCTCGCCGCCCAAGGCAAGATGCGCGAGGCGATCGCGCTGCTCGACGGCGTGAAGAACAGCGGGAAGGGCGAGGCCGTCCGTCGTGCACGCCTCATGCTCGCCGAGTACCTGATCACGACGGGCAAGCGGAACGACGCCGACGATCCGCTCCACAAGGTGATCGAGGACTACAACGACAACTCGATCACCAACCAAGACGCCGAAGGTCTGGCGCAGGTCGGTCGTGCGGCCTTCCTCCTTCGTAGCCCCAAAGACGCGAATCAAGCGTTCAAGGAGAGCGAGCGCGTCGACAAGAAGCGCGTCGAGACGAACCTCTGGGCCGCCGAGCTGTTCCTCGACAAGTACGATCCCGGACACGCCGCGGAGGAGTTGAAAGACGCCCTCGCGGTCGCGCCGAAGCGCGCCGACGCGCTCGTGGCCATGGCGCGCGTGAAGCTCGATCAGACGCTCGATTTCGACGACGCCGAGAAGCTCCTCAAAGAAGCCCTCGCCGTGAACCCCAAACACACGGGGGCCTTCGCCGTTCGGGCGGGCATCGCCCTGCGCGACATGGACATCAAGGGGGCGGACAAGGCCATCGCCGAGGGCCTCGCCATCAACCCGAACCACCTCGAGCTCCTCAGCCTCAAGGCGGCTGCGCGCTTCCTCGACGACGACACGAAGGGCTTCGAGTCCGCGAAGAAGGAGGTCTTCGCGAAGAACTCGCAGTACTCGCGCTTCTACGCCATCGTCGGCGAGTATGCCGAGTGGGAGCACCGCTACGACGACATCGTCGCGATGATGAAAGAGGCGACGAAGATCGATCCCGACGACGGAAAGGCCTGGGCGGATCTCGGTCTCACGCAGATGCGGAGTGGCAACGAGACCCAAGGCCTCGCCGACATCCAGAAGGCCTGGTCGAAGGACAAGTTCAACGTGCGCGTCTTCAACACGTTGAACATGTACGAGCAGGACATCCCGAATCAGTACGAGACGGTGCCCGACGGCGTCTTCAAGGTCCGGTACGTCAAGGAAGAGCGCGCCGTGATGGAGCGCTACGTGCCGCGCATGCTCGGAGAAGCGTGGGCCTCGATGAAGGCCCGCTACGGCTTCGTGCCCACCGTACCGGTGCAGGTCGAGATGTACGGCTCACGCCAGCACTTCAGCGTGCGCACGAGCGGCCTGCCGAACATCGGCATCCAGGGCGTCTGCTTCGGGCGCGTCGTGGCGGCCATCAGCCCGAACGCCGAGCCGTTCAACTGGGGCAACGTGCTCTGGCACGAGCTCGGACACGTCTTCGCGATCCAGCTCTCGAAGAACCACGTCCCGCGTTGGTTCACCGAGGGCCTCAGCGAATACGAGACCATCGCGCGAAGGCCCGAGTGGGCCCGCGAGCTCGACCCCGAGCTCTATCAGGCCCTGAACAACAACAAGCTGCCCGGTGCGGTCGACATGAACCGCGCCTTCACGCACGCCGAAGACGCGAACGACGTCACCATCGCCTACTACGCGGCGAGCCAGATGCTCGTCTGGACCGTCGAGCGCTTCGGCATGAACCACGTGGTGCAGGCGCTGAAGCTGTGGGGCGAAGGGAAGAAGACGCCGGACGTCATCAAGAGCGCGTTCGGTGTGACGCCCGAGGAATACGACTCGGGCTATCGCACCTGGCAGCTGGCGCGCCTCTCTCGCTACAAGAACCAGTATCTCTTCACGCGCAAGCCGAAGGAGCTCGAGGAGGCCAAGAAGGCGCTCGCCCAGGCTCCGAACGATGCTTCCGCGCACGTCGACATGGCCATCTCGCTTGTGCGAAGCAAGAAGGGAGGCGAGGCGAAGAAGGAGATCGACGCGGCGCTCTCGATCGACCCCAAGAACGCCGATGCTCACTTCGTGGCCGCCAAGCTCGCGACCGGCGAGAAGGATCTCGACGGGGCGCGCCGTCACCTCGACACGATGCGCGGGATCGGTGCGGACGGGTACGCCATCCACTCGCTTCTGGCCGACATCGCCGAGGCGCAGAACGACGATGCGCGCCTTCGTTACCACTTCGAGGCGGCGTATCGCTTCGACCCGAGCCAGTCCGACCCGCTCAAGGGACTCTACGACCTGGCGCTCAAGGAAAAACGCGAGGGCGACGCACTCGACATCCTGCGCAAGCTCGCTCCGCTCGAGCAGCACGATCGGAAGATCTGGCGAACACTCCTCGAGAAGTTGGTCGCGCAAAAGCAGTGGGACGAGGCGCGCCGCGTCGGCGAGGGCGCGATCTTCGTCGACATCATGGGCGGTCAGACGCACGTGCTCTACGCGCGCGCGCTCGCGGCATCGAACGCACACGACAAGGCCGCGAGCGAGCTCGAGACGGCGCTGCTGTGCAAGATGAAGCCGAACGACCTCGCCACGGCCCACGCCCTGCTCGCCCAGGAGCTGGTCGTTCTGAAGCGCGGCGCAGAAGCCAAGTCTCATCTCGACGAAGCGCTCAAACTCGATCCGCAGAACGCCGAAGCCAAGGGTGTGAAGCTCTAACGCGTTCGGTCGAGCCACCCGTTCAGTACGAGAGCTCAACGGTGTGTGGTACCTACGGGCATGCCGCACACGATCCCGCTCGAAGTCATCGAGAAGCTCCCCAAGACCGATCTCCACGTCCACCTGGACGGCTCGCTGCGGCTCTCGACGATCCTCGCGCTCGCGGACAAGCAGCGCGTCGAGCTGCCCGCGCGTGACGAAGACGGCCTGCGAAAGCACATGAATCTCGGCCAGAACTGCGGTTCGCTGGTCGAGTACCTGAAGGCCTTCGACGTCACGCTGCGCGTCCTGCAGACGGCCGACGCCCTCACGCGCACGGCCTACGAGCTCGCCGAAGACGCCGCGCGCGAGAACGTTCGCTACATGGAAGTGCGTTACTCGCCGATGCTCCACACGCGTCGCGGGCTCAAGCTCACCGCGGTCGTCGAGGCGGTTCTCGAAGGCCTCCGCGCGGCACACGACAAGTACGGCATCGAGTCGGCGGTCATCCTCTGCGGGATCCGCAACGTCTCGCCGGAGAGCTCACTCGAGATGGCGGAGCTCGCGGTGGCCTACAAAAACCGCGGCGTCGTCGGTTTCGACCTCGCCGGCGCGGAGTACGACCACCCGGCGAAGCACCATCGCGCGGCGTTCCAGCTCGTTCGCGACAACAACATCAACGTCACGATCCACGCCGGCGAGGCCTACGGCCCCGAGTCGATCCACCAGGCCATCCACGTCTGCGGAGCACACCGCATCGGTCATGGCTGCCGCCTCCGCGAAGACGGCGACCTGCTCCACTACGTCAACGACCACCGCATCGCGCTCGAGTGCTGCCCGTCGTCGAACGTGCAGACGGGCGCGATTCGCGACCTCGCGAGCCACCCCATCAAGCTTTACAAGAACCTTGGCTTGCGGGTGACGGTCAACACGGACAACCGCCTCGTCACCGACACCACCGTCTCCAAGGAGCTGTGGCTCTGCAGCAAGGAGCTCGGCTTCACCATGGCCGACTTGAAGGCCGTCATTCTCTCCGGCTTCAAGAGCGCGTTCTTGCCGTTCCACGTCAAGCAGCAGTACCTGCGTCGTGTGAGCGAGGAGCTCAAGGCGTTCCCCGACCACGCACACGACGCGCCTCCCGCTCCCGTATCGTCGGCCGTGACCGCGCAGCAGCCGGCCGCGCAGGGCGCGCAGACGATTCAGATCGTCGCGAAGGCCTGAGCGTCGCTCCTATGAGCGCGGCGCGTGGGCTCGAAGAGCGGGACTGCTCTCGAGTGCCCACCGCCGCGCCGCTCGCGCCTCACCGTCCTGGGTCGATCCAGCGCAGGTGGTTCTCCGCGTAACGTTCGCCGGAGACCTTGCCCGCGAAGATCTCGTCGAGTCGTGCGAGCTCCGCCGAGGTCAGCTTCACGGCGTCGGCTCCGAAGTTCTCTTCGAGGCGACCACGGTTCGTCGTGCCGGGAATCGGTACGATGTCATCGTCGAGTTGGAGAAGCCAAGCGAGTGCGACCTGCGCCGGCGTAGCGCCGCGGGCCGTCGCGAGGGCGCGGACCATGTCGGCGAGTTGCATGTTCTTGTCGTAGTTGTCGCCTTGGAAGCGCGGATCGCCGAATGAGCGATAGTCACCCGCGCCATACTCGTCCGCGCGCTTGGCCGTGCCGGTGAGGAAGCCCCGACCGAGCGGCGAGAATGGAACGAGTCCGATCCCGAGCTCGTGCAGGACGGGCCTCACGTTCGCATCGAGACCGCGCTCCCACAGCGAATACTCGCTTTGCAACGCCGACACGGGCTGTACGGCGTGCGCACGACGAATCGTCTCGGGGCCCGCTTCCGAGAGGCCGAAATAGCGAACCTTGCCTTCGGCGATGAGATCGCGGACGGCGCCGGCCACGTCCTCGATGGGCACGTTCGGGTCGACGCGGTGTTGGTAGAGAAGGTCGATGTGATCGGTTCGGAGTCGTTCGAGCGACGCGTGGACGACGTCGCGAATGTGCGAAGGCCGACTGTCGAGACCGACCAACTTGCCATCGCCGAAGACCCATCCGAACTTGGTCGCGATGGTCACGCGATCGCGTCGACCCTCGAACGCACGGCCGAGCAACTCTTCGTTCTTGAACGGACCATAGGCCTCGGCGGTGTCGAAGAACGTGCACCCGAGCTCGATGGCTCGATCGAGCGTGGCGAGCGATTCGTGCTCGTCGCGAACCGTGCCATAGGCGTGACTCATGCCCATGCAGCCGAGGCCGAGAGACGATACCTCGAGGCCCTGCCGGCCGAGTTTTCGTGTCGAAAGCATGGCAACTCCTCGCGTGCGCGCCCGTGGACTCGTCGGGCGCGCTGGTGTCCGATGCTGCGCGCGGTTGATGGGTGCGCGACGTACGCACGAAAGTTCGTCAGGCTCGCCCCATGGCGACGAGTGCGCCTGCGCGAGGCGCGGGATCGCCATTTCGAACTTCGTCCGCTTTGGACGACCAGGATGCCCGGGGGCGGAGCATCGGCCCGTGATGACCGGTGCGATCGCGACGACGACGAGGCGGCGGCGGGGGGCCGCGCGAGGGGATCCGTCGCCACATGACGTTTTGTTCATAAACTCACGGCGATTCCGCGGGCCGGGTCTCCCTCGCGCCTCAGCGCTGCGTTGGTTGTGGACGAGCCGCGATCGTGGGCTCGAGCAGCGGGTGCTGGCGCTTCGGAAACGTTTGCTGCTGAGCTTGATATTTCGAAGCAATCACCGAAACTTGGTCGCCAAGCCGGACCGGGGCCTTAACACCCCAATCCGGCGGGTGGGAGCGATTTTGCCGAGGACTTCTTCCCCGGGAAGAAATCCACTAAGAAGGCCGTTCCCGCGGCGGCCAAACGCCTGGGATCTGGGTGGGAGCTCGAGAATCCTTTAGGGTTCTTGGGTTTACACGTAGCTCTCGAATGCTCTGTCACCAGTCACACAAGCACTCGAAACACAGACTTTCTTCGGAGGTCGGATGTCCACCGACGTGATGATTTACGCAAATGGGCTGACGAAGCGTTACGGCTCGTACCGTGCGCTCGACGACGTCAGCTTCGAGGTGCGCCGCGGCGAAGTCGTCGGCTTCCTCGGCCCGAACGGCGCCGGGAAATCGACCACGATGCGCATCCTCACGTGCTTCATCGCGCCCACTTCGGGCATGGCGAAGGTGCGCGGTCACGACGTGTTCGAGGACACCCTCGCGGTGCGCTCGAGCCTCGGTTACCTCCCGCAGCGCGCTCCGCTGTACTTGGAGATGACCGTTTACGAGTACCTGCGCTTCGCGGCGCAGATGCGCAATCTCGACAACGCGACGTTCAAGAAGCGCGCGCGTGATGTCGTCGAGATCTGCGGTCTCGCACAGTCGCTCTCCAAGGAGATTCGGCAGCTCTCGCACGGCTATCGCCAGCGCGTCGGCCTTGCCCAGGCGCTCATCCACGACCCGCCGATCCTCATCCTCGACGAGCCCACGAGCGACCTCGACCCGAACGAGAAGGCCGAGTTCCTCAATTACCTGAAGCAGATCGGCAAGGACCGCACGGTTCTTCTCTCGACCCACAACCTCAAAGAGGTCGAGACCGCCTGCGCTCGCGCGATCATCGTGTCGCGTGGTCGCGTCGTGGCCGACGGCGCGCTCGACGAGATTCGCGCCAAGAGCGGTCGCGTTCGCTACGTCGTGTCGGTGCAGGAGTCGCTCGGCGAGTCCGCGTATCGCGGCACGGGCGCGCTTCCGCGCGGCAACGATGTCGAGAAGGCGCTGTCGAGCATTCGCGGCGTCAGCAAGGTCGCGGAGCTCCCCACGGACGACCGCGCGCACTCCTTCGCCGTCGCCGGCGACGACAACACGGACCTCCGCCCCGAGATCTTCCGCATGGTCGCGGACAAGGGATGGGTTCTCCTCGAGCTGCACCGCGATACGCAGACTCTCGAGGACGTGTTCCGTCAGCTCACGATTGGCGACGAGCGACGTAACCGTCAACTCGGTCCGGTCTCCGAATCCCGCGACGAGGAAGACGAGAGCGACGAAGACGAAGACGACAGCGACGACGAGGAAGAGGACGAGCGATGAGCGGCGAAACCACCCTCGAAAAAGAGATCGACGAAGACACCCGCGAAGAGGAACGTGACGATGACGCGCCCGAGAGCCGTCAGGCGCGCGCTCCGTTCGATACCGGTCCGAAGGAGAAGGTCGTTCTCGACCGTCCCAGCTCGGCCAAGATGGTCACGACGGTCGCCCGTCGTGAGATCGCCGCGTACCTCCAGTCGCCCATCACGTACATCGTCATCTCGGCGAGCCTCGTGATCTTCGGGCTCTGGTTCTTCTTCTACAAGGGCGGCTTCTGGGACGTCGGTCGGGCGACCATGCAGCGCATGTTCGACGCGGTGCCGATCGGCCTGTGCGGCCTCGTCCCGCTCTTCACGATGCGCTCGCTCTCGGACGAGAAGCGCGTCGGCACGATCGAGCTGCTCATCACGATGCCCGTCAAGGACAGCGAGGTCATCCTCGGCAAGTACCTCGGCTCGCTCGCGATGGTCTGCATCGGGCTGCTCCTCCTCTGTGCCTACCCGATCACGATGTTCGGCATCTGGCACCTCGGCCCGCTCGACTGGAACCCCTTCTGGGTCGGCATGATCGGCCTCCTGTTCACGTCGATGGCAGCCACCTCGATCGGCCTCATGTGGTCGAGTTTCACGGAGAGCCAGATCCTCTCGTACTTCGCGACGCTGCTCACGCTCGTGGCGCTCTATGCGCTCGGGTCCGTGACGATCGTCGAGTTCCTCCAGGGCTGGGCCGGCGAAGCCGTCTCGTTCATCAGCCTGCAGAGCCGCTTCGAGCCGTTCTCGCGTGGAATCATCGATTCGCGCGCGATCGTCTACTTCCTCTCGATCACGGTGCTCTGCCTCATGGTTTCTTTCCGCTCTCTCGAGAGCCGGAAGTGGACCTGAGTTCCAACTAATTCCGAGACACCAGAGGCAAGCAAGCCATGGCGATGGAACGAAAGAAGAAGGCTTCGGCCGAGAGCGGCGCTCTCGTGCTCGTGGTCGCCGCGATTCTCGTCGCGGTCAACGCACTCAGCTTTTTCATGTACTGGCGCAAGGACGCGACCAAGGCGGAGCGCTACACGCTCTCGCAGGGTAGCGGTCACCTTCTGCGCGAGATGAAGAGCGACATGAAGGTCGAGGCCTACGTCACGAAGGGCCTCCCGAAGCTCGACGCCTACGTCCGCGACCTCCGCGATCTGCTCCAGCAGTACAAGGACGCGAGCAAGGGCAAGTTCGACTACCAGATCGTCGAAGCCAAGGACGAGGAGCAGAAGAAGAAGGCGAAGGAAGCCGGTCTTCAGGAGATCCAGTTCGGCGAAGGCTCGGACACCGAAGACAAGGCCGAGTTCGCCAAGGGCTACATGGGCCTCGTCATCAACTACGGTGCCGAGCGCGACAAGATCCCGGTTCTCTCCCCGGACAACAACGTCGGTCTCGAGTTCTGGATCACGAACAAGATTCGTGAGGTCCGCGACAAGGGCGACAACATCAAGCACAAGATCGGTCTTCTGACCGGTCACGACGAGATCAAGCTCTCGGAGCCGAACCTCCTCCCCAGCCAGGGCGGCGGTCAGAAGCCCGCGCTCCAGGGCATCATCTCGCAGTACTTCCCGTTCTATCAGTTCGTCGACGTCGACCTGAAGAACGGCGATGCGGACGTCGACGACTCGCTCGACGGCCTCATCATCACGCAGCCTGCCAAGGATCTCTCCGACAAGGAGCTTCGCCGCATCGACGCGTTCGTCATGAAGGGCAAGAGCCTCGCGGTCATCGCGAGCGCCGTGAACCTCAAGGCGAGCGACGCGAGCATGAACGGCACGCTCAACACGCACGGCATCGAGAAGCTCCTCGACGGCTACGGCGTCGAGATGCGCAAAGACGTGCTCCTCGAGTTCGGTCGTCCCTTCCGCGTCGGCGTCTGGACGCAGAGCGGCCCGCAGACGGCGCGCATGCCTCCGATCCTCGACGTGCAGGACGACCCGCGCTTCACGGGTGAAGAGCAGCTGCTCGACACCAGCTTCGCCGCCTTCTTCCGTATCCCGGAGATCGGCTTCCCGTTCGCTTCGTCGCTCGTCATCCACCGCGACAAGCAGCCGGACGTCGCGGCCGACAAGTTCAAGGTCGTCGCGCGCACCACGCCGAAGACCCTCCGCGAAACGGGCGAGACCGTGGAGCTCAAGCCGCTCCGCCAGTGGCGTCCGAAGGGCGAGTTCAACCAGTACCCGATCGCCGTCACCATCGAAGGCAACCTGAAGAGCGCCTTCGCCGGTGCGGACAAGATGGGCGTCGAGGCGCCCGCGAAGTCGACCAACCCGGCTCGCGTCCTCGTCATCTCGTCGTCGCAGTTCTTCGCGAACCCGTTCGCTCGCTCGGGCAACGGTCCGGACATGGGCCAGATGGGCATGATGCAGGGCATGCCGCCGGGCATGGGTGGTGACGAGCAGCTCCAGCAGCTCGGCCAGGCCTACGCTCAGCAGATCGTCACGAACATCATCCTCGTCACGAAGAACATGTTCGACTGGGTCAGCGGCGATACGGACCTCCTCGCGGCCTCCGCGAAGATCCTCCAGGAGCCGAGCCTCGTGTACGGCGACGTCTCGAAGCCGAACTTCGACGACATGTCCGACGACCAGCTGAAGAAGCAGGACGACCAGATGAAGAAGGAGCGCAAGAAGGTGCAGCACACCGTCGCCGCGACCCTGATCATCGGCGTTCCGGTTCTCTTCGCGCTGCTTGGCTTCGTCCTCTGGCGCATGCGCCAGGCGCAGCGCGAGAACATCCAGCTCGCCTGAACCGCGTGCCTAAAACCGCGTGATGGGCGGAAGGCGCGTGTCCCTGCGTATCATTCACGCGGACCGCGCCTTTCGTCTCGTCTGAGCCCTCAATTCTCGAAGCTTTCAGGAACCAGAAATATGGAACGCTCTACGCAGATTGGTGTTGGCTTGGTGGTCCTCGCCGCGCTTGGCGGGGCCGTCTACTTCAAGGCGAAGGAAGACCAGAAGATCGGCACGTCGCAGATGACGAGCGCCGAGCTTCCCGAGCTCAAGACGCCCGACGACGTCGACAAGGTCAGCATCACGAACGGCGATAAGGGCGAGGTCGTCCTCGAGAAGAAGGGCGACAAGTGGGAGGTCACGAAGCCCGTGAACGCTCCCGCGAACCAGACGAACGCGAAGGCGCTCGTCGACAGCCTGAAGGAGCTCAAGGCGAAGGAGCTCATCGCCGCCGCTCCTTCCGAAGATCAGAAGAAGGAATTCCAGTTCGAGCCCAGCAAGGCCGTCCACGTGGTGGCCTACAAGGGCGGCGACAAGAAGCTCGACGCCACGTTCGGCAAATCGGGCGCGCGCGGTCAGATGGCGATGGTCGACGGCAAGCCCGGCGTCTTCGCCGTGAGCGGCTACTCGAGCTACGCCTACACGCGTGAAGTGAAGGGCTGGCGCGACACCGAAATCTTCAAGTTCGACGACGGCAACGCTACCCAGATCATGATCGAGAATGCCAACGGGCCGCTCTCGTTCACGAAGGGTGATCACTGGGCCGGCACCGCGAAGGGCAAGCCCATCGCAGAGCTCGACGACGACAAGGTCAAGGACACCGTCCGCGCCTTCAACTCGCTGAACGCCGAAGACTTCGGCGACGGCAAGTCGCCGGCCGACACGGGCCTCGACGCGCCGGAAGGCAAGATCACGATCGCCCTGAAGGACGGCGCGGGGAACTACACGCTCAAGATCGGCAAGGTCGCGAGCGGCACCTCCCACTACGCCCAGAAGGAAGGCGACTCGACGATCTTCGTCGTGCCGGAGCGCGTCGTGAACAAGGTCATCACCGAGCCTTCGAAGTTCCAGAAGTCGAAGGACGCGGGGGCCGATGCCGCCAAGGGCGCTGCAGCGATGCCGGTGGGAATGCCGGGAATGCCGGGGATGCCGCACGGCATGCCGGCGGGCATGGGCGGCGATCCGCACGGCCACTGATCCTCGGCAGTCACCAGGTCCGCGCGAGAGTGCGGGCGGAGAAGGGAGTCGCTTCGCGCGGCTCCCTTTCTTTTTGCCATGTGCCCGCTGCGCGCATGCCGCGGCGGCCCAGGCCGGTTACCGAAATGACCACCCCGCCGGCGTGCCCGTTCGATGGTCTCGGCTCATTTCGTTCCCCGCGGTCACGATTCTCTGCGACGAACCAAAACCGGTCCCGTCTCTTCCTTTCGAGTTCGATGACGCTGGGGTTGCACCTCTCGGCGTCCTGTTTTTCCGAACCTGCAGAGGGGATGGCAAAGAACCGTGGAGCCTTCGAACCAATCGAATGACGGGCATCTGAATCTCGGGCGACTCGTCAACCGACCGCCGAGCGGTTGGCTCGACGAACCCACCTTGGTGAGCGCCACCGCGTCGACTCCGACGACGACCGCGTTCCATCTCACCGTCAAAGAGGGGCCGAACGTCGGCGCGACAGCGGTCGTCGACGACGGTTCGTGTCCCATTTTCGCCGGTACGAGTGAGGTCTGTGCGCTCGCCCTGACCGATCACCAAGCCTCGCGTCGTCACGTGCGTTTCGAAGTGCACAACGGCCAGCTTCGCGTGAGCGACGTCGGGTCGACGAACGGCACGTTCGTGAACGGCATTCGCACGGTGGAGGCCTTCCTCACCGGCGGTGAGACCGTTCGCGTCGGGGCCACGGTCATCTCGGTGATTCGTGCGCTCAACGCAGCGACCACGCCGCTTCCGCTCGAGACGTCGTTTGGCTCGTTCATCGGAGCGAGCGTTGCGATTCGTCGACTCTATCCGCTTTGCAAGAAGCTCGTCGACGCGCAAGTTCCCCTCGTCATCGAGGGCGAGACAGGCACGGGCAAGGAGGCCCTCGCCGAGGCCATCCATCGCGCTGGCCCGCGCGCCGACAAGCCCTTCGTCGTGTTCGACTGCGCGTCGGTTCCTCCGTCACTCCTGGAAGGCGCGCTCTTCGGTCATGAGCAGGGCGCCTATGCCGGTGCGAACCTCTCGCGTCCGGGCATCTTCGAAGAAGCCGACGGCGGTACGCTCTTCATCGACGAGATCGGCGACCTCGATCCCGGGCTGCAGTTGCGACTGCTCCGTGCCATCCAGAGCTCAGAGGTGCGTCGCATCGGCGGTCATCGTTGGCAGAAGGTCGACGTTCGGATCATCGTCGCGACACGCCGCGATCTCGACGTCGAAGTCGCCGAAGGCCGCTTCCGTGACGACCTCTTCTTCCGCCTCGCCGTTGGCCGCCTTGCGCTTCCGCCGCTTCGCGAGCGTCCGGAAGACATCGAGCTCCTCGCCCGACATTTCTGGTCGACGAACGCGGCTACCGATGGACGTCCCTTCCCGGAGGACGTGCTCGGTCGCCTTCGTTCCTACGCGTGGCCGGGCAACGTTCGCGAGCTCTCGAACACCATGACGCGCCTCGCGACGTACGGCGAGCTCGCGACCTCGGAGGATGGTGAGCTCTTCATCCGTCGTTCGTCGTCTGCGCCGCCGCCGCCGAATGCCGTCGACTTCCTCGATGACGTCGTCACGCAGAACCTCACCTTCGCCTCCGCGCGGGACCGCGTCATGTTCGAGTTCGAGCGCCGCTACATGCTCCATCTCGATCGAACGCACGGAGACGAGCGTGCGCGATCGGCCGCATCGGGCGTGAGCGATCGCTACCTCCGCACGCTACGTGTTCGTGGTCGCGTGAAGGAAGCTCGGAAGGAGCTCGAGGACCGTCACGCCTGACCTGCGAAGGGAATCCAGACCTGACTAATGGAAAACCGAGGCAAGCCGAGCGACCATCGCGACCATCTCGACCGTCATCACGGCGAAAGTCGCGTTCGATCTCGAGCGGCCGAACGCGACCGAACGCGACCGAACGTGACCGATACCGGGGCGAGCGCAGACGCCCGCGTGATCCATTCGATCACCCCACGCACGTTGCGAGCGGCATGTGACCGTCTCGAGCCGCTTCGACGTTTTGCCTCTTCCTGACCCACTAGAACGTGCTCTATGTTCGCGCTCAAGTGGACTCTGGCCACTCACGCGCGGCGGGGACGGCAATGGGAGGGATGGCACCGCATGGACCGGTGGCCGTTCCCGGCCAGCTCATTTCCGAGAAGTACCGGATCGACCGGGTCATCGGCGAAGGCGCGATGGGCGTCGTGTTCGAGGCGACCCACGTGCAGCTCGATGGGCGCGTGGCCCTGAAATTCCTGCGTCGCGAAGCACTCGAACGCGACGACATCGTCGGCCGCTTCTCGCAAGAGGCCCGTGCCGCCGTGAAGCTCAAGAGTGAGCACGTCGCCCGCGTGCACGACGTCGGCACCCACGACGGGATGCCGTACATGGTCATGGAGTTTCTCGAGGGGAAGAACCTCGAGGAGGTCCTCACCGTGACGGGCCCACTCGCGATCAGCGAAGCCGCGGAGTTCGTCATCGACGCGTGCGAAGGCATCAGCGAGGCGCACGTCCGAGGCATCGTCCATCGCGACATCAAGCCGGCAAACCTCTTCCGTGTCGACGAGGGCGGCTGGCATCTCATCAAGGTCCTCGACTTCGGTATTTCGAAGGCGGCCTTGTCCGGGAAAGTATCGAACGTCGACCTCAAGGCGACGTCGACCCTCATGGGCTCGCCTTTCTACATGTCGCCCGAGCAACTTCGCTCGACGCGCGACGTCGATCGGCGCACCGACATCTGGGCGCTCGGAACCGTCCTCTTCGAGCTTCTGTCGGGCCGCACGGTCTTCGACGAGACCCTCGAGTTCACCGAGCTCGTCGCGGCCATCTTCGAGAAGAAGCCGCGTTCGCTCCGGGGGTTCCGGCCCGACGTGCCGCCCGAGCTCGAGGCCATCATCAGCCGATGCCTCCAGAAGGATCCGGACGCTCGCTATCAGACGGCCGCGGAGCTCGCCATCGCGCTCGTTCCTTTCACCGAAGCGCGTCGCTCGCGCGTCGTGGCGGCGCGTGCAGCGTCGCTGGTGCGTCGGGCGGGGCTCGCACCGGAGCTCGAGGTTCCTCCCACCATTCCGCCGGGCGGGCAGAACGTCGACTCCGATTCCTACCTCAGGAACACGAGCGGTAGTTTTCGCGCGGCAAAGGCACCTGCGGTCGACGCATTCGGGGTGACGTCGCCGCCGGACCCGCTCGCAGGCCCGGTGTCGACGAGCTCGTCGCCTGCGCTGAGCAAGACCCTGCTCGCACCCGGTCTCTCGCAGAGCGCGCCGGTCGTCGTTCAAGCGAGCACGCCGCCTCCGCGTCCTGCGAAGCGCGGGTTGATGATCGGCGTCGCCGCGGCGATTGCGGTGCTCGCGGGCGTCGGCGCATTTCTCGGAACGCGGTCGTCGGCGTCGCACGACGTGCCGCCCCCGGCAGCAAAAGCCGCCGTTCCTTCGGCGCCCATGCCGATCGCCTCGCCCGAGCCGCTTCCGGTCGAAACGGCCACCGCCGGCGCGTCGGCAGCCACGCCACAGACACACGCGTCGGCATCGGCATCGGCATCGGCATCTGGGCACGTATCGAACGCTGCACAGAAGCCCGCCGGCAAGCCCGGTAGCCGTCCCGCCGTTCCCGTGAAGCCGAGTTCCTCTCCGGGCTCGGCGCCGCCGCCTTCGGATCTCGACATCCGTCGCGAGCGTTGAAGCGCCGTCGTCGTTCGTTCCCATTCTTCCGTCGTGGATAGGCCTCGATGAAACTTTCGTTTGCGCGTGCACGCTCGCTCGTTGGCTTTCCGCTGCTCGCTCTCTCTCTCGTACTCGGTAGTGCCGGCATCGCGCACGCCGACGACCTCGCCGACGAGGCCGATCTCCAATTCAACTTGGGCGCCGATCGCTACGAAGCCGGCGACTACAAAGGCGCGCTCGAGCACTTCCTCGCGTCGAACCGACTCGTTCCGAACAGGAACGTCGTCTTCAACATTGCGCGCACCTACGAGCAGCTGAAGCGCGGGCCCGACGCCTATCGCTATTACATGCAGGCGCTCGAGGAGGAGACGAACCACGCCGCTCGCAAGCGCGTCGAGGAAGCTCTCGTCCGCATCGGACCCACCGTCGCGATCTTGAAGGTGGAGACCGATCCGCCGGGAGCAACGGTCTACCTCGATCGAAAAGATCTCGGGCCGCGTGGAAACTCGCCACGCTCACTCGGGCTGGCGGCAGGGAAATACAAGGTGATCGTCGAGCTCCCCGGCTACGAGCCGGCGGAGTCCGAGCAGCCCGTCGAGGCGAAGATCGGCCAAGAGGCGCGCGTCCAGCTGCGGCTGAATCCGATCCTCGGGAGCCTCAAGATCGAAGGCGAGTCGGGGGCCGAAGTGCGCCTCGATTCGGAAGACGCGAAAGTCCTCTGCATGGTTCCCTGTACGACCACCGTGGTGCCCGGAAGGCACACGCTGCTCGTGTCCAAGGCTGGATTCCAGACCGGCGAATATCCGATCGACGTTCGCCCCAAGAGCGCGTTGAGTGTGCGCGCCAAGCTCTCGCCCGAGCTCGGCGCCGTCGTCGTGAACGCCGACGTGCGCGATGCGCTCATCACCGTCGACGATCAGCCGTACGGCTTCACGCCCGCCGTCCTCAACGTGCCGGTCGGTCCGCACGTGGTGAAGGTCTCGCAGCAAGGCTTCCGTACCGTCGAGCAGAAGGTCGACGTCGCGGTGAAGAAGCAGACGCGCGTCGACGTCCAGCTCGCGCTCCTCGAAGAAGTCACCGCTGCGAGCCGCGTGACGGAGTCGGTCGAAGACGCGCCGGCCTCGGTCACCATCATCTCGTACCAGGAGCTTCGCGCGATGGGGTACCCCACCGTCGCCGAAGCCGTGCGCGGCGTGCGAGGCCTCTACCTCTCCGACGACCGCAGCTACGCCACGATCGGCGTACGCGGATTCTCCCGCCCCGGCGACTACGGCAACCGCGTGCTCATCCTGCTCGACGGTCAGCCGATGAACGACAACTACATCTGGTCGTCGTACGTCGGGTTCGACGGTCGCGTGGACATCGACGACATCGACCGCATCGAAATCGTGCGAGGCCCGGGCTCGGTTCTCTACGGTACGAGCGCGTTCTTCGGCGTCATCAACCTCGTCACGCGCTCGCGCGATCAACGAACGCACGGCGAGGTTGCGGTTTCGACGGCGGAGTACGGCGTGGGGCGCGTGCGTTCCACCGCGGTTTTCCGCTTCTCGGAGAACGCCGGCATGTGGGCCACGGTCTCGGCCGCGCACGGAGCCGGTCGTGACTTCTTCTATCCCGAGCTCCAGGCCGATCCGCAAGATCCACAGGCCGAGCGCGGCTCCAACGGGTTGCCCATCGACGGCTACGCGCGCGGCGTCGACAGCTTCGACGCGGCGATGTTCACCGGGCGCGCCTGGTACAAGGCGGCCACGCTCCAGTGGTTCCTCAACACGAGGAACAAGAAGATCCCCACCGGCGAGTACGGCACGATCTTCGGCGACTCGCGCAACCACTACGCCGACACACGCGGCATGATCGAAGGACGCTTCGAGCCGCAGCTCTCGAAGGCCGTGCAGTCGATGAGCCGTGCGCACGCGAACCTCTACGACTTCGACGCGGGCAGTGCCTATGCCACGCGCGATGGGCTCAACCGCGACACGTATCGCGGCCGCTGGGTGGGCCTCGAACAGCGCTTCGTGTTCACGCCCACCGACCAGATCCGCGCCACGCTCGGCGGCGAAGTCATCCGGCACATCCAGACGAAGCAGCTCGGCGATTCCGATGCCGGGCCGTACATCTTCGACAATGCCGGAAATCCCGGTCGAAACGATCCCTTCACGGTCGCCGCCGGCTACGCCCTCGCCGACGTATCGTTCTCGCCGCGCTTCAAGCTCTCGGGCGGTGCGCGCCTCGACTACTACTCGAACCTCGATCAGTTCGACGTGGCCTCGGCCTTCAACCCGCGCCTGGCCGCCATCCTCAAGCCGTACGACGGTGGCGTTCTCAAGATCATGGCCGGTAAGGCGTTCCGCGCGCCGAGCGTCTACGAGCTCTATTACTCGTCGAGCACGCAGATCCCTTCGAATGGTCTCAAGCCCGAGCAGATCTATTCGGGCGAGGTCGAGCTCACGCATCGTCTCTCGCCGACGGTGCTCGCGACGGTCGCCGGCTACGGCAACTACGTCTCGCGCCTCATCGAGCTTCGCTACATCGATGCGACCATCAACCAGTATGCGAACTCCAACGCACCCGTGTTCGTTTTCGGCGGCGAGGCCGAAGTGCGTCGCGAGTGGCGTGCCGGTTGGATGGTCGCGGCCACGGCCTCCGTGCAGAAGGCCCGCTACGTCGACGACTCCTCGCTTCGTGACGTTCCGAACTCGCCGGCCGTGCTCGGCTCGGTGAAGGGCGCGGTGCCGATCATCGGCCGGAGCCTGATGGGCATGACGCGCCTCACGATCGAAGGCCCGCGTCCCGACCGCAACGTACGCACGACGGATCCCCCGCAGGGCACGACGGATGCGGGCGTGGTCTGGGATCTCGTGCTCTCCGGCGAAGCCGAGAAGCTCGGCGTTCGGTACAACCTCGGTGTCTACAACTTGATGGACTGGAAGTACGACGTCGTGCCGAGTGGCGAGTTCCGTCAACGCACGCTCGTACAGAACGGCCGTACGGCCCTCGCCAGCGTCACCGTGTCGTTCTAGCGAGGAGAGGAAACCGATGACGCTCCGATCGCGATCCGTTCTCCTCGCGTCCACCGTGGCCTTGGCCTCGATGGGCGTGTGGGCGTGCAGCGAGAATCCCTCGATCGATGGGCACAACGTGCCCAAGATCGGAGGTCTCGCGCCGCCGTCGTGCGAAGACGTGTGCAATCGGCTCGCGCAGCTTTGCGGCTATGCGCCCGTCGATTGCGTAGCGCGCTGTTCGTCTGCGGAGGAGGGCGACGATCACGCCCATCGCATCTGCATCGGGCAAGCCTCGAGCTGTCGTGAAGCGCTCGAGACGTGTGGAAACGCGGATAGCGGCGACCAAGCCGGGGGCCCATCCGGTAGTGTCGGCTCGACCGGCGACGCTGCCGGACCGGATGCCGGAGACGACGCCGACGCGGGCTGAGTTCGCAGCTCGCTCTCGTGTCGCACGAGCACTCTGACGCGACGAGCCAATCGCCAGACCGCGATCGGCAGGGCGCGCTCGCGCATGCTACGAGATCGAAGGCGATGCACCTCTTCGGTCACCTCAAGGCGTACGACTACGGCGAAGTTCACTTCAAGTTCGACAAGGCGAGCGGCCTCAAGGCGATCATCGCCATCCACGATTCGCGCCTCGGTCCGGCGCTGGGTGGCTGTCGGTTCATCGATTACGTCAACGACGAGGCCGCGCTGATCGACGCGCTGCGCCTTGCTCGTGGCATGACCTACAAAGCGGCGCTTGCCGGGCTCGCCCACGGCGGCGGCAAGAGCGTCATCGTCCGCCCCAAGGAGCGCTTCGATCGCGTCGCACTGTTCCGCGCCTTCGGCAAGTTCGTCGACGACCTCGGCGGTCACTACATCACGGCCGAAGACAGCGGTACGGGACTCGAGGACATGGAGGTCATTCGCACGGTGACGAAGAGCGTCACCGGCGTCGACGTCGCCAACGGTGGCTCGGGCGATCCTTCGCCGTTCACGGCGCTCGGCGTGCGTCGCGGCATCGAGGCTTGCGTGAAGTTCAAGCTAGGACGCGACTCGCTCGCGGGCGTGCACGTCGCCGTGCAGGGCGTGGGGCACGTTGGCTATCACCTCTGCAAAGAGCTGCATGCCGTCGGGGCCACCATTTCCGTGGCCGACGTCGATCCTCTGAAGACCGAGCGTGCCCAGCGCGAGTTCGGCGCGAGCGTGGTTCCGCTCGACTCGATTTTCGAGGTCGATTGCGACGTCCTCGCCCCCTGCGCCCTCGGCTCGGCCCTCAACGACACGACGATTCCGCGTCTCCGGGCGACCATCGTGGCAGGCGCCGCGAACAACCAGCTCGCCGAGCCTCGCCATGGCGACGACCTCTACGCGCGCGACATTCTCTACGCGCCGGACTACGCCATCAACGCGGGCGGTCTCGTCAACGTGGCCCAGGAAGTCCTCGGCTACGACGCGAAGAAGGCGCGCGAGAAGACGATGACCATCTACGACACGATCTACGAAATCGCCGATCGCAGCCGCAAGACGGATGCGCCGACGTACAAGATCGCGGACATGATGGTCGAAGAGAAGCTCGCCCTCGTGGCGGAAGGCCGGTCTTAGTTCTTCGCCTTCGCGTCGACCGGGGTGTCGAGCGTGCGCTCGGCGACGTCGAGAGGGAC
Organism: Labilithrix luteola; assembly: GCF_001263205.1. Classification (GTDB taxonomy): domain Bacteria; phylum Myxococcota_A; class Polyangia; order Polyangiales; family Polyangiaceae; genus Labilithrix; species Labilithrix luteola. Next base: position 3,883,648 of record NZ_CP012333.1, read on the forward strand.
TTCGCCGAGCTCGGACCACGCGTGGGCCCGCGCTTTTGGATCGTCGCCTCGCGCAAGGAGCAGGGCCGCGTAGCCACCGCCGAGCGCCGAAACCGGGCGGGCGAGGGCCATGCGCTCCCAGCGCGCCGTGATATCGGGTGACGGACGAGCCATCGTGTGGTGCTTGGCGGTCGTCGCTTCGATCGTGCCCCCGCGCGCCGTGTCGAGCGCCCATTGAGCGATGACGACGTGGTCGTGCAGCGCCACGAGCGCTGCGGCCTTGGCGGCATCGTCGCTCGCATCGGCCAGCGTGTGCCTCAGCCGACACGCCGAGACGCGCTCCGGCGGAGGAACCATCGAGCGCATGCGCGAGCCGGGCACGGCGTCGACGCATGGTGTATCGGGCTCGTTCTTGCGGGCTTCGGGGAACACCAGCTTCGCCACGCGTGCGCCAAGGTCGTCGCCCGAGAGCTTCGCGGCTTCGGCGGCCTTCTCTGCGCGAGCGCGAAGATCTTTCTCGGTAGCGTCGAAGGCCTTCTCCATGGCCTCGGGGCTGCCTTCGAGCCCGAGGTGGGCGCGTACGCGGGTCGCCGTCTGCGACCAATCGTGGGCCGCGCGCGGGCGCTGTCCGTTCTGGGCCTCGAGAGCCTCGCGAAGCTGGACGAGCTTGGCGGTCGAGTCACGGAAGCCGGGCGCGTCGATCTCGTGTTCGAGTGCGTCGAGTGCGTCGTCGAGCTCGCGCGCGCGGATGACGTCGAGCTTGGTGGGGCTCGCGGCGACCGATGCGCGAAGCTCCTCGAGCCTACGCGTGAGCCAGCGGTCGCGTTCGGCGGCCTGCTCCTTCGACGAGGGCGCCGTCCAAGTCTCCACCACACCGCGAACCAGTGAACTCGCCGAGCGCGGAAGTGCGCGTTCCTCGTCGAGGCGTACGCTTTCTTCGTCGATGAGGCGTCCGAGCAGCTCGCGTTCGAACGCTGGCGCGGGCGTCATCGCGGAGGCCTGGCTCGGCAGTTCCTTGGGCGTCGAGGCGAGCTTGGCCTTCGCCGAGGCGAGGCCCCGCGCGCGGGCTTCGAACGAGAACGGGTCGATGGCCCCGTCGACGGCGGCCAAGCTGGGATCCTCCGCGAGGAGGGCGCCCATCGTGACGCGCCGGAGATCGTCTTCGCCCGGAGTGACGCGCGCACGGAGCGCGACGCGCCGATCGAGCGCCGACAGATCACGCAGGAGCTCGTCCTCGGTCTTCTCGAAGGCCTGAACACGCGCCGCGGCGTTGGCCGGGTTTTCTTCCGCGGGTGACCGAGCCGCATTCCCGCCGCCACAACCCACCAGCAGAAAGAGGCCGAGAACGCCGGTAACGAGCGTCGAACGCATGAGCTTTCACATCCCCATGATCTTGACGATGAGCCGCTTGTCTCGCTGCCCGTCGAACTCCGCGTAGAACACGCGCTGCCACGTGCCGAGGTCGAGGCGCCCCTTGGTGATCGGCACGATGACCTCGTGGTGGACGAGCATCGACTTGAGATGCGCATCGCCGTTGTCTTCGCCCGTTCGGTGATGCTTGTAATCTTCACGGAACGGCGCGATGCCCTCGAGCCACTTCCAGATGTCCTCGTGGAGGCCCGACTCGTTGTCGTTCACGAAGACGCCCGCCGTGATGTGCATGGCGCTGACGAGCATGAAGCCCTCGACGATGCCGCTCCGGTCGAGCACCTCTTCGAGCTGTGGCGTGAGATGAACGAGCTCGCGGCGCTTCTTCGTGTGGAACGTGAAGTATTCGGTGTGGGACTTCATGGTGGATCGAGGACGAGCTGGTTTTGCCGGCTAGTTTAGCGCTCGGCGCCTAGGGCCGACGGTTCGCCGGAAAGTCGCAGTTCGCGGTCGCATTCTCAGGGAGCCGACGGCGCATGTGTGCCAGCTTCGGCGCCGGCGCCCGCTTCAGCTGTTCCCGCCTCGCCGGCGTCTGCGAGCGGAAGGCGCGATCGCGGAATATGCTGGCTCCCGCCGGTCATGCCGATCGCGATGATCGCGCCTACGGCGAGCACCATCGCGGCGAGCAGGAGGAGGACGAGGTTGCGTCCTTGGGTGGTTGGCGTGCGGGGGACTTGGTTCATCGGTTCCGAAAGGCGAGGGCAGGCACTCTAGCAGGGTCTTTTCGCACCTGTTCGGCGCAGCCGGGCCGTTATACCGTGGGATCGTGATTGCCGATTCGCTTGGCTCCTCCGCTTCTGCCGTGACCCGCGTCGTCTCCGAGGCTGTTTCTCATTGCGCTCGTCTTGGTACGCGCTCGGCAGCTCGTTCGGCACGTGCGCTTTGGCCGCTGATCCAGCGGCTGAACCAGGCCATCGAGAAGCCCGCGATCAAACCGGCGTGGGCGCCTGCGCCGCTCCTCAAGCGCCACGAGCGGACGTTTCCGCAGCTGGGCTTTCCCCGCGAGACCGACTCGCTCTGCCCGCGATGCGTCAAAGAGGTCCGTACGGACGTGCTCAGTGGCGCGCGCGACCTCCGCGAGCTGATCGACGGCCGCCCCGGCGAGATCAAGGCGCGCATCGTCGAGAAGGTGGTCGACGGTCGCAACTGCGTGGTGATGGAGAAGGAGTGCCCGACGCACGGCGTCTTCGAAGACGTCATGGCGGTCGACCCGGGGTTCCTGCGCCGCCTCGAGAACCTCTATCCGGGCCGCGACTTCCTCGCGCCGCTCACGAAGCTCCGCGAGCACGGTAGCTCGAGCATCAAGTACGGGCGCGGCAGCGTGCTCACCGTGGATCTCACGAACCGCTGCAACATGATGTGCGACCCATGCTTCATGGACGCGAACCAGGTTGGTTACGTCCACGAGCTCGAGTGGGACGACGTGAAGAAGATCCTGGACGACGCCATCACGGTGCAGCCGCGCCGTCAGATGAGCATCCAGTTCTCGGGCGGCGAGCCCACGCTCAGCCCGCACTTCTTCCGCGCCATCGAGTACGCCCGCGAGGTCGGCTTCTTCGCCGTGCAGTGCGCGACGAACGGCATCGAGTTCGCCAAAGATCCGGAGTTCGCCCACAAGGCCAAGAAGGCCGGCCTCCGCATGGCGTACCTGCAGTTCGACGGCATCGGCAACGAGGTCAACGCGCACCGCAAGGTCGGAAACCTCTACGACGTGAAGGTCCGCGCGATCGAAAATCTGCATGCTGCAGGCATCGACGTGATCCTCGTCGTCACCGTCGTGAACGGCGTGAACGACCACCACGTCGGAAAGATCGTCGACTTCGCGATCGAGAACGCCGACAAGGTCACCGTCGTCAGCTTCCAGCCCGTGAGTTTCACCGGGCGCGACGAAGACATCACCGACGAGCAGCGCAAGGCCCAGCGCTACACGCTCTCGCACCTCGCGCACGACATCAAAGACCAGTGCGGCTTCTCCGAGCCGATGCGCGATTGGTTCCCGCTCTCGGCGATGGGGCCCTTCAGCGACCTCACCGATACGCTCCTCGGCGACCGCGCCGACTGGGGCTCGATGAAGTGCGGCTGTCATCCGAACTGCGGCATCGGCACGGTGTTCTTCGTCAACAAGAAGACCAAGCAGGCCGTTCCGCTCACCGAGTTCCTGAACCTCGAGCAGCTCTTGCTCGACATCCAGGAGATCACCGACGCCGCGCAGGGCCGCACGCTCACGCTCGCCGAGGTGGCTCTCTCGATCCTGAAGAATTTCGACGCCGACAAGTCGCCCATCAGCTTCCCCACGCTGCTCAAGCAGTTTCTCAGCCAGACCGGCGCGCGCGGCAAGAAGATCGGTCAGTTCGAGAGCGACGCGCACGAGTTCGAGTGGCGCATCCTCTTCGTCGCCGGCATGTGGTTCCAGGATCTCTTCAACTACGACTTCCGCCGAACGGAGATGTGCATCATCCCGTACGGCACGCAGATGGGTGAGATCAGCTTCTGCGCCTACAACACGGGCGTCGGCTGGCGTCAGGTCATCGAGAAGATGAAGGCCACGGCGAGCGTCGCCGATTGGTACCGCACGAAGGGCCGCCACCCCATCTACGCCAAGGGCCAGGATCTCCCGCTCCCCGCGGCGCTCGGCACGGTGACGCTCCCGCCGGAGCGCAAGGAAGGCGGGGGCAAGCGCGTTCGCCTGCCCGTCGTCTCGACCTGACCTCGGTCGAGAAAAAGCTCCTCGCGGGCGAGGTCCAGCGCTGAAGCTCGGTTGGAACGACGCGAACGACGGGGGCGGTCAAAGATCCGGGGCGTTCGTATAGACCCACGTCGCGAAGAACGGTCGCATGTCGCGACCGCTGGCGTCGTCGAACGCTGCGCGAAGATCCTCGGTGGTTGCTCCGTGGTCGGCGCGTTGCTCTACGTAGCGATGAATGGCCCGCCAGAAGACTTCGTCGCCGAGTTCGGTCCGCAGTTTGTGCAGCACCAAGGCGCCACGGGCATAGGTCACACCGCGCGCTTGAAGCTCTGAATCGTCGATGCTCCGCCGCGGAAGACCGGGGGGAGCGAGCGAGATCGGCGCGTCATGCCCGTCCTCGTGAACCTTCGCCGATCGCTTGCGCCAAAGCGCCACCTCGCGATCGTACTCGTCGCGTCCCCAACGACGTTCTTTGGCGGCCGCGACCATGAACGTCGCGAAACCTTCGTTGAGCCAGAAGTCCCTGAAGTCGACGCAGGGAACGAGCCACCCAAACCATTGATGAGCGAGCTCGTGCGAAAAGATCCAATCTTCGCGTGGCGTCCGTCGGAGGTCGGCGAGCGCTTTCGCCCCGAGCAACGAGAAGCCCGCGGCCTCCTGAGCTGCGTTGTCCCGGACGAAGACCTGGCGATACTCGTCGGCGGGAAGCGGCACGCCGATCGTCTTCTGGAAGAATCGCAGCGTCGACGCGGTCGTCGCCAGCGCCCCACGAAGGTCTTCACCCGGCGGCCCCCACGCGCGCAGCCTCACGCCGTCGACGTCGAGCTCCGCTTCGTCGAAGTGCCCAGCGGCAAAGGCATAGAGAAAGGGAGGCGACGAGCGCTTCAGCTCGAACGTGGAACTCGCTCGTCCGCCGAGCGCCTGCGCTGACGGCGAGGCGTGCCCGCTCGCCGTGACCTTCCACTCCGGAGGAGCGTCGATGCGCACGGTGAGCGTCGCGCGCTGAGAGGCGTCTCGGAGCGTAGGCATCCACGCGGAGGCGTCATAGCCAGCCCATACTTGATCCTCGGCGACGTGCAGTGTGTCGTGCCCTTCGACGTCCCACGCGGCCTCGATGGGCGCTTCCGCGAGGGCCGGCAGGGGCGAGGGGAGCTTCATGCAGAGATGGCCGTCCGCGACACGGATCCCCAAAGGTTGGGAGTTGGAGCGGACGCTCGCGATGCGCAGAGCGCGGATGTCGAGCACGACGATAGGTGTAGGCCTCCGCGCGCGGACGTGGATCGTGCCTTCGCCGTGGAGCGAGCTGGGGGCTCGATGAATCGTGAGGCGAATGTCGTGGTGCACGACGTCGATGGCGCCTGCCGCTTCTCGGCATTCCTCGAGTCCCGGCGATTGGGCCGTCGCCGTCGTTTTCGGCGTTTCCCGCAGGGGGCGCTGCGATTGGCCGCCCGACCCGCTGCAACCGCACGACGCTGCGACGAGCCACACGATGATCGACCGCGAAATGCGCCACGTCGACATGCCCTCGTCTCGCACGTCGCTCCCGCCATCGCAACCGTCCGACAAGGTCATCGGGGCAATCGCGCACGTCGATACCACGCCAGGGTAGGGGGCGATGCGACGCCCACGCCCCTTGTCCACGAGCTGGCGACAATCCTGATGTCTACTATAATGACGCTCTGTGTACTTTAGCAAACGAGAGGAGGCCGCCGTCTTGAGCCGTCGAAAACCTTCACGACCGATCACGGCGGCCCCGAACGACATCGACGACCGCGCGCTGCAATTGGACCTCGTCGCGTTCTGGTGGGCGCCGCTCTTGGGCTTCCTCTCGTCCGAATTCGAGGGTATCCGATCGTGCTCGGGGCCTGGATGAGCGCACATCACGAGCCGTTCGACGTCGCCCGTGCACGGCGCGACACACCGGGGTGTGCAGCGGTCGTGCACTTCAACAACGCCGGGGCATCCTTGGCGCCGACTCCCGTGTTCGATGCGGTGGTCGAGCATCTGACGCTCGAAGCGCAGATGGGGGCGTACGAAGCCCAGGACGCGCGCCGTGAGCGGATCGAACACGTCTATCACGCGGCCGCGCGACTGCTCGGCGCCGCGCACGACGAGATTGCCATCGTCGAGAATGCAACGCGCGCATGGGACATGGCGTTCTATGCGCTGCAGTTTCGCCCGGGCGACCGCATCCTCGTCTCCAGCACGGAATACGTGAGCAGCGTCGTCGCGCTGCTTCAGACGGCCAAGCGCAACGGCGCGGTCATCGAGACGATCCCGAACGACGAAGACGCGCAGATCTCGATCGGTGCACTGCGATCCATCATCGACGAGCGCGTGAAGCTCATCGCCGTCACGCATGTCCCTTCGAACGGCGGACTCATCGCCCCGTCGCCGAGGTCGGCCGGATCGCACGCGAGGCCGGAGTCCTTTACCTGCTCGACGCCTGTCAATCGCTCGGGCAGCTGCCCGTCGATGTGCAAACGATCGGATGTGACATCCTCACCGCGACGGGGCGGAAGTTCTTGCGAGGGCCTCGCGGCACCGGGTTGCTCTACGTGAAGCGCTCCCTCGCTCTCCAGCTCGAGCCGCCTTTCCTCGACGTTCACGCCGCGACGCTGATTTCCCCCGATCGCTACGAGATTCGCGCCGACGCACGGCGCTTCGAGACATGGGAGGGGCACGTCGCAGGCAAAATCGGCCTCGGCGTCGCCATCGACTACGCACTCGGCTGGGGGCTCGAGTCCATCGCTCTCAGGGTCCAGGCCCTCGCTTCCAGGCTACGGAGCGCTCTCCGGAGCATTCCACGGGTGACCGTCCACGACGTGGGACGACAGCAGTGTGGCATCGTCACCTTCACCATCGAGAACCGCTCGTCCGCGGAGATCAAAGACCTGCTGCACGAGCGCGGAATCAACGTCTCCGTCTCTTCGGTGACGAGCTCCCCGATCGACATGGCGCAGCGCGGCCTCGGCCCCCTCGTCCGCGCGTCGGTCCACTATTACAACACCGAGGAAGAGGTGGACCACGTGGTCCACGTCATCTCGTGCGCCGCGACCGCTCACGAACAATGAGCGCGAAATTAGAGAAACTTAGGCTGGCGTGACGGCGTCGACGACCAGCTTGCCGTTCTCCATGTCGACGGTGGCGACGTCGCCGCGTTGGAGCTCGCCCTTCAGGATCATCTCCGCGATGGGCGCTTCGACGTGGCGGCCGATGGCGCGGCGCATGGGGCGGGCGCCCATTTCGGGGTCGAAGCCGCCGGCGTCGAGGAGGCCCTCGATGGCGGCTCCGCTCACGTCGAGCTTCACGCCGCGCGAGAGCTCGAGATCCCTCGCGAGCGAGCGGAGGATGCGGCGGGCGACTTCGGCCACGTCGTCGCGCCCGAGCGGCGCGAAGGCGAGGACTTCGTCGAAGCGGTTCACGAGCTCGGGCGGCAGCGCCTTGCGAGCGGCCTCGGCGACGGCGTCCTGATAGGCCGAGATTTCCTTGGCGCGAGCGTCGTCGCGGCGGACAGGAGCAGGGCCGAAGCCGATGCGCGCGCGCGTCGAGCTCTTCTGCGGTGAGAGCTCCGCGCCGATGTTCGACGTGAGGAGAATGACCGTGTTCGTGAAGTCGACCGTGCGGCCGCGCCCGTCCGTCAGGCGGCCTTCGTCGAAGACCTGCAGGAAGCCTTCGAGCACGTCGCGGTGCGCCTTCTCGATCTCGTCGAGGAGAACGACCTGGTACGGACGACGACGCACGGACTCGGTGAGCTGGCCGCCGGCATCGTGACCGACGTAGCCCGGAGGGGCGCCGACGAGACGCGAGATGGCGTGCGACTCGGCGTACTCCGAGAGGTCGAGGCGCGTCATCGCGCTCTCCGAGTGGAAGAGGCACTCGGCGATGGCTTTGGCCGTCTCCGTCTTGCCGACGCCCGTGGGCCCGAGCAGAAGGAACGTGCCGATGGGACGCTTCGAGCGGAAGCCCGAGGCGTTGCGACGAAGCACCGTGGCGATGCGCGCGAGCGCCTGCTTGTGACCGACGATGCGGTCGCCGAGGAGTTCTTCGATGCGGAGAAGACGCTCGGCATCCGTCTCGAGCAAGCGCTCCTCGGGCACGCCGGCGAGCTCGCTCATGACCTCGGCCACGTGCAGCGGTTCGACGGCTGACTCCCCACGACGACGCGCGCGAGCGCCGGCGAGGTCGAGGATTTGAACGGCCTTGTCGGGCAGCGCCTTGCTCGGCAAGTAGCGCACGCTCCAGGTCACCGCCTTGGCGAGCGCGTTCTCGTCGTAGCGGCAGCCGTGGTGTTTCTCGAAGATGGGCGTCACGCCCTCGATGGCGAGCAGGGCCTCTTCGGGCGACAGTTCGCAGATCTCGATGGGCGTGAAGCAGCGCGAGAGCCCGGGATCAGAGTCGATCGCACGGCGATAGTCCTGCTCGGTGGTCGCGCCCATGCACACGATCTCGCCGCGGGCGAGGGCGAGGCGTAGCTCGCTGGCCGCTTCGTCGCCGGCGTCCTGTCCGAAGAGAACGTGCATCTCGTCGAAGAAGAGGATGATGCGGCCCTTCGCGCGCGCGACCTCGGTCTTGATCTGTCCGAGGCGCTCGGCGAGCGAGCCGCGAACGGCCGTCCCGGCGAGCAGTGCGGCGGGCTCGAGGCCGACGATGATCTTCTCTTCGAAGCAAGCGACGTCGACGCCCTCGGCAATGCGCGCCGCGAGGCCACGCACCACGCTCGTCTTGCCGACGCCGGGCGCGCCGATCAGACATGCATTGTTCGCGTAACGCTTGGCGAGCACGTCGAGCGCGCGTTCGATCTCGGCATCTCGACCGACGACCGGATCGAGCTCGCCCTTGGCTGCGCGCTCGGTGAGGTTCTGTCCGAGCGCACAGAGCAGCGGGAACTGCTTCGGATCGAGGGCGAAACGATCGGCGCGTGTTGCCGGGGCTGCCGTCCGCTTCTTGCTCCGCTGATGAGGAGGCTTGTGGGCGGGCGCCGGCTGCGCGGGAGCCTTGTTCGCCGGGGGCGGCGTAGGAACCGCGACGATCGGCGTCGGCGGCTTCGCGGTGACCGGCGGAGTCGAGGGACGCACCGAGGGCGGGGGAGGCGACGAGGGTGTCGGCGGACGGGTCGACGGCGTCGTCCTCGCGACCGGAGCCGAGGGCATGATCCCGCTCGAGCGAAGTCCCTCACGCTGCGCGTTCGCCGAGACGGGAACCGTCACCGGTCGCCGCGGCGGGGCAATCCCCATGGCGAGCTGCATGGACACGACGCGCAGGCGCGTGACGTCGATCCCGCACTGGACCATCGCGCGATGCGCGGCGGTGCCACTCTCCTGGCAGAGCGCGAAGAGAACGTGCACCGAACGGGCTTCCGTCCGCCCTGCACCACCTCGGCCCGCCAGCTCACGCGCGCGCTGAATCGCACGGTTCATCGCGTCGGCGGCGTCGTCGACCGTGATGCGTGCCGCCTTGAGAACGACCTCTGGATCGAGACGTCGCTCGAGGAGCAGCTGCGCAGCATCGTCCTGGCCACTCGCGACGGCGGCCAACAAATGGGTCGTCGTCGGCTTCTGGCCGCGCTGCTGCGCAAGGTCCTCGGCCAAACGGCGGAGAGCCGCGAGATCGGGCTCGCGGGTCGAGAGCGCTCTCTGCATCTTGCTTGCCATCGCATGGGCAGCGACGTGGGGCCAAGAAAGCGCAGGCCTGGTCGGCTGCGCGCCACACTCGAGCTTGTGGCACGCAGCCTGCTTCGCCATCCGCGCGCGCGACAGGGGCTATGTCCGCTGCGCGATGGGAGGCGCGAGCTCGGAGCGCGTTGACTCGCGTTACCCGCTGAAGCGGTGTTTCACGGTGGCGCCGTGCGGTGGGCCCTTACTGAAGCGAAGTGAGCTCGCGATGGGAGGGGCGAGCTCGGGGGCGCGTTTGGCTCGCGTTAAGCGCCGAAGCGGGTGTTTGTCCGATCGCCGGCGGTGAGCGCACGCGCGAGGACAAAGCGCGTCGCGCGCAGCGTGACCCGCTCGAGCGCATGCGGAGCGACGATCTCCTGCGTAACGAGGTCGGCGCCCGCGAGCCAAACGCGCCCCCGAGCGCGCCCCGTCAGAAAAGCGACTCGATGAAGCGCGTCCTCCTGCGAGCGCGTGAAGACGCGCAGAGGCGAGCAAAATGCGACGGGCGGAATGTTCGTGGGGGCGAACGATCGGTTGTCCCGCGGTTGGGGGCGACTTCGAGTGAGGACTCGCTCGGTTGGATGCGTGCGCTAGCGACTGCGAGAGGCGTGGGCACGTCGATCGAGTCGTCGATTGTTCGGGTTCGAAGAACATCGCGCTGAACGCTCGTCGATTTCGTTGGCGTGTTCAGCCTTCACGCGAACCCGAAGGTGGATGAAGAAGTGATCAAACCTCGCTCGTCGAGAGATCGCTCCGCCGACGCCCGGCCATTGCCTTGCAGTCGCGATCGCGATCGCGCACGTGATCACACGACGCGAAACCCCACGTACGACGACGACCCGTCGTGACGCGTTCGTTCTCGGGAACGAGAGCCCTGGTCGACTGTCTCCACCGGTCCTAACAACTCGCCATGGATGACCTTGTGATTTCTCTGCGGGGCCCTTGCGACTCCCCCGCGCGTCTCTATAGTGACCCGCCGGTCATTAAAGGGGACGGCGGGGAGGCCGACCGAACAGGGGGACCAGGGGAATCGATGTCGCGTATCGCGGATCCCAAAGCGAAGATCTCGCTTCTGCGAGCGGCGGAAGCCGTGTTCGCCGAACGAGGGCTGGCCAGCGCCAAGGTGGAAGAAATCACCAAGCGAGCGGGCCTCTCGAAGGGTGCGTTCTATCTTCACTTCGAGAGCAAAGAGGCGGCGCTCAAACACGTCGTCGAGTCGTTTCTCGCGCGTTGCGGGCAGTTCTTTCCTTCGCCGCCCGTGCATCCCGGATTGCCCGAAGAGCGCTTCGAGATGGTCGAGCGCTCCCGCGTCGAAGACGTCCAACTCTTCGAGTTTCTCTGGCAAAACCGCGCCATTCTCCGGATCTTGCCGACGTGCCAAGGGCCCTACGACTACCTGTTCCAGGCGTTCCATTCCGAGATCGTCAAGACCACGCGTGAGTGGCTCGACTACTTCCGCCGCGAGGGCATCTATCGCGACGATCTGGATTGTGACCTGGCCGTGACACTCGTTGTCGGCGCCTACAATCAGCTGGTCACGCGCCTGGTTGCGACGGACACGCGGCCGCCGATCGAGACGTGGGTCCGGTTCGCGCAGGACACTTTCTTTCGGGCCTTCGGTACGCCCGAACTGCTGCGCGCACTCGAGATGCGTAACCGGCCGGTCAATAACGATGGCGAACGGACGCACGTCCGCTCCGGTCAGCTTGCGGGCGAAGGAAAGCCGGCGCGGACTACCCGCGTCGTACGAGGAAGGGTCTAGCGATGGACGGTTACGGATTGCCTCCCAACGAGCCGGTGGTGGGCACGGTGGGGGCTTCGGGGAAGCGCAGCGCGCGCGTGGGGTTGATCATCGGACTCGCCGTCGCGGTCGGCTTCGGTGGTCTGCTCGCTGTGCGCGTGAAGCAAGCCGTCGCCAAGCGTGCCGTCGTCGCCGAGGAGAAGAAGGCGGCCGCCGCACGGCCTGTCCAGAAGGAACTGAGCAAGACCGTTCATCCGACCGCGGCCAAGTGGGTCCCGCGCGTCGACGTGACCGGTACGCTCAAGCCGTGGCGCGAGGCCGACGTGGGCTTCGAGACGAGCGGGCGGCTCGTGCGCGTCGGCGTCTCGATCGGCGACAAGGTCACGGACGGCCAGAACCTCGCCGTGCTCGATGTCTCGCGTGCCGCTGCCCAGGTTGGCCAGGCCGAGTCGCAGGTGCGCGGCTCCGAGGCGAACCTCGCCCTGGCCCTCGACAACTTGAAGCGCACCGAGGCGCTCGCCGCGACCAAGTCGGTCCCCGAAGCGCAGGTCGAACAAGCTCGCCAGCAGGTTGCTCTCGCGAAGGCGCAGCTCGATGGCGCGCACGCCTCGACGGCCCTCGCCAAGAGCGGCGCGGGCCTCCACTCGATCAGTTCGCCGTTCAAGGGCATCGTCACCAAGGCGCCCACTGGGATCGGCTCCGTCGTCAACGCCGGTGTGCCGCTCATCCACATCGAAGACACGTCGCACTTCCGACTGAGCGTGACCGTCGGCGAGGAAGACGTGCCGCTCATTGCGAACGGCTCGAAGGTTCACGTGACCTATCGCGAGCGCGTCGTCGAGGGAAAGGTCATCGCGATCGTTCCGTCGCTCGATCAATCCACGCGCCGTGCGCCCGTGGAGATCGAAGTGCCGAACGACGACGGCCAGCTCCTCGCGTGGGGCTTCGTGCGCGCGCGTATCGACGGTGGCGGCGAAACGGATGCGGTGCGCATTCCTTCTGCCGCGCGTCGTCCCGGCTCGCAAGACGAAGTCGTGAAGGTCGAGAACGGCCACGTGAAGATCGCGAAGGTCTCCTTCGCGGTCGACACCGACGGCACGCTCGTCGTCCAGCGTGGGCTCACCGCCGCCGATGAAGTCGTCCTCTCGCCGAACGTGGAGCTCCACGACGGCGACCCGATCGATCTCGGTCCCGCACCGGCCGCCGCAGCTCCGTCGGCCGCGGCAGCCAAGTAGTTCGTCGCCGAACCCAGAGGAGTCTTCCGTGAATCTCTCTGCGATCGCGATCAAGCGTCCGGTCTTCACCGTCATGGTGACGATCGCGCTCATGGTCCTCGGTGTCATGGGGCTCGCACGCCTCGGCACGGACCTCTTCCCCGACGTCACGTTCCCCGTCGTCGTCGTGAACGTGCCGTATCCCGGCGCGTCTCCGCGCGAGGTCGAGCAGCTCGTCACCAAACAGATCGAAGATGCCGTCGTCTCCATCAACGGCATCGACCGCCTGAAGAGCACCTCACGTGAGGGCCTTTCGTCGGTCATCATTCTCTTCAAGCTGAACGTCGACCAGAAAGACGCCGCGACGCAGGTTCGTGAGCGCGTCGCGCAGACGCGTTTCAAGCTGCCGAACGAGGTCAAGGAGCCCGCCGTCTCGCGCTTCGACGTCGGCTCGACCGGCGTTCTCACGTACACGCTGAGTGGCGCGGGCAAGTCGCTCCCCGAGATCGCGAAGTTCGCGCGTGACGTCATCAAGCCTGCGCTCGAGCAGGTCGACGGCGTCGCCTCGGTCGAAGTCAAAGGCGGCGCGGAGCGCGAGGTCCACGTCGAGCTCGATCGCGCCAAGATCGATGCCCTCCATCTCTCGCCGCTCTCGATCCTCGAGCAGCTGCGTTCGCAGAACCTGAACGTCCCCGCTGGTCACTACGATGAGGGCGTTCGCGAGATCAGCGTGCGCACGGTCGGTGAGCTCAAAGACGTCGACGACATCCGCAATCTCATCGTCGCCACCGCCGCCGACGGCTCGAGCGTTCGCCTCTCGGACATCGGCAGCATCGAGGACGGGTTCGAAGAGCTCCGCACGCGCATTCGCGTCAACGGCGAAGCCGCCGTCTCGTTCGACGTGCTCAAGCAGTCGGGCACGAACACCGTCGCCGTGAGCGATGCCGCGAAGGCCAAGCTCGCCGAGATCTCCTCTTCGTTCCCGCCCGGGATCAAGGCGGACATCATCATCGAGCAGGCGATGTTCATCCGCGAGAACGTGCACGAGGTCGAGATCGCGATCGTCTTCGGCGGCGCGATGGCGATCCTCGTCATCCTCGTCTTCATGCTCGACCTGCGCTCGATGATCATCAGCTCGTTCGCGTTGCCGACGAGCGTGGTCGCGACGTTCTTCGTCATGTGGCTGTTCGGCTTCTCGCTGAACATGATGACGCTGCTGGCGCTCTCGCTGGCCATCGGCCTCCTCATCGACGACGCCGTCGTCGTCCGCGAGAACATCGCCAAGCACCTCGAGCGAGGGCTCGACCCGAAGACCGCGGCACTCGAAGGCACGAAGGAGATCGCGCTCGCCGTTCTCGCGACCACGTTCACCGTCGTGGCCGTCTTCGTGCCGGTCGCCTTCATGACCGGCATCGTCGGCCAGTTCTTCCGGCAGTTCGGCCTCACGATCGTGGCGGCCGTTCTCGTCTCGCTCTTCGTCGCCTTCACGCTCGACCCGATGCTCTCGAGCCGCTTCTCGAAGCCGCATGTCCACGGCGCGGTCGACAAGTTCGCGTGGGCCAAGCGCCCCTTCGAGTTCGTCTTCAAGAGCATGGAAGACGGCTACCGGGTGATCCTCGGCTGGTCGGTCCGCCACAAGATCCTCGTGGGCATCCTCGCGTTCGTGTCGTTCGTGCTCATGTTCCCGATCGCGGGACTCACGGGCGTCGACTTCGTCAACCAGGAGGACCGCGGCCAGTTCGTCGTCGACGTCGAGCTGCCGGCCGGAACGAAGCTCGCGGAGACGTCTGCGCTCTCGCAGCCTGCCGAGCAGAAGCTCCTGCAAGACCCGCGTTTCGTCACCTTGCTCTCCACGCTCGGTCCGAGCGGCGAGGTCAACAAGGTGAAGTGGCGCGTCGTCACCGTGCCGAAGAGCGAGCGAACGGCGAAGCTCAACGAGCTCCGCGACATCGCGCGCAAGACGATCCAAAACCAGATCCCCGGCGCGCGCGTCGTCGTCACCGACCCGCCGTTCGTCGAGGGCGCCGCCACCGAGGCGCCGATCATGGTCCAGGTTCGCGCGGGCGACTACGACACGCTCGCGCCCCTCGCGAAGCAGTTCGAAGAGGCGCTCAAGAGCGTTCCCGGCATCATCGACGTGGACCAGAAGTACACGCCGGGCCAGCCGGAGCTCCGCGTGTCGGTCAACCGCGAGAAGGCCGCGCGCGCAGGCGTACCCGTGTCCGCCGTTGCGCTCTCGCTTCGCGCCGCGATCGAAGGCGACGAGGGCGGCAAGCTCCGTCAAGGCAAAGACGAGGTTCCGATCCGCGTGCGTCTCGGCAAGTCCGACCGCGCGTCGATGGAAGACGTGCTGCAGATGACGATGTGGACGCCGAAGGGCCCCATGGCCCTCGCCGACCTCGCGAGCGTCGAGCACGGCGAAGGTCCAAGCGCGATCGAGCGCGAAGATCGCGAACGTCAGATCGTGATCTGGGCCGCTCCCGATGGTCGCTCGCTTGGCGACCTCGTTCCCGAGATGCAGGCGGCCTTCGCGAAGATCAAGATGCCGCCTGGCTCAAGCTACCACCTCGACGGTCAGATCCGGCAGATGCAGGACACGAACAGCGCGATGGGCGTCGCCTTCTTGCTGGCTCTCGTCTTCATCTACATCGTGCTCGCGTCGCAGTTCGAGAGCTTCCTCCACCCCGTCACGATCATGCTGACCACGCTGCCTCTCGCAGCCGTCGGCGCGATCGTCGGCGTGTTCCTCTCGGGCACCACGCTCGCGATGGGGTCGTTCATCGGCATCATCTTCCTCCTTGGCCTCGTCACGAAGAACGCCATCCTCGTCGTCGACCGCGCGCTCTCGCGCATGCGTGACAACGGTGAGACCGCGCTCCAGGCGATCCTCGAAGCGGGTCCGGAGCGTCTCCGTCCGATCTTGATGACGAGCGCAGCGATGGTCCTCGGCATGCTCCCCACCGCGATTTCGAACGGTGAAGGCAGCGAGTTCCGTTCGCCGATGGCGATTGCCGTCATCGGCGGCGTCGTCAGCTCGACGGTGCTCTCGCTCGTCGTCGTCCCCGCCTTCTTCCTCACGGGTGAAGCGATGAAGGCGAAGTTCGCGAAGTGGTTCGGCCGGCCCGCGCCTCAGCCCGTGGTCGTCGCTGCGCCGCCCGCAGCGGCCGAGTAACGACCGAGCTCGGGCGCTTCAGAGGGTTGCGATTGCTCCTCGTGCCACCATGTTGGCGCGAGGAGTAGCTCGCTATGGCCACACGAAAGACGACGACGACGCGCAAGACTGCCACGCGAAGTGCACGAGGTACGAAGACCACGCCGCGTGCAAAGGTGAAAGTCGCGAGTGCGCGAGCTCGCGCGGCAGCCCCGACGACGATGCTCGCCGCGGCGATCGACAAGTTCGGTCCGCCCTCGGCCATTCGTACGCACGAGATTCCGATACCGGCGCTCGGCCCCACGGACGTGCTCATCGCGCTCCGCGCGGCGGACATCGGAAGTTGGGATGCGAAGATCCGTGATGGCTCGTGGGCCAACAAGCCCGCGCGCTTCCCGCTCGTGCTCGGAACCGACGGTGCAGGCGTGGTCGAGAAGGTTGGCACGGGCGTTCGTCGCTTCGACGTCGGCGACGAGGTCTGGGCGTTCTCGTATCAGAATCCGAAAGGCGGCTTTTACGGAGAGTACGTCGTCGTCGATTCGGACAACGTGGGTCGGGTTCCGAAGGGGCTCGGCATGCTCGAGGCCGGCACCAGCGGCGCGGCTGCGCTGACGGCGCAACAAGGCGTCGATGACATTCTTGCCCTGAAAAAAGGCGAGACCGTTCTCATCGTCGGCGCCTCGGGGGCGGTGGGAACACTGGCCATCCAGTTCGCCAAGCGTCACGGCGTGCGCGTCATTGCGACGGCTTCGGGGCGCGATGCGACGAAGCTCGTTCGTGAGCTCGGTGCCGACGAGGTCATCGATGCACGGCGCGCCGACGCGGTCGACAAGCTGCGCAAGCTCACCCCGAAAGGGCTCGATGCTGCGTTCGCGTTGGCCAGCGGTCCGTCCATCGAGCGCCTCCTCGGTCTCGTTCGGGCGGGCGGCCGCATCGCGTACCCGAACGGCGTCGAACCACCGCCGCGCAAGCGCGCCAAGGTAGAGGTCACCAGTTTCGACGGCACGGCAAGCCGCAAGGCTCTCGACAAACTCGATCGCGCCGTCACCGAAGCGAAGCTCCGCGTTCCGATCGAGAAGACCTACCCGCTCGCACGTGCAGCCGAAGCCCACGAGCGACTCGAAGAAGGTCACGTCCTCGGCCACCTCGCGCTTCGCATCCGAGGTCCCGGCCGCCGCGCGGCGTGACCAACACTCCGCGCCCGACGCCTGCACCCGTACGACGCGCAGTCGTCACATGGCTCATCGGTGCAAATCACGACAGTGATTGCCTCGAGCGACATCCGTTCGAGCTCCGGTTGTTGTCCGGGAAGGCGTCGACGTAGAGTCGCTCGCGCGTATGTGGATCGAGAAGAAGCAGTCCTGGATCGCGACGGTCATTCTCGGTGGTTTCGCACTGCCCAACATCTGGACGCGAACGCTCACGGTGACCGGCATCGCCATCGCCGTCACGCTGCTCTACATGCGCATCCCGGCGCTGCACTACTCGATCACGAGCACGCCGTTCGTGCTCATCGGTTTGCCGCTCGGTATCTTCATCGGCTTTCGAAACAACTCGGCCTACGACCGATTCTGGGAAGGTCGTAAAGCGTGGGGCGCGCTCGTGAACACGTCGCGCAGCATCACGCGTCAGGTCCTGACGCTCACGGAGGCTCAGCCGGATGCGACCGAGCGATCGGAGGAGGCGATTCGCGCGTTCGAGGTCCGCATGGTCCACCTGACCATCGCGTTCGTGCACACACTACGCAAGCAGCTGCGCGACTCCGATCCGTTCCCCGCGCTCCAGCGCATCCTGAAGGACGGCGAAGCTGACGAAGTCGAGCGCCTGCGCGGTGAAGAAAACGTGGCGCTGGCCATCTTGCAACGTCTCGGTGATCTGCTCGTCGAAGCCCGCCGCAAGCATTGGATTCATCCGTTCCACGTTCCGGTCATCGAGCAGTCGCTCGTGAACCTGACCGACATTCAGGGAGTCTGCGAGCGCATCAAAGGCACCCCGATTCCGTATTCGTACACGGTGCTCATCCACCGCATCGTCGCCGTGTACTGCAGTCTCTTGCCGTTCGGTCTCGCGGAGACGATTGGCTGGGCCACGCCCGCGGTCGTTCTCTGCGTGTCGTACGCACTCTTCGGCCTCGATTCCGTCGGCGACGAGATCGAGCAGCCCTTCGGTATCGACACGAACGACCTCCCGCTCAAGGCGATCTCGCGCAACATCGAGCGCAACCTTCGGAAGCGACTCGGCGAGGATCTCCCGCCGGTCGTTCAACCCGAACGCGGCATCCTCCGCTAGTTCCTGGCGCTGACAAACGACGAAGCGACGCGCCTCGTTCTCGTCGAGGCTGCGTCGCTTCGTGGGTCATGGGTCGGCTATTCGACCGTGAGTGACAGGTCGAGGCTGGCGTTCGTAACGCCCGAGGTCGCGGTCACCTTGAACGAATACGTCTGCGGGCCGCCCGCGTCGGTACCACCGTCCGGCGCGGAGCCGTCCCGCCCGGGCGCGGAGCCATCGTTGTCGCCGGCGGCGCCGTCAGGCAACGAGGTCGTGTCGTCATTCGTATTCGCGTCGTCCGAGCTCGATCCGCAGGCGGTCGTCGCCGTGAAGGAGACGAGCGCGAGGCACGCGAGCGGTACGCGCAGCTTTCGTCGTGCACCGAACAGCGCGAGCGCGGGGACCGCGAAGGCGAACGTCGGAAACGGCCACGTCGGGTGAGAATCTCCCGAGCCCCTCGTGTTTCCGAGACCGTGCCCGGGACCGAGGAGCAAGCCAGTCTTCGAAGCTACGGTCGGAACGACCGTGACGTTGACGGTGCCCGTTGGGCTCTCACCAGGGAGTGTCTCCGGGTCGAACTGACAGGTGAAGCCCGCGGGCAATCCCGAGCATGCGAACGCGACCGGACTCACGAGGATGCCCCTCATGGTCGCGACGACGGGGTAGGTCGCACTCTCGCCGACCGCCACCGTGTTCGATGGCGTGTCGGTGGAGAGGGCGATCGTCGCGGCAGTGATCGAGGCGATCTCGTCGAATCGGTTGTTGCCGAACGAGAAGATCTCCGCGTTGCCGGCCGTCGTGGTCGTGTCCGTCGTGTTGGACATCCCGACCACCTTCGACATGCGGACGACCGCGTTGCCGGCCGTCGACGAGGCCGCGATGCCGACGTCGTTGCTGGCGATCGTCACCCCTTCGAGGTTCACGTCGGCGAGGGCTCCGGCCATCTCGGTCGCCGCCGTGATGCCCGTGCCGTTCTGCGAAGCCGTGCTCTCGTAGACAGAGAGGCGTGCGCCGCCGGCTGCGAAGATGCCGAAACCGTTGCCGTCGAACTGCGAACGAGCGATCGAGCCGAGGAGGCCGCCATTCGAGCTCTCTGCACGAAGGCCCGCGCCCACGTTGCCGATGGCCGTCGAGTCGAGGACCACGAGCGAGCCTGCCGTCGTCAGCTGGACATCGATCGCGTTGGTGAAGTTCGACACGTGGCAACCGTCGATCGTGAGTGAGCGTCCGCTCTCGTAGCGGATGCCGCTGCCCATGCCGCTGCCTACGAGCGAGATCGACCTGAGCACGACGTTGTCGGTCGGGCCGGCCGCGACGCGGATGCCCGTTGCGGTGACCGGGGCGACGTCGCCACCCACCGCGGCGCCATCGATGATCACCGACTTGTCGATGACGAGGTCGCCGTAGTCGCCGGGCTCGCGCACGCTGATGACGCCGGGGTGAGCCGTCTTGAGGTAAGCGCCTTGGAAGGTCAGGCAAGGCGCCGTACGGCTGCACGGGTTGGCGTCGTCACCGTCACCCGAGACCCACGTGCGCGTGGCTTGTGCATGGGCGATCGTCGCGGTTCCGAGCGAGACGAGCGCCGCGAAAAGTCCCGTTGCGAGCGGTCCTGTCTTCATTGCTGTGGCAACGTCGTGGAAGGCGCGTTGTTGGTTACGTTGCCGGCGTTGACGCGGTTGTTACCGAACGAGCTCACCTTCGCGCCGGCGAGTGCCAACGTGTTGTGACCGATCAGCACCTCCGAAAGGCGCACCGTGGAGTCACCCTGCACGCCGGTGCCGTTGCCCGCGATGAGGCCGTGGTCCATGTTCACCTCGGCGCTGCCCTCGCAGAAGATGCCCTTGGAGGCGTTGTTTCCGAACACGCTGTCGTGGATCGTCACGCGCGCCGTGCCAGCTGCGTGGAGGCCCACCACGTTGTCGTAGAAGTGGCTGTTCGTGATGGTGACGTTGGCGGTGCCTGCCCCGCCGACGTTGACGCCATTGACGAGATTGCCGGCCGCGAAGACGTTCTTCATGAAGAGCGATGCCGTTCCGGTGGCCGGCTGGAAGTCAATGGCGCCCTGCGTCTGCCCAGTGATCTGGCAGTCCTCGAGGACGAGCGACTTGCCGCTGACGAACTTCACTCCGACCAGGCCGGCGCCAACGCCTTGAATGGCGAGTCCACGCAGAATCACCGTGTCCGTCGCCCCGGCATTCACGGTGACTCCATTGCTGCCGCTGTTGAGGATGGAGCTGTTCGTGCCTCGAACGTCGATGGTGATGGACTTGGTGATCGTGACGGCTCCGTAGCCGCCAGGGTCGAGGACGCTGATGACGCCACCGGCGGCCGTCCTGGAGATGGCGCCCGCAAACGTCTTGCACGGTGCCGTGCGACTACACGGGTTCGCGTCGTCGCCGACGCCCGAAACCCACGTGCGCGAGGCCTGGGCCGCGGCCGACTTGGAAAGGAAGAGGAAGACGAGTGCTACGAGCACTCCGAACAAGTTGACGAGACGCATCCGACGCATCGAGGTACTTCTCCGTGAAAGAGCGAGATCCGGCGTTTTTCGACAAGACGCCGATCTTTGAAGATACACCGCGCCCGGCCGCAGCCGCGAGCCCGACGCGCCGCTCGGCTCGTCGAATCGAACGTGCGTCAGATCCGATGGCCAGGTGTCGGCCAGCCGCTCGGTTGACGAGGGAACGAAGCTGGCAACGGCCGCGGTTGAGCCAAGCGCGAAGAGCGCACGGGTCACCGTTTTGGCGCAATTCTGGCGTTCGGCAGGCGTTGAGTCGCTTCAGACGAAGATGTCGCCCGGGAGGACCGAGTCGCGGACCTGGTAGCTCTCGCGTGTGATGGGAAGCTTCGCGCCGTCGACGCCGTCGTAGGCGAGCTCGAGGCGGGATTCGCCCTTCCACGAAACGATCTTGCCCGTGTACTTCTGCGCATCGACGCCGAAGCCTTGCATCACGAGCTCGCCGTCGAAGAGCGTCGCGCGTGCCAGGTAGAGGATGGTGTCGCGCGTGGCCGGGCGATTGATGGTCATGCTCGCGGTGAGGTGAGCCACGCCGCGCTCGTCCATCTCGTGCATGAGTGCCTGGGCCGTGTCGCGCATGCCCTGGATGGAGACGATCGCGCCGGCGACCGCCGCGGTGATGTCGACGCCGTCGTCCGTGCGAACGCCCTTTTCAGCGAGAAATCGGAAGTTCTCATCCCCGAGATTGCTGCGTAGGCGGCGGTGCACGTCGTTGCTGTCGTCGTAGTGAGCAAGCGCGCCGACGATGGCGCCGCACGCTGCGCGCGGTTCACGCCACGTAGATTCGCTCGTGCGTCCGTAGAGCAGGCCCTTGTCCGTCTCGAGTCGACCGCAATGTGTTTTCAGATCGAACGCGCACATGACGAAGCTCTGCGCGTTGCCTTCGTACACGCGCTTGCGCAGGGGGTCGTCGAGCACGTGGGCCCAAGTGACGTGCGCGAGCGTCGCGCCATTGTCGGTGCCACCGCCGGTGGGGTGGAAGGCTTCGGGCTTGAGCGACCCGACCTCCGAGATGGTCGCGAAGCGCGAGGCCACGACCTGTTGGTAGTGCCCGATCTCGTCTTGATGGATGCGGTCTCCGCAATTCGTGTACGCGAGCGTCGTCACCACGCTCGGCAGCGAGAAGTCGGCACTGCACGATTCGCGATCGCTCGATGCGGGCCGGCGCGAGAAATGGAGCTCGTCGCGGAGAATCTGCAGGCCCGCGACGAGCTGCATGCGGTCGCTCACGATCTCGTCGAGGAACACGGGCGTGCTGCCTCGTTCGAGACCGAAATGACCTTCGAGCTCCCACAGCTTCGAGACGCGAACACGTGCCGCCGACGAGTCGAACATTCGGCGATTGTGCACGAAGCTCTGCTCGAATTCTCGTCGCTCCTTGCAACGATCGTGCGCGCGGAGCGGTTCGACCGCCGATCGAGCCAGCGTCGGGCGCGCGCGGGCGAAAGTCCGTTCACGGTCTCGACACCGACGAGCGAATCGCGGGAAAAACGCCCTTCTTCGGGCACGTTACCGCCTTCAGCGCGAACCTCGGGCATGCCGGCAAACTGTGGCGTCGACCGCACAAAAAGGATAATCCCGAAAGTCCGGTGTCTTTGGTTCGCCCTTCTACCCACCTCACTCATCCGCCCACGGCAGCGGTCGACCTCTCGGCGCTGACCGACCTCGTCCACCGGACGTTCGGCGCGGAGTTATCCGCCACGCCCATGCCCGGTGGCGCGTCGACAAGACGCTACTTCCGGCTCGACCTGCCCAACGGCCATCGCGCCGTGGCGATGTTCGTGCCCGAGGGCGGCCGTCCCGAAGAGGTGCAGAAGGTCCACGACGGCACGCGTTGGCCGTTCCTCGAGGTGCGCGATCTCCTCGCCGATCGAGGCATCGACGTGCCGGGCATCCTCGCGGAGGACACGCCGCGCGGCTGGCTCGTCATCGAAGACCTCGGCGACGACACGCTTGCCAACTGGCTCTCGAAGAACCCCGGCGACAAGCCCCAGCTCTATTCGAAAGCCGTGCGCGATCTCGCGCGTGCGCAGCAGGTGCTTTCGGAGCTGCCGAAAGGCTCGGTCGTCGGCAGCCGCACGTTCGATTTCGATCTGCTGCGTTGGGAGATCGAGCACTTCCGCGAGTGGGGGCTCGATGCGCGTGAAAAGCCTCTCGCGCCCGGAGACGTCGAGCGCTGGAACGCGATTGCCGACCGCCTCGCGCGGCGTGTCGCCGACCTCCCGCACTGCTTCGTCCATCGCGACTACCAATCGCGGAACTTGATGGTCGCGAGCGCGGGCGACGAGCTGCGTCTCGTGTGGATCGACTTCCAGGACGCGCTGCTCGGCCCGCGCGTCTACGACCTCGTGGCGCTGCTCAACGACAGCTACCAGGAGTTCGATCGTCCCTTCGTCGAAGCGCGCCTCGCGGACTACGCGTCGGCGGCCGGGCTCGACGCCGCGAGCCTCGAGCGCATCGTGCACGAGTTCGATCTCGTCACGGTGCAGCGAAAGCTGAAAGACGCGGGGCGCTTCGTCTTCATCGATCGACAGAAGAACAATCCGTCGTTCCTCAAGTTCGTGACGCCCACCATCCACAAGGTCAACGGCGCGCTCGAGCGCCTCGCCCCGAGTGACCCCGACATGGCCGAGCTGCGCACCATCCTGCGCCGCGCCTTGGGAGACGAGCTCACCTCGACATGAATCGATCGCGCACTCGCTCCGAGCCCCCGCCGCCGCGCACCGTCGACGTCCACCCGCACGGCCTCTACCTGCGGGACAAGGGCGAGGTGGTTCCCTTGTGGGCCGGCGCCATGCACTACTGGCGTCATTCGCCCGACCATTGGTCGTCGTGCCTCGACGCGATGAAGGCGATGGGCCTTCGCCTGGTCGACGTGTACGTGCCCTGGGGCGTCCACGAGATCACGCAGGGCAAGTTCGACTTCGGCCAGCAGTACGCGCGCCTCGACGTTGCACGTTTCATCGAGCTCGCGGGCAAGAAGGGGCTCTACGTCATCGCGCGGCCTGGTCCGCACATCAACGCGGAGCTCACGTTCTTCGGTTTGCCCGAGCGCGTGGTCTGGGATCGCGATTGCCAGGCGCGCACGCCTCGCGACAACCCGGTGATCCTGCCCATCGTTCCTCAGGCATTTCCCGTCCCGAGCTACGCCAGCGACGCCTTCCACGACGAGACGGCGCTCTGGTTCGATGCGTGCGGCAAGGTTCTCGCGCCGCTTCTCTATCCGCACGGTCCGATCGTGCTGATGCAGATCGACAACGAGGGCGCGCTCTACTTCCGCGACGGGCCGTACGACCAGGATTACCACCCTGACGCGGTCCGCCTGTTCCGCACGTTCCTTCGCGACAAGTATTCGAGCGTGAAGGCGCTGCGTGATGCGTGGGGCGAGCCCGCCGTGACGTTCGCCACCGTGGCTCCGCCGAATCGCTTCGATGCCAAGGTCGCGGGCGAGCTCGTTCGCCATCTCGACTGGATGGAGTTCCACGAGCACCTCCTCGCGCACGCGATGGGCCGCTTCGGGCAATCGCTCGAGAACGCAGGCCTCGGCACGGTGCCCACGCTCCACAACTTCCCGCTCGGCGAAGCGGCCACGCCGCTCAACCCGGCGCGTTTCGGCGAGCACGTCGACCTCGTCGGCCTCGATTACTACCACCCCGCCAATCCGCAGCATCACATGACGATCCTGCGGCGCACCGGTGAGCTCGCGGCGCGTTCCGCGGGCCTCGGCGTTCCCCCCTACGGGGCCGAGGTCGGCGCAGGATTCCCGCCATTTTTCCCGCCCCTCGACGAGAAAGACTCGCTCTACGCGCTCATGTGCGCGCTCGCGTACGGGCTCCGCGGGTTCAATCTCTACATGGCAGTCGATCGCGATCGCTGGGTCGGCGCGCCCATCGACGAGAAGGGCATGCCGCGTCGTCTTGCAGACGACTACCACGCGCTCATTCGCGTGCTCGACGAGGTCTCGTTCGCAACGCTCCGGCGGAACGTGCCGGTTCGCCTCGTCGTCCCGCGCGCGCTCCGTCGCCTTTCGCGCGCCACGCACGCCTTCGGCCCCGTCACTCCGGCCGTCTTCAACATCGCCGGTGCCGGGCCGCTCGAGAGCTGTCTCGAAGACGACTTCGGGCTCGGCGAGGTCGCGCCCATCGTCGGCGAGTCGTTCGTTCGTGCCTTCGAGCGCGCCTTGCTCGCGCGCGGTGTCCCTTTCGCCTACGCCGGCGGCGAGAGCCTCGAAGCCAGCGTCAAGGACGCCAAGTGGGTCGTGTGTACGACCGCGGGCGGCATCAAGCGCGACGTGCTTACCCAGCTGCGCGCCGCTCACGGGCGTGGCATCGCGGTGACGATCGGTCCCCGCGTGCCGAGCCGTGACGGTTCGATGCGCGAGCTGGACACGCCGCACGATGCGAGCGGCCTCGAGGTCGAGGCGCTGGAAGATCCGGCACGGGCCGACGCCGTCGTCGCCCATTGGGTCGACCAGCTCGATCTTCCGGCGTACCCGGTGGACGTCCCCGACGTGCACGTCACGGTCCACGAAGACGAGGCAGGCACGCCGCGTGTGGCATTCGTCATGAATCCGACTTCGTCGAACGTCATTGCGACCGTCGGATTGGGCAAGACCACACGCGCCCTGGTCGATTTGCTTCCGCGGACTCACGCGGCACGTGCAGGCGGGCGAATCGACCGCATCGAGCCGAATTCGGGCGCTTTCGTCGTCGAAGTGCCGGCCCGCACGGTTCGCGTGTTTGCACTCGAGTGAGACGCCAACGATAGGCGGAGCTCTGGTAGATTCCAGACTCCGCCATGGCCGTCTCCTTCGCGCGCCAGCTCGAGGCCGTTCAACCTTTGCAGAGCGGCACGACGTTGTGCGACCGCTGGCGCATCGGTTTGCGCATCGGAGGCGGCGCAGCGACGACGATTTACAGCGCGACGAATTCGCTGAACGGACGTGTGGCGCTCGAGGTCCTGGACGCGCCGATCTCGCAGCGTGTCGATCTTCGCCAGCGCTTCGTCGAGGCGGGGCTCATTGCCAACACGGTGAAGCACCCGGCGATTGCGCGCGTCATCGAAGACGGCGCGACTCCCGAAGGTGTGCCCTTCGTGGTGCTCGACCTCCGCGAGGGTGAAAGCCTCGAGCCGTATCGCCTTCGCGCGGGAGGCAGGCTGCCCGTCGAAGAGGTCGTCGACCTCTTCATGCAACTTCTCGCAGGCCTCGAGGCCGCGCATGCGAAGGGCATCTTCCACGGAGCGATCGCCGCGCCCAGCCTCTTCGTCGAGGGAGACGGCCGCCTTCGCATTCTCGACTACGGGTTTGCCGCCAGCCTCGTCGAGACGAAGCCGAGCGAGCGAAACGACCTCCACGGCGCCGCGGAGACTGCGTACCTGCTCGTCACCGGCCAAGTGTTCGTGAGAGGAACGTCGCGTCCGCTCGAGGCCGTCGCGCCCCAGGTTCCAGCGGAGGTGGCCGCGATCATCGATGCGGCCTTGATGGATCTTGGCAACGATCCGCGCATCCAAGCCTCGATGATGCGCAAGGCTCTCGACCTCGTGCGCCCGCGGCAGGGCCTGCGTCGCAGCCAGCGGCCCCTCGCGCCCGACGATCAAACGCTCGAAGTGAACGTGGTCGACACGCTCATGGCGAACACGCTGATCCTCGAAGAGGATGTCACGGTCGACGCACGTGGTCCGGAGGCGACGCGGCCGCAGCCTGCGCTCGACGCGAAACGGCTCAACGAGGTGGTGCTCGCCGACGAGTCCTCGCCGGCTTCGCCCACGCCGCCTCCCTCGTCGGTGAAGCGTGCCGTGGCGCTTGCGACGACGACTCCATCGTCGCCTCCGCCGGCAGCGCCGCGACCGCCGCGCATTTCGTACGGTCCGACCATCTCGTCGGCCGACATGATTCACACCGGCGCGTTCGATGCGCAGGGAAGGCGCAAGTCGCGGGCGGGCACGTTCGTCGTGCTCATGATCCTCGTCGCCATCGCCGGCGTCGTCGGTCTCACGCTCGCCTCGCGCTGATCGCGCTCACTCGAAAAGCGAAACGGCGCGCCCTCGAAGAGCGCGCCGTCGGGAGAATCACGAAACGAGAGCCCGTCGACCTACTTGCAGACCGTGTTCGTGTTGCAGGAGTGGAACGTGCGCCCGCCCGTGCAGGTGACCTCTTTACAGGTGCCGGCATCCGGACACTCGGAGTCGAGCTTGCAGAGCTGCAGCGCGAACTGGCCACACTTGGTATCGCAGGAGGCTCCGGCGCCACCGCCTCCACCGAGGCCCATGCAGCAGCTTTCGCCGCTCTTGCAGTCTGCCTTCTCGTCACACTCCATTTTCAAGGAGCCGCCGCCACAGTTGTTCGCGCAGCCGGCGTCGTTGAAACCGACGCAGCAGGCTTGAGGCAGCGTGCACTCGTTCGCGCCGCACGTGACCTTGCCCGGGTTCGACGCTCCGCCTCCGCCGCTGTCTCCACCGCTGTCGGTTCCCGCGTCGGCACCACTGTCTTCGTTGCCGGGATTGCCGCTCGTCCCCGACGTTCCGCTCGTTCCCGACGTTCCACTCGTACCGCTCGATCCGGGGTCGGACGTGGAGCTCGTATCGTTGCTCGCGTCCGCCGAGCCGAGCACTTCATCGTCGCTCGCTCCGCCGCAGCCTCCGAGCGAGCTAGCGACGCCCCAACCAACCAACGTCACTCCTGCCGCAAACCAAGCAAGACGTTTCATGGTGTCCTCCTGAATCTCAGCCTTAGCTGATTCTGGGTTGCGAAAGCAGTGGACCCAAGCTCGACCATGGTGAAATGCAACACGTTGGACTACGTGCAGCCGCGTACGCCTGACAGGGTCCCCCAGCCCTCGCGCCCGGACGCGGAACGCTACGAAGGGCCGCTCAGAACGCGTAACGGAGCGAGGCGCAGGCGTCGAAGGCGAGGGGAGTCCCTGAGCCTCCCGT
The DNA here is from genome assembly GCF_001263205.1 of Labilithrix luteola. Taxonomy (GTDB): domain Bacteria; phylum Myxococcota_A; class Polyangia; order Polyangiales; family Polyangiaceae; genus Labilithrix; species Labilithrix luteola. The sequence goes on from NZ_CP012333.1 coordinate 3,911,220, forward strand.
CTTCGCAAAGCCCGTGGCGTCGCGCAGACCCGCCGTAACGCCCAGCGCGAAGTGCCGATCGAGCTGGTACCACTCGAGGCCGACGCGCCCGCCCGCATAGAGCCCGAGGTCTTCGGCGTTCTTGAACCCGAGCACGGCCAGCGCGTTCTTCGCGACGTCGGCCTTCATGACGCCCACACTGCCCTGCAAGTAGGCGCCGAAGCGATCGGTGAAGCGAGCCGTGAAGCGAGCTCCTCCACCGAAGCCGAAGATCGGGAATGCGCGTGTTCGTGGCGCTTCGCCGGTCTCGGTGAATCCGAGATCTCCCTCGCCGAAGATCATCAGCCACTTGAAGACTTCGTAGCCGAGCTGCGTTCGCAGATAGGGCCCGGCGGGAACGGCCTTGCCGAAGTCGCCGAAGAACAGAAGCACGCCCACCGAGGAATCGAGCACGAGGCTCTTCTTGTACGGCAGTGGCGGCGGCGCTTCGGGCGGAGGGCCTGGGACGTCGGCGCTCGCGGCTTTCTCGTCCTTTTGCAGGTCGATGCTCTCGGGACTGATCTCGGCCGACACGCCGTCGTGCGTCGCAGCAGGCTCTGCGGCTCGAGCGCTCCGGGGGGCCGTGGCCATCGCGAAGCCAGCCGCGAGAACCCCGATCTGCGCAGTTCGGGCGGTTCGGATCCAAGTGCCTGCGGCGAGTTGCGTGAGCTTCCGCGACACGGTCGTCCTCATGCGCGCTTCCGACGATACCACGTCGGCGCGTCCCGCCAGCGATGACTACACTTCGGGAAAAGGCGCCATTTCCCGGAGCATTCTGCCGTGACCATCGCTTTCTCGAATTTCTCCGGCCTCGACCTCGCCGCGCTTCCGTCGCTTGCGAAGGGGGAGGCTCGCACGGTACGCGCCCGTCAGGTGCTCGCGACCGACCTGTCACTCGTCGGCTACGGCCACTTCGTCGACGACTTCGCGCTCGCCGAGACCACCATCGTCCCGTGGCCCCTGAAAGGATCGCGGCCACTCGTACCGGGCACGGGCATCGAGGGCGGGGTGGTCGAAGACGTCTTCGTCATGGAGCGTCGCGGTCAGACGCTGCACGCGGTCAATCATGCCGTGGGCCGTTCGTATCTGACCGGCTGGTTCGAAGACCCTCCGCGCGCTTCGGAGGCGTACGCCGCGCGCGACGTGTCGCGCCTCTACACGCACGAAGCGAACTACCATCCCGACGGCGGACAGATCTTCTTCCCTCGCACGCTCACGCCCTTCGTCGCGCTCCTCGCGAAGCCGGGCGACGACGTCACGCCGGAAGACTTCGTGGCCTTCCTCTTCGACGGAACACGTGGCGTGCACATCGATCCCGGCGTGTGGCATCAGCCGGTCTTTCCCCTCGCAGACCGCGCGATCTTCGACAATCGCCAAGGCCGCGTCCACGCGTGTGTGTCGGTCGACTTCGTGCGCGAGTTCGGCGCCTACGTCGAAGTGCCGCTCGGTGGCATTCGCGAGTAGGCGGCTACTTCTTCTTGATGCCCGTGAACGACATCGACCAGTTCTCGGGATCGGCGCTTCCCGGGCCCTTGCCGGTGAGAACGAGCTTGAGGTCGCTCTTGCCGTCGTAGGTCACCGTGCCGTCGACGTTCTCGATGAGCGTCGGTTTGCCGGCGATGTCGAGCGTGCACTTCTGCCCGTGGATGGCGACGCCTTTGCTCGTGCCTTCCGCGGCGAGTGCGCACTGCTGGAAGTGCACGGTGAACGAGCTGCCCGAGCCTTCGACCACGACGTCGACGGTGCCGCTCTGCGGGAGGTTCGAGCCTTTGCCGTCGACCGTCGTGCGGTACATGCCGACGTACGTGCCCGAGTACGTTCCGGCGGGAATGCTCTTGTGACAGGCCACGAGTGAGAGAGTGACGAGTGCCCCCAGAACCGCCCGCTTCATGCGGCAGAGGCTACTGCACTCAGCGGAAGTCCTGCACCGCCCAGAACGTGCCCTTCGACGTCTCGGCGATGCCGCACGCGACCTTCTTGTACTTCGAGCTGCGCATCGCCTCGTAGTGGCCGCCGCCAGGGCCCTCGTTCCACATCGCCCGAAGGCACTTCGGGAGCGCCGTCTTCGGATCGCCCGACCAGTCCGGGCATTCGTTCTGTCCGAACTCGCCGCAGTTCGGAAAGGCGCCGTGAGCTTTGCCGCTCTCCGAGTCGCTCTTCGCTTCGCCGTTCGCGCAGACTTCGGCGTCGGACCATCGCTCGTAAGGCGGAAGGTCGAGCGTCGCGCGGTAGGCGTTGATGGTGTTCACGCACAGCTCGGCGAGCGAGTCCCCGTCGGCCGTGACCGTGGCTCCTTCGGTGACGGACGACGAGTTGTCGTTCCCCGCCGAACCGTCGGTCGAATTCGAGTCGTCACCTCCGCAGGCGACGAGCAGCAGCGCGACACTCAGAGCGGAAAGGATCGAGCGCACGAGAACAAGCTACGCGAGGCGAACGGCTGACGTCGCGGCCTTCACGCAACTTTATCGAATAATGACGAACGCCTACAGGGGTCGCCAACACGCGTCGATGAGCGATGCGTGCCAGCGGCCCCTGCGAAGTGGGCGCGTTTTCGGAGTGCGCCGGTCAGCTCACTTGAGGAGCCAGCCGAACAGCATGTGCTTCGTCGTCTGACGCGAGACCACCGAGATCGAGTCGACCAGCGGGATCTCCTTCGGGCAGACCTCGACGCAGTTCTGCGCCTTGCCGCAATCCTGCACGCCACCTTCGCCCATGACCGCCTCGAGGCGCTCCGCCGCGTGCATCTTGCCGCTCGGGTGAAGGTTGAAGAGGCGAACCTGGCTGAGTGCCGAGGGACCGATGAACTTCGAGTGGCTGTTCACCTGCGGGCAGGCTTCGAGGCAGCAGCCGCATGTCATGCAGCGCGAAAGCGGGTAGGCCTCTTCCTGGTTTTCCTGCGACTGACGCGGGCCCGGGCCGAGCTCGTGCGAGCCGTCGAGGTTGATCCACGCCTTGACCTTCTTGAGGTCATCGAACATGCGCGTGCGGTCGACGGCGAGGTCGCGCACGAGCGGGAACTTCGTCATCGGCGCGAGGGTGATCGGCTCGCCGTTCGGGCTGATCTGGTCGATCATCGCCGAGCAGGACTGACGCACCTTGCCGTTGACGAGCATCGTGCAGGCGCCGCAGACCTCTTCGAGGCAGGAGCTCTCCCAAACGACCGGCGCCACCGTCTTGCCGTCGGCCGTAACCGGGTTCCGCTGAATCTCCATCAGCGCGCTGATGACGTTCATCTGCGGGTGCCACGCGACGTCGAAATCTTCCCAGCGCTTGTTTGCGTCCGAAGGACCGTCCTGGCGAAGAATCTTCAGGCGAATGGTGCGCTTTTCGGCCATGGCGACCTAGCTACTAGGGGCAAACGACAGGAAATGACAAGAGGTCTCACGCGATTCGACGAGGCCTGTTCGGACACGGCCGACCTTTCGCGCCGTCACTCCGTCTTGTCGGCGTATTCGCATGCGTTCGAGCTCGAGGGGGAGCGGTCTTGCGATTTCCTGAGGATCCGGTGAGCCGCCCGCTGGGGAGCCGGCGATCCAGCCGCCGACACACGATTGCCATCCGCAATGGCTGAAAAACAGCGCTGACGAGAAATCTCTACGGTTGGTCCGCTGTGTGCAGATGTCGGACGCGTGAACCTCAAGCGTCTTTGCAGTGCGGGTCTTCTCGTTGGCGCGGCTCTCGTCGGCATGGTGGGCTGCGCAAGCCCGCAGGGTGACGACGTCGGCGATCAGTCGGCAGCCGTCGACAGCGCGCCGATGATGAACTTCGTCAAAGTTCGCGACGGCCTCTATCGGGGCGGGCACCCCGATGCCGCGGGGCTCGACTACCTGAAGAAGCTCGGCGTGAAGACGATCATCGATCTCGAGATCGGTGACCTCATCGAGGCACGTCCGCGCGACATCGACACCGAGCTCGCCGAAGCCCAGGCGCGTGGCATTCGCGTGGTTCGCGAGCCCATGGCGGCTTACACGCCGGCGGTCAGCGACGCGTTCGACGCGAAGATCGAAGAGGCGCTGAGCATCCTGAAGGATCCCGCGCAGGGCCCTGTCTACGTCCACTGCCTGCACGGACAGGACCGCACCGGCCTCGTGATCGGACTCGAGCGCGTGTTCGTCGAGGGGTGGGATCCGGGCGACGCCTACGCCGAGATGCTCTCGCGTGGCTTCCACACGTACTACCTCGGCCTGAACCACTACTTCGAAACGAAGACCGGCTTCGAAGACTGAGCTGCGCTCGCCGCTTCGTCGACGACAAAAGCAAAAAGCACCGGCGGCCACGAAGGCGCCGGTGCTTTGCGTTTCAGAACGGAGAGCCGCTCAGGTCGCGGCGGTCTTTTCGTCCGTCTTCTCGCTGCCCTTGGCGTTGGCGCTGGCGGCGCCTGCCGTCTCGTACTTGCGGGCGCGCGGCTTCACGAGGCTGATGTCGACCGCGTCGGTGACGTGGACGGTCTTGCCGAGGAGCGGGTAGTCGAGCTCGCGGATGTAGTTCACGTGGCTCTTGTTGCTGTTCTCGGCGTACATCGCCATCGTGGTGCGGAGCCAGTTGTCGTCGTCGCGCTGCTTGAAGTCAGGCTTGTAGTGCGCGCCACGCGACTCGTCGCGGTTGCGAGCGCCCTGCGCGATGACGCGCGCGAGGATGAGCATGTTCTTGAGGTGACGCACGAACTGGGCGCCCTGGTTGGCGCGGGGGCCGCTGTCGGTGACGCCGACCTTGTGCCAGCGCTCCTCGCACTCGTCGATCTTCGCGATGACCTTCTCGAGGACCGCGTTGTTGCGCTCGATGGTGCAGTCTCGGAGCATCGTCTGCGCGAGGTCGTCGTGGATGCGGTACGGGTTCTCCGGACCGTCCATCTTGAGGATGGCGTCGTACTTCGACTGCTGGACCTTCACGGCCTTCTCGAACGTGCTCGACTTCACGTCGAACGAGCTGCGATCGAGGTTCTTCACGTACGAGGCGATCGCGGGGCCCGCGACCATGCCGCCGTAGATGCAGGAGAGGAGCGAGTTCGCGCCGAGACGGTTCGCGCCGTGGTACGCGTACTCGCACTCGCCGGCCGCGTAGAGGCCTTCGATGTTCGTCGCCTGGTTGCGCGGCGAACCGACGAGGAGCTTGCCGTCCGCGCTCTTCTCGAAGTCGACCCAGAGGCCGCCCATCGAGTAGTGCACGGCCGGGAAGATGCGCATCGGGTTCTCGTACGGATCCTCGTTCGCGAACTTCTCGTAGATCTCGAGAACGCCCGCGAGCTTCTTGCGAAGGACTTCCTTCGGAAGGTGCGTGACGTCGAGGTAGACCTCGAGCTCGTTCTTGCCGCTCTTGTTGTTGTAGACGCCCTTGCCCTCGTGGAAGCACTTGAGGAAGAGCTCGCGGCTCGCGATGTCACGCGGAACGAGGTTGCCGTAGCCCGGGTACTTGTTCTCGAGGAAGTACTCGCGCTGGCTCTCGGGAACGTCGCGACCGCGGCGCTTCTCCTTCGTGTCCTTCGGAACCCACACGCGGCCGCCTTCGCCACGGACCGACTCCGAGATGAGGCGAAGCTTGTCGGCGCCGGGGATGGCCGTCGGGTGAACCTGGATGAACTCGCCGTTCGCGTAGCAAGCACCCTGCTGGTAGACCTCGCTGGCCGCCGTGCCGGTGTTGATGACGCTGTTCGTCGACTTGCCGAAGATGATGCCCGGGCCGCCCGTCGCGAGGCACACGGCCTCGCCGATGAACGACTCGATGCCCATCGTCTTCGTGTCCTGCGCGGTGATGCCGACCGCGCGGCCGTTCTCGTCCTGGATGATGCCGAGGAAGTCCCAGAACTCCCACTTGCGGACCATCTTCTCGCCGCGGACGACGACGCCCTTCTCGTTCTCGACGTCGACCGTCTCGTAACGGCGAACCTGCTCGTCGAGTGCGTAGAGGAGCTGCTGGCCCGTGGTCGCGCCGGCGAACGCGGTGCGGTGGAAGAGCGTGCCGCCGAAGCGGCGGAAGTCGAGGAGGCCTTCCGGCGTGCGGTTGAAGGGCACGCCCATGCGGTCGAGCATGTAGACGATGCCGGGCGCCGCGTGCGCCATGCCGTTGACCGGAGGCTGGTTGGCGAGGAAGTCACCGCCGTAGACGGTCTCTTCCATGTGCACCTGAGGCGAGTCGCCTTCGCCCTTGGTGTTCACGCTCGCGTTGATGCCGCCCTGCGCGCAGACCGAGTGCGAGCGCTTGACGGGAACGAGCGAGAAGAGGTCGACGGGAATGCCGGCCTCACAGAGCTTGATGACCGTGGTGAGCCCGGCGAGGCCTCCCCCGACGACGATGACGCGTCGAACCTTACCGGAGTCGGTGACGATGCTGCTCTTCTGTGCCATGTGTTTGCCTCAGACGATGGGGGCGCGAACGTCGGTTGGGAATCGCGAATGCGAAACCGACCGACATACGTAGGAAGAGATCAGGGGGAAGGGGGCTTCACCTCGGGTCCGCAGGGCCGGCTTTTGCCCGCTTCCGCGTCGAAGAGCAAGCGGCTTCCAGTCGCTAGCTCGACCACTGTGACCGCGGAGAGCAGAAATAAAGCTCCGCCGAGGGCTCCGAAGGCCAAGCCCACGCGTTTTTGGGCCTTACGGGACGAGGTGATGCCCCAAGACATGCAGAAACCCACGAGGCCGTTGGCCAGGTGGAAGAGGCTCGCGGCGATCCCGAGCAGGTAGCCCAGCGCTATCCACGGCACGCCGGCCCAGGTCCAGGACATGTGGGCCGTCAGCGTCGGGTAGAAGGACGAGGTGCTCATTCCGAAGAGCCACTTCTGGATCCGGAACTCCCAGAGGTGAGCCGCGACGAACGCGAAGATCACGATGCCCGACACGCGTTGCAGGACGTAGAGCCAGTTGCGCGTGAAGGGATAGCTGCCAGGGTTGGGCTTGCCCTGGAGCGCCAGTCGGACGCCGTAGATGGCGTGGAAGGCGAGCGGGAGGAAGATGCCGCCGATCTCGATGGCCGGCAGGAAGGGCATGTCCTGGATCTTGGCGACCGCGTGATCGAAGGAGGCCTGCCCACCGAGGATGGCCGAGTTCGTCCAGAGATGCTCCACGAGGAACAGGCCGACGGGGATCACTCCGGAAAGCGAGTGGAGCTTTCGGAGGATGAAAGCTCGCCGATCTCGGGAAGCTTCGGACATTGGCGGCGCAGTATATGCGGGTAGAGTCTCCCGCGTGACGCCGGCGTTCGGGTCCACGAAGAAATTGCTCGCGGTGAGCGGAACTCGCGCAACTCGCGCGAGGCCGACCCGTGCCGTGGCCGCGCGTTTCGTGGCGACTGGTCTCGTGCTTTTGGCGTCGCTCGCGGCGTGCTCGCGGTCGGCTCGACAGCCGAAGCCCGCCGCCACGCTCTCGAATTCGCCTCAGGCCGCGGCCGCGTTCGCGCCGATCCGCGAGCAGTGGCGCAACCGGAAGCTGGACCGCGCGGCCATCGTCGAGTTCATCAAGCGGTACCCGACCGATGGTGCCGTTCCGCTCGCGAAGGTCTACGACGCCTTCGCCCTCATCGAAGCAGGGCAGCCTCTTCAGGCCGATGGCGTCCTCGCCACGCTCGAAAATCAGCCTCCCGGCACCACGCGCGATCTGGCGACGGTCGCGAAGGCGCGTGCGCTTCGCCTGCAGGGGGCACCTCAATCGGCGCTCGACAGCCTTCGTCCGCTCGTCGGCAAGATCATCGACGACGCCGATCGCGAAATCTTCCTCGAAGAGCTCGCGCTGGCAGCGCTCGCTGCGCGCGACGACTACGAGGCCTTGGCCTACCTCGACGCGTGGCTGCGTGGTGCAGGGGAGGACGACCGCGAGATCGTTCGTCAGAAGATCGGGCAGATCATCGACGGACTTCCGCGCGGCGTTCTCGAACAGACTTACCGCGCGATGCGCGAGCGAGGCACCGCCTCCGGCTACGGTCCCGAGACCCAGCGCCTCGTCGCGGCGCGCCTCGCGCACATCGCCGTCGACACGAACGACGCCGCTCTGGCGCGCTGGCTCCTCGACGTGAGCGGCACGAGCGCCGCGCAAGCAGGCGGTGACGCGGGGCTGGAGCTCGGCGAGCTTGCCACGAGCCGTCGCGGCATCTCGATCGTCTCGGGCAAGACCGTCGGCCTTCTCCTGCCCACGCGCAACCGCGAGCTTCGCGACGAAGCGGCCGACGTCGTGCGAGGCGTCTCTTGGGCACTCGATCTCCCGAGAAGCGCGGGCTCGGCGACCGGCGTTCGCCTGGTCACGCGTGACGACGGTGAAGGCGAGGGCGGAACCCGCGCCGCGATGGAGGAGCTCGCCGGCGAGGGCGCCTCGGTCATCATCGGCGGGTTCGACCGCAAGAGCGCCGACCGCGCGAGCGCATGGAGCGAGCAGAGCGGAGTGCCCGTGCTCCTGCTCTCCGCACCGAGCGCCGCGCACATGCCGAAGAATTCGGCCATCGTGCTCGGCGAGCGCGTCGAACGCGAGCTCACCATGCTCGTCGAGGCGCTCGCCCGTCATGGGGTGAAGACGTCGGCCTTCGTCGCCGACACCATCGAGGACGAGAGCGCTGGCAAGGCCGCCGAAGCGAAGAACGGACTCGTGCTCCTGCCACCCGCGCGCTGCGACTTGGCGCTCGCTGAGGCCGGAAAAACACGCTTCCCCGTGCCTGCGTGGTTTGCCTCGGGCGCGCAAGGGTGGCTGGTTTCGGGGCCGAGCGGATGTGCGAGCGATCTCCTTCGCGACGTGCGGCGCGTGCTCGAACAGCGGCCACGCAGTGCCGAGGGCAAGCCGATGGCACTCACGCTCGAGGCCGGCGTTCCTCCGTCGGAGGTTCCGAAGGGCGTGCTCGTGTTGAGCGCTTCGGCTGGACTCGTGCCGGTTGCCGCGACGCGACCGGAGGAGGCTCACGACGACGACGTGCGCCAGTTCATGGAGCGCTTCGGCGTTCGCCCCACGTACTGGACCGCGATTGGACGCGATGCCGGTGTCCTCGCGCGCACTGCGCTCGCGCCTCTTCCTGCCGATTCCGCCACCGACGTGCAGGGCGTCACGCAACGTCGTGCCATCGTCCAGGCCGGTCTGCTCGCTGCGCGCGTTCGTCTCTGGACCACGGACGACATGGGGGTCGGCAAGGACCGCGTGCTACCTCGTGCGCTGCGCCTCGTGACCTGGACGCCCCCGAAGTAGCTCGCTCGTGAGCGACCGCGAGCGTGCTGTTCCGGCACATCGCATGCGTGGAAGCGACCATGCGCCCCGCCGTCCAACCACTACCGGGTCCGGACGATCCGGCTCCGAGGCCCCACACTCCACCCATGCCCGAACCCGAGCCGGATCCGATGCCGATCCCGCACGATCCGACGGAGCCCGAGCCGTAGGGCGGTCCGCCGTACCGGAAGCGTGCGTTCCGTGGCAAGCGCGCATCTGCATCGTGAGGCAAGGCCGCGCTCCGCGATTCGCGCTGCTCTCGCGATCGGATCGGCACGTGCAACGCCGTCGCGTATGTCCAACATTCCCATCACTCCCGTGCTGGACGACGCGGAGCCCGACGTCTTCGCGAACAACCGCAAGGCGCTCGAAAGCCTGGCCGCTTCGCAGCCTCATCACCGTCAGGTGCGGAGACCCTTCATCGAGTCGTTGGGTCTTTTTGTCTTCGGGGGACTGACCGTCGCGGCGGCGATGATCGGGAGGGACTTGCTGTTCGCCTCGCGAGGCCGGCGCTTTTCGCGACGCCTTCGTCGTCTCGTTCGACGCTGAGCCGATTCGAGGTGCCATTTGCGGCCCGGCTCGCGTGCGGTTAGACCTCACGCGTGAGCCGAAGTGCGCTGCTCGTCGGAGGCCTGGCGGTGGCGACCGCCCTCGTCGGCGCACAAGCGTGTTCGGACGACCCGGTCGCGAACCCGCCCGCGCGCGCGTGTGGGCTCGTCGTCTGGCGAAAGGCGGCGAGCGAAGCCGCGCACGTCGAGATCGTGGGCGATTGGGATGGTTGGAAAAGGCCCGGCGTGACGCCCGAGCTCGACGCCGACGGATTTCGCGTCGCTTCGTTCGAGCCGAGCCCCGGCGAGCACGCGTACGCGATCGTCGAGGACGGCGTCTGGCTCACCGACGAAAATCAACCGCTCACCACCACGTACGAGGGGCACGAGGTGTCGCTCGCGAGCGTGCCCGATTGCAGCGTGCCGCTGGTTCGCGTCGACGACGTCTCCGCCACTTCTTCAGGCGACGTCGCGATCCGGGCGACGTTCCTCGCCGCAGGGGCGAGGCCTCTCGACCCCGCGAGCATTCGCGCGCAGACGGCCGATGGCGTGGCGCTCGCCGTGAGGTCCTCGGATCCGTCGCACGGCTCCCTCGTTCTCGAAGGTAAGGGACTGTCGCGCGGGAAATGGGTCTTCGCGATCGACGCGCGTGACGACCGCGGCGCATCTGCGGAAGAGGCGGTTGCCACCGTTTGGGTCGAGGGGGCAACGTGGGACCCACGTGACGCCATCGTGTACCAGGTCGTGCTCGATCGCTTTCGCAACGAACGAGGTTCACTCGCGACGCCGGCGACCCCTGCCTCACGCGCCGGTGGAAATCTTGCCGGCTTCCGCCAAGCGATCGAGTCGGGGGAGCTCGACGCGCTCGGCGTGAACACGGTGTGGCTCTCGCCGCTCTATGCGAACCCGAGCGGCGAATTTCTCGGTGTCGATGGGCGTTCGTACACGAGTTATCACGGCTACTGGCCCATCTCCTCGCGCTCGCTCGACGCGCGAATGACGACCGAGGGCGAGCTCGACGACTTCATGCGCTTCGCGCACGGGCGAGGCTTGCGTGTGCTCTTCGACGTCGTACCCAACCACGTCCACCAGCAGCACCCTTGGACGAGCACGCATCCGGACTGGTTTCCCCAAGATTGCGTGTGTGGCCAGGGCAGCTGCGATTGGGGCACGCACGCGCAGACGTGCTGGTTCGCTCCCTACCTACCGGACCTCGACTGGACGAATCTCGAGGCGGCACGCGCGCAGACCGCCGAGGTTCGCTGGTGGTTCGATCGCTTCGGGGCCGACGGCCTTCGCATCGACGCGGTGCCGATGATGCCGCGTAGTGGAACGCGTCGGATCGTGAAGGCCGTGCGCGACCGCTATCGGCATCCGGGAAACGAGCCGTACATCCTCGGCGAGAACTTCACGGGGCCTGGAAACTACGAGGTCCTCCGCTACGACCTCGGCCCGTTCGGTCTCGGAGGGAGCTTCGATTTCCCATTCATGTGGACGCTGCGGAGCGTGCTCGCCACCGAGCAGGGGTCGATGAGCGACGTCGAAGCGAGCTATCGCGCGGGCGAAACGGCATGGGCCGGCTCGGGCGCGCTCATGGGACGGATGATCGGCAATCATGACGTCGCGCGCTTCGCGTCGGTGAGCGCGGGCAACGAGGGCGGCGACACGTGGGCGCCCGCTCCGCAGCCGCTCGATCCCGTCGTCTACGCGAAGCAGCGCGTGGCGCTCGCGACGGTGCTCACCATCCCCGGAGCCCCCGTCCTCTACTACGGCGACGAAGTGGGGCTCGCTGGCAAGAGCGATCCGGACTGCCGGCGTGTCATGCCCGCCGAGTCCGACTTGATCGACGCGCAGATCGCGACGCGTGATCTCGTGCGCAAGGTCGGTCGCGCACGTTCGTGTTCGCGCGCGTTGCGTCGAGGTACGCTCCGCACCATCGTGGCCGACGCGGAGCGCTTCGTCTTCGCGCGTGAGCTCGCCGCCGATCCGAAGACCGGCTCGCCGTCGGACGTTGCGATCGTCGCTCTGAGCAGGCGTCCGTCGTTGCCGGTGTCCGTGCCGGTACCGAATGCGTCCGAGCTCGTCGACGTCGTGACAGGCGCACGCGTCACCCCCTCGGGTCAAGCGATCACGATCGACGCGGATGCCTTCGGGGTGCACGTCTTCGTACCACCCGAGAGCGCCTGTCCTTAGAGCAGTCTACTTCGCCGTTCGCTTCTTGAACGTCGCCAGCATGGCGAAGCCGAGCGTGATGAACACGGCCTCCTTCATGCGCTTGAGCACCACGAAGGCAGGACCGATCGTGTGTGCGTTCGGCACGCCGTACGCCTCGAGAACCGCGAGGTAGCCGACATCCTGCACGCCGATGCCGGCCGGTGCGAAGAACGCAGCCGAGCGCACGATCGAGAGAGCGGCGTCGAACGACATCACCTCGACCAGGCTGAGGGGAGCACCGAGCAAGTGCAGAATGAGGTACGTCTCGAGCCCCTCGAAGAACCACAGCATCGCCACGCGAGCGCTCGCGACGAGCGTGGCGCGGCGATCGGAGGAGAGCCGCGCGAGCTGCACGTCCGCGGCGGCGAAGTGGTGATGGCGCTCCTCGATCCACTTCTGGACGCTCGCGAACCGTCGACGCCCGAGCCAGCGCGAGACCTTCCCTGCGATCTGACCACGTGCCGCGACGGCCTCGATGCCGAACGACGACAAGAAGAGGACGCCGGCGCTCACGTACACGATGGGCAACAGCGCGTGACTGCCGAGCAGGTGCTCCGAGGCGTGCAGGATCGCGGCCGCACCGAAGGTGGCGGCGAGCGCGACGTAGATGCCGTGGATGCGCACGACGAGCCACCGCTTCGCGGTCGAGGCGGCGAACACGTCCGAGACGGGCGTGCCCGTGCTCACCGACACGAGGACCGGCGCGAGCGCTTCGGCCCAGATGGCGCCGGCGGGCGCGCTGTTCGTGACCGCCTCCGTCGCGAGCCTCACCCGAAAGAGGCGTCGAAGCGGTGGCGTGCGGTCGAGGGCGTGGAGGAGGCGTTGCCAAGCCCAAGTGTCGCTCGCGATGGCGAAAGGGAAGGGGACGAGAACGAGGAGGACCACCGGACCTATCTCGCGGATGCGCGCCCAGGCAGCCGCCAGGTCGGACTTTGCCAGCGCGTGCGCAAAGAGGGCGAGGCAGGCCAGGAAGCCCGCGATCCGAAGCCAGCGAAGGATGGCTCCTTTGCGGGGCTCTCCTTCGGTCGTGCTCGGAGGCGGCGCGGCGCCCGACAGCCCGTCGCTTCGCGCATTCACGGCCTCGAGACTTCGATGGGCGCGCACCTCCATTCACGATGAGGTGCGAAGTGTCGTTGCGCCGGTCAATGCGACGTGGAAGACCGCGAGGAAGCGGTTCGCCCGGCGGGGAGACGGCCTCGTGACTCATGCATGAGTTGACAAAGCGGGGCCCTACGCCATTCTGCCCCTGCCTTCATGCCCGCTTCCGGTGAAGTTTCTCGCGTTCGTGGCCTCTCTTCTTGGGCCGGCTGCTTCGTCGTCGGCTCGTCGCTCCTCGCAGCCGCGGGATCGCTTCCCGCATGCGGCAGCTCGGACGTCGACAACAAGGACTACGGCTCCCCGCCCGACTCAGGGGCATTCGATCCAGGCAAGGGGGGAGGCAATGGCTATGGCTACGGGGAGACTCCGGCGCAGCCGTTCGTTTGCCCTGATGCCCTGAAGCGCTGCAGCCACGCGTTCACGTATCCGTTCGGAGGCGAATCGACGGTCGAGCTTCGCGGTGACTTCGGCGGTCCGGACACCTGGGTCAGCGGAAAGCCGATGACGAAGCAAGGCAGCGTCTGGACGGTGGACGTCAACGTGCCCTTCGACGCGCCGGTCCAATACAAGTTCTTCGTCAACGGAACGGATTGGAAAGTCGACCCTTCCCAGCCCACCGTCACCGGGACCGACAACAACACGAACAACCTCTTCGCCGGCACCACGTGCGAGCCGGCGATCTGCGAAGAAGACGGTGCGCTTCCTCCCGGCGTCTTCGACTGGCGCGACTCGGTCATCTACTTCGCGTTCGTCGATCGCTTCAAGAACGGCAATACGGGCAACGACTGCACGGTTGCGAACGTCAGCGAGGGCGCCAAGTCGATTGCCAACTACATGGGCGGTGACTGGGCTGGCGTTACGCAGAAGATCAACGACGGCTACTTCACGGGCCTCGGTATCAACACGATCTGGCTGACCGTCCCCTTCGACAACCCCAACGAGGCAGGGCGCGGACAGGGCGGCGACGATCACATGTACTCGGGCTACCACGGCTACTGGCCGAAGGCGGACTCGAGCGACCCGAATACGCTCGCGCAGGAGTCGTGCTTCGGTTCGTTCTCCGAGCTGAAGGGCCTCGTGTCGGCCGCGCATGCCAAGGGCATCAAGGTGCTCTTCGACTACGCGATGGTGCACGTGCACTCGAGCTCGCAGGTCTTCCAGCAGCACAACGACTGGTTCTGGCCAAACAGCAAGGACGGCTCGCCCGATTGCGTGTGCGGCGGCGCCTATTGCTCCTGGGACAACGACCCGCAACGCTGCTGGTTCACCGATTATCTTCCGCACTGGAACTATACGAACCAGGCCGCGCGCGATTACTCGGTCGCGCAGGCCGTCGCCTGGGTCAAGCAGACGCAAGATGCCTCCGGCTTCGGCGTCGACGGCTTCCGTGCCGACGCGATCAAGCACGTCGACATCTCTTGGCTCACCGCGCTCCGCGCGAAGCTGAAGACCGACATCCTCGCCACGCAGTCGCCGCAGCAGCGCTTCTACATGGTCGGCGAGACGTACGACTTCGGGAACCGCGACCTCATCAAGAGCTACGTCGAGCCTTCGTCGAAGCTCGACGGGCAGTTCGACTTCCCGCTCCGTCGTGAGCTCGTCGAGACCGTCATCATGCGTATGCGTTCGCTGAACGACCTCGCGAACTTCATGAACTCGAACGACTACTATTACGGAGCGAGCTCCGTGATGAGCACGTTCATCGGCAATCACGACTTGCCGCGCATCATCCACCTCGCTGCCAACAGCCGCCTCTGGGGCGACAACCAGGCGGCCGATGGCAAGGATCGCGCGTGGTCGGGAAGGCCCTCCGCCGTCGCGGAGCGCGAGGCCTACGAGCGTGTCGCCAACGGCTTCGCGGTTCTCTTCACGAACCGCGGCGCGCCGCTCGTCTACTACGGCGACGAGATAGGTCTGCCCGGCGCGGGCGATCCCGACAATCGCCGCTTCATGCAGTGGGACGGCCTCTCGCAGAACCAGACGTACCTCCGCGATCGCATCGCGAAGCTGGCCGACATCCGCAGCAAGCATCCGGCACTTCGACGCGGAACGCGCACCACGCTCGAGGTCGGCACGGAGAGCTGGCTCTATTCGCGCATCACCACCGGCGACACCGTGTACGTGGCGGTGAATCGTGGCGACGCAGAGGTGACCGTGCACTCGCTTCCCGGCGGCTCTTTCTCGGAGCTCGTGACTGGTGCGGACGTGTCGGGCTCCAGCGCGACGATCCCCGCACGCCAGACGCGCATCTTCGTCGCCAAGTAGTTACGTTCCTCGGACCATGCGAGGAACCGGGGCGGGGATGGTGGTGGCGGTGGGCGTGCTCGTCGCGTTGGCAGCGGCATGCGGGGGAGTGGAAGCGGCGCCGGTCGTGCCGCCGCTTCCGCCGGTGCCCGATTCCGATGCAGCCGCGCCTGAAGCGCCGGATGCATCGAGCCCTGACGCGAGCTCGAGCGCAGCCCCGGTACGGTAACAAGCCGTTCAGGCGGAGCTGTCGCACCCTCGCTCGACGACGCCAGCTGTCCTGCCTGCGAACCGAACGACGCATTGGCATGCTGCCTGGCATGCCGCGACGGCGCGTTGCATCAGCGCCGCTCTCTCTCGTCGATGCAGCGTCGCGTCGTGTGCCGGCAACGCAACGCGGTGCCTAAAAGCATGAATCAGACCAGTTTTATCGTTCGTCTCATGCGCGTTCCGGCCTTGCACGAGATGGCCGTTGCGCTATGCGAGCCGCCGTCAGGTGTTCAGATGCGTTTGGCGCCGACCGCCTCTCGCACACGGCTGTCTGGTGATGGTCACAGCACGCGGCACGCGTTCGGTTCGGGAAGGTCTTCGTGATCGGTTTTCGCCCCCTCTTTGCCCTGTCGCATGAAGGCGCCGCGTGAAGTTTTCGTTGGGAGATAGGCACGCAGTGGAAGCGACCCCCACAATTGCGGACAAGCGTACGCAAAAGCGTACACCGGCCCAGGGCACGAGCCAGGGGACGAGCCAGGGCACGAAAGCGAAGGGCGGCCGTGGGCTCCGAACCGTGAGGACCACGTCAAATTCGACGAGCCGAGACAAAGGGGTAAACTCCAGTTCTCTCGTGCCTTCTTCTTCGCGCAAAGCGTCTGAGTTGTCGATCGAGGCCCTCTACGAATCGCGAACCGGTCGCGAGACCACGAAGCTCTGTGACGAGCTGCCGGACGAGTGCGAGCGCGCTCGGCTCATCAGCGACATCACGCGTCTCTTGCGTGAGCCGCACATGCCCGAGACCACGCGGACGGCGGGCCTCACACTGATCGGTTGGCTCGCGCGCCGCATGCCCGGCGAGACCGCGCACGCGATTGGCGTCATCGAAGCTCGCCAATCCGAGCAACGTCTTCGGACGGCGCGCAAGCCGCGCTGAGAGGATTCGCTCGTGAGAGGGGCGCGCGCGCTTCCCGCCGCAGCGCTCGCGACGTGTGTTGTCGTCGCGGTCGTCATGCGTCTTCAGCAGCGACCGCAGGCATTGCCTTCGGCGGTTGCGAGCGGTGTTGCTCGTGTGAGTGCGTCGATCGACGCGGGGCCGTTCGCCGCGAGCCTTCGTGGACCTTCGCCTCCACCGGATGCGTTCGTCCCCCAAGGCGCGCCGCGCATGGTGCACGGATGCGCGCGACACGTTCATCGAGCTTCGGCGACAGGGCCCAGCACGCCGAAGGTTGGTTGGCGTCAGAAGCTTCCAGGCCCGATCACCGCGCAGGTCACGACGTCACCCGACGAGGCGACGCTCTACGTCGCCACGCTCGAAGGATCGCTCGTCGCGCTCGCGCGTGACGGCGGCGCGGTGAAGTGGAGCGTGCCGCTCGGTGATCGGGTGTACTCTGCACCTTTGGTCCACGACGACGGCACCGTCTACGTCGGCACCGACGCGAAGAAGCTCGTCGCCATCGACCCGAAGGGGAAGGTGATCTTCCGACTCGATCTCGAAGGCGAGGCGGATACGGGGCCGGTGCTCACGAAGGACGGCCTCGTCGTCGTGGCGGCCGGCTCCGCGGTCTATGCCGTTCGGCGCGGCGGCGAGATCGCCTGGCGTTTTCCGGCCAAGGGCAAGGTGTTCACGTCACCGGCGCTCACGGACGAGGGGACGATCATCGTCGGCTCGCAGGACGATCACGTGCACGCGATCGGACCTGGAGGCGCGCTCCTCTGGTCGGTCGATCTCGGTGCGGACGTCGACGGGTCGGCGGCCATCGCCGACGACGGCTCGATCTACGTCGGGACGGACAAGAGCGACGTGGTGAAGCTGGATCGTCAGGGCAAAATCGTGTGGCGAACCGACGTTGGCGGATTCGTCCGAGGTGTCCTCTCGGTGGCTCGCAACGGTGACGTGCTCGCCGGCACGTATGGGCCGGTCCCGCGGGTCGTACGTGTGTCTCCCGAGGGCGAGGTGCGGGGTGCATACCCGGTGCGGGGAACCGGCGCGGCGGAATTTGGCATCCACGGTGGACCGCTGGAGGACCGCGCAGGCACCCTCTTTTTCGGTGCCCAGGACGACGCCGCCTACGCGGTCGGTTCCGACGGAGCGTTACGGTGGCGCTTCGAAACAGGCGCCGATGTCGACGCGCCGCTGACGATGTTGGGGGACGGAAGCCTCCTCGTACCTTCCGAAGACGGGACACTCACGTTGCTTTTGCCGTGAGCGAGCGGCACCGGCTATCCTTCCTCCCTCGCGTAATGCGCTTGATTCCGCCTGCCAAAAATACCGATGCCGAAGACGTGGTCTGGGGACTGCAAACCGCGGACACGTTGTGGAAACGCGGTGAGCGCATCGACGCCGTCGTTTGGCTGAGAAGAGCTGCCCAAGCCGCCGGTGACGCCAGCGACGACGACCGCGCGCTCGAACTGGCGCGTTTCGCCGCCGAGTTGACGGATTGGATGGCGAACAGCGCCTCGGTCGCGCCCGCCGCGCCTGCGCCGATCGAGTCGGCCGAGGAGCCGACGACCATCGACGCGCCGCTGGACATCGACATCCGTGTGAGTGGCCTACCGGCGTACGACAGCCCCGTCCTGGCGGCGCCCGCCCTGCCGTCGTTCCCCACCGAGACGGTGAAGAGTCCACGTTTCCGCGACGAGGCGAAGACGAGCGAGGGTGAGCTCCATGCGCTGCCCCCGGCTCCGAACGACGTTTCGACCGAAGCGCCTCCGCCGCACGTGCCCTCCGTTCCGCCCGCGGACGTGATGCACGCTGGGATCTTCAACCCGTGGGACGAGAGCGGTCGACCCTCCAATCCCCACGCTCCGCCGCCTCCCGCACCGATGCCGGCCCCTGCGCCCGCCGCTCCGTCTGTCCCCGCGCCCTCGGGCACCGGGTCGGTTCCGCAGTTTTTCCGCGAAGAAGACGAAGAAGAAGTCGTCACCAGCGTTCGCTCGCATCAGCTCGCCCAGAAGCGCTCCGAGCAGCGGATCGAGGTTTCGGTGCCGGTCGTCTCCCCGCCGCCTCCTGCGCCTGCGCCTCCCGCGCCTCCTGCGCCGCCGACGGCGAGCCTTCGACCCTCGCCCGCGAAGCCCCCGCCGCTTCCGCCGCGCCGCGTGCCGCCGCCGGTTCCCCCGCGACCCCAAGCGGCGGCTGCACCCACGCTCGCACCCGCGCCGCTGCCTACGCCGGTCGTGACTGCGCCTGCCATTTCGACGGCGGTGCCGCCCAGTGCGGCGCAAGAAGTCCCTGCTTTCACGCTGCCTGCCGCAGTGCCCGCTGCACCTCCGCCGCCCGTCGAGACCATCGCCGCGCCGCCGCCCGCTGTCGAGGCCGCGCCTGCGCCGGTCGAAGCGCCTTCGCCTGTCGTGGCGCCTCCGCCGCCTGCGGTGGTGGCGCCCGTCGAACCGGCGCCTGCCGTCGTGGCCCCTGCCGCGCCAGCGCCTGCGGAGCTCGACCTCGAGGACGTCGAAGCGTTCTCGGATTTGCCGGACGATGCGCGCGTCGCGTTCGCCAATGCGGCGACGCTCAGCGAGCTCGCCGAAGGTGAAGAGGTCAGCAACTTCGCGCTCGCCTTCGTCCTCGAAGGCGCGTTCGACGTTGCCGCCACCATGGTCGACGCGCCCGCGGTTCGGCTCGACAAGGGCGCCGTTTTGCGTGCGCGCGGCACGACCGACGAGGGCGTTCCGATGCGCCTCATCTGTGCCGGAGACAAGGGCCGTCTCGCCACGTGGAGTGCGTCCGACGTCGACGATGCGTTCCGTTCGATCCCGTGGGTCGAAGACGATCTCCGCGCGGCGGCCGATCGAATCCAGACCCTCGTCGGCATCACCATTGGACCGCTCGGTGAGCGGCTCGACGCGGCGCTACGCGAGCAGATCGTCGGTCGGCTCGACGTTCGCCCGCTGCAGCCCGGCGAAGTCGTGGTCGAGGCCGGCTGTCCCGTGCCTGGTCTGATGCTCGTCGGCGTCGGTGAGCTCGAGCTCGTGCAGGACGGCAAGGTTCAGGGCGCCGTGGGGTCCGGTGAGTTCCTCTTCGCCGGCGAAGTCCTCGGTGCCGGAGCTGCGCCGGTCACGGCGCGTGCGGGTGCAGGCGGCGCGCTCATCATGTTCGGCGATCGCATGCTCGCGCACGAGTTGCTCGTGACGTGCCCGCCGCTCGTCGAAGTACTCGCTGGAATGTAGGGGGCGAACGCCTTCAGCGAGCGACGGGCGTGGCTGCGCGTCCGTCGCGTCCGTCGGCCGTGCGCTTGATGGGCTCGTCTTCGAGCACCCATCGAAGCTCTTCATTTCCCTCGGCGCCGGCGAAGCGCAGACCGAACCAACGCGCGTTCGGCGAGATCGTCGCGCGCCCGTCGGGGGTGGTGGTCGGGAACTTGATGCGGAAGACGTTCCGAAACACCGTGGTGTACGGGAAGTAGCGAATCTCGAGCGGACCGGGTCGTTCGATGAGCTCGATCGACAAGGGGGCCGTCTCGTTTCCCTCTTCGTCGATCAGGCGGACGATCCACGCCGAATTCGCGCGCGTGAGATCACTCCATCGGGGCTTGGTGCCGTAGAGCGCGACGTAGAAGCGGTGGCTATCGAGTGTCTCGGAGAGCGTCTTCTCGAGAAGCGTGCGTCGCTGCTCGACGGTGAGTCGATAGTCGTTCGCGTACTTCACGACGTAGGCCCATCGGAAGTCCCAAGACTCGAACGTCGACGTGACGGTGAGGAGTGTGTCGAGCTCGCTCAGGGTCACGAGGCTCTTGTCCCGCGTCCATCGTTTGAGGACCTGCGCATAGTCGCTCTCGGTGTATTCCCGAGGCCCGGTCGACAGCGACACTTTGGGTTCCGCGCAGCCCGTCGCAGCCGCGAAGAGCATGGCGAACGAAGCCACCCGAGCAAGCGACGCGATTGCTCGTCGTCCGCGCGAATGGCGCGAAAGACTGGTGCGCCGCGCTCGGAGCGTCGCCAACGTCGGTGCCATGCCTCCACTCTGGCTCAACCGACGCGCCGCCGGCAAGAAGCCTTCCATCGAGTGCGTAAATCGCAGGGCATGACGGCGCAGACATAGTCCTCGCAACTATTCGACAGCGTGGGCGGCGTCGCGTCTCGCCGTGCGCATGTGGCGGGGCGTTTTTCCTGACGTGCTCGAATGGGAGAACACGTTTTGCGATCGGACCGCGCGGTCCAGGCGCACGTGTTGATGGCACGGACGAAACTTTCGACCGCTTCGGCCGTCCAACCAAATGGGCCGATCGTGGCACATGCTTCGCATCGATTCGGTTCAGTCTCTCGCGTGAAAGCCACCAAGCGGGCGGCGCGTTTCTCTCGAAGACATTCTCTCGAAAGAACACGCCGCAGTACTTCGCCCTAGAAGGTGTGCCTTGATCGACAAGCTCGACTTTCTGGTTCGCTTCTGGGAACTCAAGGCACGCAATGCGTCGCTCGGCGAGCCTCTCGCGCCGCGCGAGCAGATCGAGCTGTTGTCCCTCATGCAGCTCGTGACGGGCGATCTCGACGTGCCCGCCGTCGGGCCCGTCGATCGACCGCGCAGTGCTCTGCCGGCGCAGATGATCGGCGACGGCACGATCCTCCCCGTCGAGGTGAGGAGCGTCAGCGCGGCGGCGGTCGTCGTCAGCTGCGCGTCGGTGGTGCCTGCGGGCGCGCAAGTGATCCTCCGCACGGCGGATGCCATCACCGGCGTCGAGTACGCGCTCCCGTGCAAGGTGCTCTGGGTCTACAAAGGCTCGCCGACGATCGTCGCTCTGTCGGTTGACGGAATTCCGACACGTGCTGTCTTCGCCGAGGTCCCCGAGCCGCGCATGTCGATGCCGCTCGCCCTCGGCAAGCACGAGCGAATGATCGGCTGATCGCTCGAGGGCAGCCTGATTCGTCAGGCCTCGCTTTTTAGCGGGGCCGGTGATGGACGGCGGGGGAGACGCGGAGCCAGCGAGGGACCAGTCGGCACACCGCGTCAGGGCTATTCGTGCGGGTTGGGAGGGGCCGGTGTCGGCCCTTTTCTTGTATCCCGCACGTGTACGTGTGCCGTATAACCGGGGCCCCTATTTCCGGTCCGGGAGGCCACGGCTCGATGCCCCTGAAGATCACCGTTCGTTCTGTTCTGCCCTCGCGCGAGACTGGCGACCTCATCGTCGTCGGCGTTCCTTCGACCGGCGCGTCGAAGAAGAAGAACGACCTCTCGCCGCTCGATGGCTTCGATCGCGCGCTCGGCGGAGCGCTGACCCGCCTCCAGAAGAAGGAGGACTTCAAGGGCAAGAAGGACCAGCAGCTGTCCTTGTCCACGCTGGGTCGCGTCAAGGCCGACCGCCTTCTCGTCATCGGTCTCGGTGACGTCGAGAAGCTGAGCGTCGCCGACCTCCGTACGTTCGCCGCGAAGGCTGCGCGCGCTGCCAACGCCGACAAGGCCAAGCGCCTCGTGCTCGGCTTGCCGGTCGGTCTCGAAGGTCGCCTCCGCGAGGTCGCCGAAGGCCTCGAGCTCGGCGCGTACCGATTCACGAAGTACCTCACGGGCGATCGTCGCCCGAAGGCAGAGCTCGGCCAGGTTGCGATTTGTCTCGCTGGCGAGACGCCGAAGGACGCGAAGGAGCAGGTCGACATCGGTCAGACCGTTGCCCTCGGCGTGAACCTCGCGCGCGACCTCTCGAACGAGCCGCCGAACGAGATCTACCCCGACACCCTCGCGGCGGCCGCCGTCACGGCGGGCAAAGAGGCGGGGCTGAAGGTCCAGATCTTCGATTACAAGGAGATCCAGAAGCGCGGAATGAAGCTGCTCCAGGCCGTCGGCCAGGGCAGCGAGCACAAGCCCTGCCTCGGCCACATGTCGTGGGTGCCGGCGGGTGCGAAGCGCAAGATCGTGATCGTCGGCAAGGGCATCACGTTCGACTCGGGCGGCCTCTCGATCAAGCCGGCTGCCGGCATGGGCGAGATGAAGCACGACATGAGCGGCGCGGCGAACGTCGTCGGCCTCATGGCGGCGGTCGGTCGTCTCAAGCCGAACGTCGAGGTGCACGGCATCTTCGCGGCCGCGGAAAACATGCCCGACGGCGGCTCGTACCGCCCCGGCGACATCTGGCCGTCGCTCGACGGCAAGAGTGTCGAGATCATCAACACCGACGCCGAGGGGCGCCTGATCCTCGCCGATGCCCTCGCGTACGCGCGTGACCTCGAGCCGGACCTCCTCATCGACAACGCGACGCTCACCGGCGCGTGCGTCGTGGCGCTCGGCAACGGTTGCTCCGGTTGGTACGCCTCGAACGAGGACGCCGCCGACGAGTTCCAGAAGGCGATCAAGGGTAGCGGCGAGAGCATGTGGCGCATGCCGCTGCTCGAGGACCTCAAGGATCAGCTCAAGAGCGACAGCGCCGATCTCAAGCACACGGGCGATCGCTGGGGTGGCTCGATCAGCGCGGCGCTCTTCCTCCGCGAGTTCATCGGCAACGTCTCGAACTGGATCCACTGTGACATCGCCGGTCCGGCCATGGGCGATCGCGTCCGCGGCTGGGATCCCAAGGGCGGTACCGGTCACGGCGTGCTCACGTTCCTCGAGATCATCGAGAAGTCGAGCGACGCTCCCGTGACGGCAGCGCCCGTGGTTCCGCCGTCGGCCCCCTCGGTCGCGAAGGTGGCTCCGGCCCGTGCGCGCGCCTCGAAGAAGACGACGAAGGCGGCCGCTCCGAAGACCGTGACGATCGCGAAGGCCGTTGCGCCCGCGCCGAAGTCCGCGCCCGCGAAGGCGCCGAAGAAGGCGGCCAAGACTGCGAAGGCTGTCGTCGTCCCCGAGCCCGTCGCCTCGAAGCCCGCCTCGGCTGTGAAGGGCCGCAAGCCTGCGGCCAAGGCGCCCGCCGCCCCCGTTTCCAAGCCCGCGAAGGCCCCCAAGGGCCGCCGCTGAGCTCGTCTCGCCGGACGCGCTTTCTCCTGAAGAGAGCGCGTCCGCGCGGTTGCGAGCGATCATGAACGGAGCGCAGCTTGCCCACCCCAAGGCGAGCTGCTAGCCGTCTGCCATCGTTATGGACGCAGGTCACACGCTCGAGCGGCGCCTCACGCGCTCCCTGTCCCGCGCCATCATGGACTTCCAGATGCTCGCCGATGGCGATCGCGTCATGGTGTGCGTGAGTGGCGGCAAGGACAGCTACACGATGCTGCACTTGCTTCGGGATCTGCAGCGTCGCGCGCCGATTCGCTTCGAGCTCAAGGTCGTGAACATCGATCAGGGGCACCCCGGGTACCCCGCCGATCGGCTCCGCAACTACATGCGCGCGGAGAACTACGATTTCACGATGATCGAGGAGGACACGTACTCGATCGTCACCGACAAGATCCCCGAGGGGAAGACGTTCTGTTCCCTCTGCTCGCGGCTCCGTCGCGGCATCCTCTATCGCGTCGCCAAGGAGTTCGGCTGCACGAAGATCGCGCTCGGCCACCACCGAGACGACATTCTGCAGACCCTCCTGCTGAACCTCTTTTTTGCCGGCCAGCTCGGCGCGATGCCGCCGAAGCTCATCGCCCAAGACGGCAACGTCGTCATCCGCCCGCTCGCGTACTGCGCGGAAGAAGACGTCGCGGCATTCGCTCGCGAGAAGGAATTCCCGATCCTTCCGTGCGACCTCTGCGGTTCGCAGGACAACCTGCAGCGCAAGATCGTCGGCACGATGTTGAACGACCTCGAGGAAAAGCACCCCGGTATCAAGGGCGTGATGCTCGCGGCCACGCAGAACGTCCGCGCGAGTCAGCTCCTCGACAAGGATCTCTGGCGTTCCCTCGGCCTCGAGGCGGCTCGCGAAGTCGAAGCGGAAGCGGGCCTCGTTTCTCCCGGACGGCTCGTCAGACTCTCGACCTGATCGCATGAACGAGCCTGCCGAGCCCGTCGAGCGAAGAAGAAGCGTCGTTCTCCTGCGCCTCTCCGAGCTCGGCGCCTCGGCGCAAGCCGCGATTCCCGGGCTCTACGCCTGGGCGATCACCGTGGCCCCGGCTGCGTGGGCACGTGATGCATCAGGGGTCGCGAAGATCGCGGCCTTGACGGGCGTGATCGCTCTCGCCACCGCGCCGCTCGTGGAGCTCGGCGGAATCGTCGGCCAAGCCGCGTCGTCCGGAAACGCGTCGTCCGAACCGCCCAGCCGCTTCGCCAGGTTCGTTCGATCCTTCACGGGCCCCAAGTGGGCGCGCATCTGGTCGGTGTGGGGCTTTGTCTTGTCGAGTGCCATCGTTTGGGCGCTCGTTCCGACGGCGCTCTCGTCGGCGCGCCTCGACTCGGCTCGCGGGGTCCTCGGAATCGTAGGCTGGGCGCTCTTCGCGTTTGCCTCTGCCGGACCGGCGCTCCGTCCGAACACCGACGCCGCATCGAGAATCGTGGCGGGCACGGCGCTCAAACCGAGGTCGGAGCTGCCAGGCGGGGACGGTACGTACGTCATCGGCGGTGTCGTCATTGCCCTCGGCATGCAGCTCATCGGCTGGGGCATCGCCGTTCCGGAGCGAGCGGTTCTGGTCCGACTCGTCACCGTCGTGTGCGGGATCGCGGTTCTCTCGGCGTTGACCGACCTGGCGTTGGCCCGTCACGCGACGCGCGTGCCAGCGGCTCGGCGCGTTCGGCTCCGGCGCGCGCTTCCCTGGGTGCTTCTGCTCGTCGTTTTCTGCGGTGCTGGCGTGGTGCTGTCGCTCTCGCGTTGAGTTATCTTCGGGGAAATGCAGGTCCTCGACGTCCTTGCAGTCCTGCTCGTGCTGGGAGCTGCGGCTGCGTTCACGTTCGGAGCGCTCGCCCTGACGCGCTCGAACGACGTCGAAGCGCTCTATTTCTTGGTCATCGGCGCCGTCGCACTCCGTGCGGGCGTCCAGATCGTCCGCCCGGGGGCCAGCCTGTGAGGCGGACGAGCCGAGCCGTGCAACGGACGATGGGAGCGCTCTTGGCCGCGTTCTCGGTGATGTCTTGCGGCCAGAAGGCGACCACGACGAAGAACGAGCTGGCATCGCTCGGTGGAGACGTCGCCGCGCGTGTCGGAGCGGAGACGATTCCGGTCTCGCTCGTGGCGAAGGTGGCTGCCGAACAGCGCGTTACGCCCCGTGAAGCGCTGCACCGCCTGCTGGATGACGCGATCGCGGCGAACGCAGCGCGTGAGCGTGGCCTCGACCGATCGACGCCTCCTTCGTGGCGGCTCACCGCGTCGCGCGCGCGCTTGACCGCCGACAAACTGCTCGCCGAAGCAAAGCTCGCAGGGCCGCCGACCGACGAGGAGGTGGCCGCGCTCAGCCTGGACTACTGGCGTGAGGTCGATCGCCCGGTTGCGGTCCGCACGATCCACGTGCTCGTAAAGCGCCCCAAGGAACTGACTCCTGCGCTCGAGGCGCAAGATCGGGCGTTCGCCGAGACACTGCGCGCCGAGGTGCTGACCGCCACGGACGAAGCGGAGTTCAAGGCGAAGGCCGAAGCCGCGCCCCATCCGCCAGGCGTGGAGATCGTCGTGGAGCGTCTTCCCCCCTTCACCGCGACCGGTGCGGTGACGGAGGGGCCGGGGCAGATGGTCCTGCCGTTTGCGCAGGGGGCACACGCGATAGCGAACCCTGGGGAGACGAGCGGGATCGTGGAGACGACGTTCGGCTGGCACATCATCCGCTTGATCGAGCGATTGCCCGAAGAGCGCATGCCCATGGAGTCGCGTCGGGTTGCGTTCACGGACGCCGCCTATGCACGCCGAGCCAAGCGCGCGCTGGATGAGCGGCTCGCCGCGCTGAAGAAGGCGAATTCCTCGCACATTCTCCCTACGGCCGAGCAGCTCACGCGCGAGCTTTTCTCGGTGGAGACGC